>JAKAOS010000070.1 GCA_021823165.1 Actinomycetes bacterium | reverse complement strand
GCGGCGCTGGAGGAGGTGGGCCGGCAGATGGGATTTGGTCACATAGAGGCGGGACCGTTGGTCCGTTCCAGCTACCACGCTTCATCCTCCGCAGCCTCGGCCGCAGCGGCCACTGGCTGATCCTCCCGATGCCAAGCGAGCCGAAGGAGCCGGGCCCCGGCCAAGCCCCGGGCTTTGCTGCCCGGATCGCCGCGGTGACCAGGAGGATGAGCGAAAAGGGAATAGACGCCGTTTTGTGCGCAGCCGGTCCCGAGCTTCCCTGGCTGATCGGCTATGAGGCAATGCCGCTGGAGCGTCTCACGATGCTCGTGGTGAGGGTGGGATCCGATCCGGTTTTGGTCATTCCACGCCTGGAGGCGCCCAGGGTGATCGAACGGTCCGGGCTGTTCTCGGTGCTCGCTTGGCAGGAGTGGGAGGATCCGCTGGACATCGTGGCTGCGATGCTGGGATCGGCGGAACGGGTGGCGGTGACGGACCGGACCTGGTCGAGCTTTTTGCTTGGGTTGCAGGCCAGGGCGCCAAAGGCGGCCTTTTCGAGCGCGGGTGGCCTCTTTGGGCCCTTGCGGGCCAGAAAGGACGCTGGGGAGCTGGCTGCGCTACGCGCCGCAGGTGCTCAGGCCGACCAGGTGGCCCTGGCGCTCCTGGCGGGGGAGATTCCCCTGGTTGGGCGCACCGAAGCTGAGGTTGCTGGGCAAATCTCCCGCCTTCTGTTGGAGGCGGGGCATGACAGGGTCAACTTCGCCATAGTCGCAGCCGGGCCCAACGGTGCCAGTCCGCATCACCATCCCGGTTCCGCTCGCATCCACGTGGGTGATTTGGTGGTGTGCGACTTCGGGGGAGCGGTGCTTTGGGACTCCACCCCCTACTGTTCGGACACCACCCGCACCGTTGCCGTGGGGAGGGCCACGGCGCTGCAGATGGAGGTGCATGCCGTGGTAGAGGGGGCTCGCCAGGCTGCCTTGGCGGCCGCTTTTGCAGGAACAGGGTGTTCCTCGGTGGACCTCGCCGCCCGGTCGGTTATCGAAGAGGCCGGCTTCGGGGAGTACTTCGTGCACCGTTGCGGGCACGGTATCGGCATCGAGGAGCACGAGGCCCCCTATATCGCCGAGGGAAATCACGACCTCTTAGAGGAGGGGAATGTCTTTTCCATCGAGCCGGGCATCTATATCCCAAACAGTTTCGGAGTGCGGCTGGAAGACATCGTCGCGCTGGGAGCTTCGGGCCCCGAGCTGTTGAACAACAGCCCGAGGGATCTTGTGGTGCTCTGAGTACCAAAGATGCAACAGCCCCGGCCGTGGGGCCGGGGCTGTAGTGCATTCCAACTTGGGTTGTGCAGTCCAACTTGGCTGGGGTCAGGCTCCTGCAGTCCCCAGTCCCTCTGTCCCGGCGGACTTGTCCGAGGCGAGGCTGTGGGCCGGTGAGAAGCTCGGGGCTGTGGCCTCAAGCGACAGGGCCTCTTGGAGAGCGGCTTCTGTCTCGGGCGTTGCCCTCCCGCTCGCAACGCCCCAGTAGTAGAAGGCGAGGGAGATCAGGGCCACCGCAATCAGGTCAAAGGGGTAGTGAATCAGTCCCTTGGAGTGGTTGTAGGGCGAGCCGAATCGGGCCGATCCGAAGTAGGTGGCCGCCAGCATGAAGATCAGGTAGCCGAAGAGCCACGCCGAGGAGGCGATCGACGCAGCGTCGATCTTGTGGATCGTTCCCGCTTTGGCCCCGGCATTTGCTATCGCCCAGACGATGGTGCCGCCCAGGATCGCCACGACCAGCTTCCAGTCGGTCTTCCACCCCGTCCAGTAGATGATGAGGCTGCCGATCATGAACGCAGCTGGCCCGATGATCTCCATACCGCCCAAGCGGAAGGGCCGCTTTGCATTCGGGTGAGTCCTGCGCAGCACGCCTGCCGAGATGGGGCCGATGATGTAGGTGAACACCGTCGAAGCCGAGATCACCCCGACCAGGGTTGCCCAACTGGGGAAGGGCAGGAGGTAGAGGATGGAGAACAACGCGCCAAAGGCCAGTGAGACCAACGGCGCCCCATTGGCGGAGTTCGTAGATGTGAACACCTTGGGGAGGTAGCGGTTGTTCCCCAATGCGTAAAGCACCCGGGCCGAGGAGGCTGTATAGCCGTTTCCGGTTCCCGCGGGGGAGATGACAGCATCCGCGTAGAGCAGAATTGCCAGCCAGCCGAGCGAGAGGGCCGATGCCAGCTGAGCAAACGGCGCGCTCAGGGAGAGCTTTGCCCAACCATTGGCCAGATCCGAGTGGGGGAGTGCGGCGACGAAGACCAGCTCCAAAAGGGCATAGAGCACGATAGCGAAGCCAACCGCACCGATGATGGCCTTGGGCACGTCGCGCTGAGGGTTCTTTGCCTCCCCCGCAAGGTCAACTGCCTGGCGGAAACCCAGGAAGGAAAAGACGATGCCGGAAAGTCCCACGGCCTTCAATACCCCTGCGACCCCGAAGGGTGCGAAGCCTCCGGTGGCATGCGAAGTGATGTTGCCCCAGTTGTGGGCGGCAAACAGCAAAACGATCACCGTGGCGGTCGGCATGATCGCCTTTATCAGCGTAACGGTGGTGTTCGTCTTGGCAAAGACCTTGACGCCCAGGGAGTTGATCCCGAAGAAGACGACCACCAAAACGATGTTCAGAGCCATCCCGGCCGGTGAAACAAGGGCATGGCCCTTGGGCGCCAGTGCGGGAAGGTAATGCGAGGCGTACTGGGTGACCGCCTCGGCCTCTATGGCGGGCACGGAGGAATAGGACAGGAATGCTCCCCAGCCCATCATCCATCCCGTGAGACTGCCATGGGTGAAATGTGGATATCGGGCAATACCGCCCGCTTCGGGCAACATGCCCGCTAACTCTGCATATACAAGGCCGATCAGAAGCACCGCAATGCCTCCGATCAGCCATCCAAATATTGACGCCGGGCCGGCCATTGACGAGGCGACCATCGCCCCAAATAGCCAACCCGAACCGATTATCGCACCGAGACCGGCCATGGTCAGGTCCAGGCGGTTCATTACCCGCCGGAGGCCGTTCCCTTGCTGTCCGGATGTCACGGCAACCTCCTCTTGGCTCTCAAAAAATTCCCCCCCGCCGCAAGAGCCACCAACGGCGATAGGCGATGATAGGCCAACGCGGGGCCAAGTGGTTGCTTTATGCGTGTCTTGGATGTGAACAAGCGTTTTGAATCACAGGCCAGACGCGCCGATTCTGGCTCAACCGGCAACGAAATACTTTGCCTGTGGGTGATGGCAGATAAGGGCGAGTGTTGTCTGCTCGGGGTGGAGTTGGAATCCCTCGGACACTTCCACCCCGATGCGGGAGGCGTCCAGCAGCCTCACAACAGTCTCGTTGTCCTCCAGGCGGGGGCATGCGGGATATCCGAAGGAGTAACGGCCGCCCCGGTATTGCTGACGGAACAGGCCCGCCAGGCTCGGCCCGTCCTCGTCGACAAAGCCCCACTCCTGGCGGATGCGCTTGTGCCACAGCTCCGCCAGCGCCTCGGCCATCTCGACGCCCAGTCCGTGCAGGCGGAGGTATTCGGAGTAACGGTTCTCCGAAAACAACCGGGCCGTTGCGGCCGAGACATCGGATCCCATGCTCACGACGTGGAAGGCGACCCAGTCAATCTCGCCAGAGTCCAGGGGCCGGAAAAAGTCGGCGATGCAGAGCCAGGGATCCTTTCGCTGGCGGGGGAAGTGGAACCGGGTGAGTTCCTCTGAGCGTTGTTCGTCTTTGAAGACAATCAGGTCGTCACCGTCGGAGTTGGCCGGGAAGTAGCCCCAGACGACCTGGGGGCGGAGGATCCCCGCCGCCTTTGCCTGATCGAGTTCTGAACGCAGCACGGACCGCACACGTGCCTTGAAAGCCGCATCGTCCTCGCCAGCCTCGGGGCGGTAGCCCCACTGGTTGCGGAAGAGTGCCGTCTCGTTGAGGTGTGCGGCAATCTCGTCTATCTCGATCCCCTTGGCCACCCTGGTTCCCACAAAGGGTGGTTGGAACACAAAGTTGTCCCTTGCCACCTGCGGGGAGGGGCGGGGGAGGTCCTCATCGGAGAGTTCTGCCTGCTGCTCAGAGCGCCTGGGCGGCATCCGGCGCTGGAGGATCTCCCTGCCGAAGGCCGGGTCGTCCTGTCCGCTTTTCGACAGTTCCATCAGCCGGTCCATGGTGCGCAGGCCCTCGAAGGCGTCTTTTCCGTAGAAGAGGCGGCCGTTGTAGACCTGGCGGAGGTCACGCTCCACGTAGCTGCGGGTGAGAGCCGCCCCGCCCAGGATCACCGGGAGATCGTGACGCTCCATGGCGTTCAGCTCCTCCAGGTTTTCCCTCATGATGAGCGTCGACTTAACCAGGAGCCCGCTCATTCCCAGGGCGTCGGCTTTGACCTCGTCGGCCTTGGCGAGCATCTCTGCAAGGCTCACCTTGATCCCGAGGTTGTGGACCTCGTATCCGTTGTTGGTGAGGATGATGTCCACCAGGTTCTTGCCGATGTCGTGGACGTCGCCCTTGACGGTGGCGAGCACGACCCGTCCCCGTCCTCCCTGGTCGGAGCGTTCCATGTGCGGCTCCAACCAGGAGACCGCGCACTTCATGGTCTCGGCAGAACCAAGCACGAAGGGAAGCTGCATCTCCCCCGATGCAAACAGCTCCCCTACGGTCTTCATCCCCTCCAACAACACCTCGTTGACAAGGGCCAAAGGTGCCCAGCCCTGCTCCATGGCCTCGGCAAGCTCGCCCTCTATCCCGTTGCGATCTCCGTCCACTATCCGCTGCTCCAGGCGGCGCTCTATCGGCCAGCCGCTGCGGTCCTCTTTGATGCCAACCGTCTTGGTCGCTCCCTCGGTGGCGGCGATGAGGGCAGACAGGGGGTCATATCCCTCCCTCCGCCGGTCGAAGACCAAGTCATCGCATGCCTGGCGGACCTCCTCGGGGATCTTTGCAAGCGGTGCGATGCGTCCGGCGTGCAGGATGGCGGCATCCAGCCCCGCCTCCATGCAGTGGTGCAAAAATACGCTGTTGAGGGCCTCCCTTGCCGCAGGGGAGAGGCCGAAGCTGACGTTGGATAGCCCGATCACGGTCCCAACCCCGGGAAGTTCCGATTTGATGCGCCGGATGGCCTCGATGGTCTCCAGGCCATCCCGGCGGCTCTCCTCCATCCCCGTCGAGAGCGGCAGGGCCAAAGGGTCGATCAAGAGGTCGGAGGGTTCCAGCCCGTATTTTTCGACGGCTTTGGAAACAATGTTTTTGGCGGCCCGGAGCTTCCAGTCCGCGTCCCGGGCCTGGCCCTCCTCGTCGATGCAGGTGCAGACGACGGCGGCTCCGTAGGTGGAGGCGAGGGTCAGGAACTTGTCAAAGCGCGTCCCTTTGGCATCCCCGTCCTCCAGGTTGACCGAGTTGAGCACCGCCCGCCCGCCGAGATGGCGCAGGGCAACCTCTGCCACCTCCGCCTCGGTGGTGTCCACCACCACTGGCAGGGTCGAGGCGGTGGCGAGCCGGGAGGAGAGCTCCTCCATGTCCGCCCTGCCGTCGGCCCCGGTGTAGTCGACGCAGAGGTCGATGAGGTGTGCACCCTCTCGGACCTGATCCTTTGCGATGGAGACACAGGTGTCCCAGTCGCCTGCGAGCATCGCCTCCCGGAAGCGCTTGGACCCATTGGCATTGGCCCGCTCCCCGATGGCCAGCACCGCGTTGTCCTGGTGGAAACTGACGTGGCTGTAGATGGAGGCGGCCCCTGGCTCGAAATCTACGGACCGGCGCATTGGCTCCAACGAGCCACATCGCTCCACCACCGCTTTGAGGTGCTCCGGAGTGGTGCCGCAGCACCCGCCGACAATCCCGACCCCCAGTTCCTTCACGAAGCGTTCCTGGGCAGATGCCAGGCCCTCGGGGGTCAGGTCGTAGTGCATGTGCCCGTCCACCACCGACGGCAGGCCCGCATTGGGGAGACAGGAGATGTGCCTCCGGGAATGAGCCGACAGGTGCCGGAGATGCTCGCCCATCTCTGTGGGCCCCGTGGCGCAGTTGATGCCGATCACATCGGGTCGCATTGCCTCCAGAGAGGCCAGGGCGGCCGATATCTCTGTTCCCACCAACATGCGGCCGGTGAGCTCCATTGTGACCTGAGCCTGGATGGGAAGCTGCCGGCCGGCCCGCCTCATGGCGGCACGTGAGCCGACGATGGCCGCCTTGGCCTGCAACAGGTCGTAGACGGTTTCGATGAGCAAAAGATCGACTCCGCCCTCGATGAGGGCAGATGCCTGCAGCTCATAGGCGTTTGCAAGGGTCTCGAAGCTGATCTGGCCGAGCGTGGGGAGCTTGGTTCCCGGCCCCATGCTGCCGGCGACGTAGCGCCGTCTTGTCGGGGTGGAGTAGTCCGAGGCGACCTCGGTGGCGATGCGGGCGGCGGCAAGGTTGAGCTCGTATGCCTCGTCCTGCAGCCCGTATTCGGCAAGCACGGGGCCGAAGGCGCCGAAGGTGTCGGTTTCGACCACATCGACACCCACGGCAAGGAAGGAATCGTGAACTGCCGCGATCACCTCGGGTTTGGTGCGGACCAGAACCTCGTTGCAGCCCTCCAGTTCAGCCCCCCCGAAGTCGTCCGGTCCGAGGTCTGCTTGCTGGATGTTGGTTCCCATCGCACCGTCGAACACGACGACACGTTCTCTAAGCAGGTCCAAGTAGTCAGCCATTGCTGCATCCCAGGCTATCGGCCCAGGTCTCCGAGCCGGGTTGGGGACACATTTGGGCTCGGCTTCGGTTATCGTTCAGCCAAAGTGAGGCTCTATACCCGCACCGGCGATCAGGGAGAAACCGGGCTCTTCTTCGGTGGCCGCGCGGCCAAGGACGGGGAGATCGTCGAAGCCCTGGGAGCGGTGGATGAGGCCCAGGCCGCACTCGGTGTGGCCAGGGCGGCCGAACCCACTGTTGCGACCTCCGAGATCCTCACAGAGGCCGAACGGCATCTATGGATACTCATGGCCGAGGTGGCCACGGCGCCTGTCAACCGCCACAAGCTTGTCGCAGCCCAGAGCCTCGTCACCGGGCAAATGGTGCTGAGGCTGGAGGAGCACATCGACTGCGTCTCGGATCGAGTCGAGATGCCGAAGGGCTTCGTCATCCCCGGCACAAGCCGCCCAGCGGCCGCATTGGACTTCGCCCGGGCCGTGGTGAGACGGGCGGAGCGTAGGGTCTTTGCTCTGGAGATGGCCAGGGAGGAACACGGCTCCTTCGCTCCGATCTACCTGAACCGGCTGTCCGACCTCTGTTGGATCCTGGCGAGATGGGAAGAGGGCCCAGAGCACCAAATGGCCGATCCATCCGACTCTGGACTCCCAAGGCGTGGACCCAAAGGCGCAAAGAACGTGGCCGCACCCAAAGGCGAGCCAGCCAAACTGCACAAGGAGACCAAGTGACGTTGGAAATAAGGGTCACAAAGGCCACCCCGGCTCCGGCCCAGGCGCTTGCCAGGGTTGTCTTCGAGGGAGAACAGGAAGCCACTGGTGGGGCTTCCAGCGAATTCCTTCGCCTTCGCCGCTTTCAGGCCAAACCGGGCGAAGCCGTTGTGATGCCCGGTGAGCAGAGCACTCTTTTGATCCTGGCCGGTGCCGGCCGGAAGGAAACACTGGACGCCGAAAAGCTTCGCCGGGTGCTTGCTGAGATCGTGCGTTCAGCCTGGGACTGCGAGAGCCTCCTGGTGGACCTGGCCGGGGTTCCCCTGCTCCCAGATCCCAACGAGATGATTGCTGCTGCGGCCGAGGGAGTATTGCTGGCTTCCTACTCCTATGGCAAACACAAGACCGATCCCCGGCCATGCCGCCTAGGGAGCGTTTCTTTCACACTCGGAGACCAGGGCCCGCTCTCCGAAGCCGAGGCCGATGCGGCGATCGAGAGGGCCTCGGTGGTGGCCCAGGGTGTCAACTTGGCGAGGGACCTCGTAAACGATCCCGCCGGAGACCTCTACCCACAGCGCTTTTGTGAACTGGCGGCCGAGGTGGCCCAGAGCGTCGGTCTGGGAGTCGAGGTCTGGGACGAGGTGCGGATCAAAGAGGAGGGCCTTGGCGGCCTTGCCGGTGTGGGCGCCGGTTCAGCCAGGCCTCCCCGGCTCCTGAAGCTCACCTACGAAGCCCCCGGGACCGAGGGGACACCGCCTCTCGCCCTGGTCGGCAAGGGGATCACCTTTGACTCCGGAGGACTGTCCCTCAAGCCGGCGGGCGGTATGGAGACAATGAAGACCGACATGAGCGGGGCTGCTGCGATTCTGGGAGCACTTTCGGCGATGGCCCGCCTCGGCGTCAGGGCCCGGGTGGTGGGCATCTTGGCACTTTCGGAGAACATGCCTAGTGGGTCTGCCACCAAACCCGGTGACGTCCTGCGTGCCCGCAACGGCAAGACGATAGAGGTGCTGAACACCGACGCAGAAGGCCGGCTGGTCCTGGCCGACGCCCTGAGCCTGGCTGCCGAGCAAAATCCCGCCGCAATCGTGGACCTGGCGACCCTTACCGGAGCCTGCGTCGTCGCCCTGGGTAGGGACATAGCGGGAGTATTCAGCAATGGGGAGGGCATAGGGTCCCAACTGAAGGCCGCCGCTGAGGCTGCAGGAGAAAAGATCTGGCCCCTCCCCCTGGCCCCGGAGTACAGGTCGCACATCGACTCAGAGGTCGCCGACATGAAGAACATCGGAGCTCCCGGCCAGGCCGGTGCGACCGCAGCGGCACTACTGCTGGCCGAGTTCGTCGGCGAGGTGCCATGGGCGCATCTCGACATTGCGGGACCGGCCCGCAGCCACGAGGAGCGCGGGTATCAGCACAAGGGTGGGAGCGGGTTCGGCGTACGTACGCTGGTGCGGCTGGCGTCCTCTTTGGACCCGGCGGCGTTGTGATTGTTCTGCTGGGCACTTGCCCAGGCGACGGCCTGGGCTGCACAGGGGATGCGCCAGCGCTCGAGTTGAAAGCGCACCTTTTCGGGTTCTTCACCCAGGGCCAATAGGGAGGCGGCCAGCTGCTTGGCCCGTTCGCTGGCAACGCCTGGCGCAGGGTGCGCGGCCCTGAGGGATTCGGGTAGTTGGGAGACCTGGCGAGCCGATAGGGGAGGCAACCTGCGCCGGAAGGCCATGCAGCCATCTTCGGATACCTGGGCCATGTTGAACTGCACCGCCCTGGCAATGGCCCTCCAGATCGGAGAGTTGGCCCCGTGGCGGTGCCCGACGCCGATCCGCCGGGCGACCGAGGCGACTTCCATATCGAAACCCGCCGGCCTGAGTTCCAACTCGGCCGCCACGTGACGCAGGAGCCAGGTGGTGGATGGGCCCAGGGTGCCGAGCCAAAAGGTCTCCACATACCAACTCCGGGGGTCGTGTCCGATCCTGTCGTAAAGGGGGTCGGCCATCGCTATCACCCTGAGCCGGCCCGTAGTGAAGATGGCCCCAAGCCGGCTGCCGGGGTTGGGAATGTGCCCGAGCGAAACTGTAGGAGAAGTCATGTAATGACATTACCCATCATGATCATGCATTGGCAATGGCTACAGAAGAGAACGCGCTTGGGTTCCATCGGCCGGCCGGCCATTCACCGAGGCCATGGGTAAATTTGCCTTGTCACCAAGGTGCAAGGCGAAGCTGGCCAACAGCGTGCTCCGTATCCTCGACGAATCCACCTCGGACCCGGCTCCGATGCCCAGGTGTGCATTGGGGCTCGTGGCTCGGGTAGGTTGCCCCCATGTTCGTTGCGGCCAATGGTCCTGGGCAGCCAACGGCGCAGGCCGGGGAGTGCATTGTGCAGGCCAGAGAGCTGGTCGGGGCCGCTTGTTCGGTGGCTCTTTTCACCGGGGCGGGGCTTTCCACCGGGTCGGGAATACCCGACTACCGGGGGCCCAATGGGTCATGGACGGCGGATCCCGACGCCATGCGTGGCTCGCACACAGCGATATACGCAGCCGAGGCGGATCTCCGCCAGCGGGCTTGGCAGCGCCGGTTGGCGTCTCCGATGTGGCAGGCGAAGCCAAACGCAGGCCACATCTGCATCCTCGACCTGGAGGTGGCTGGGCGGCTCTGTGGGGTGGTGACCCAGAACATCGACGGGCTGCACCAGGCCGCTGGTCTGGGCGAGGAGAAGGTGGTGGAACTGCACGGGACCATGTGGCGCAGCAGGTGCCTGTCCTGTGGAGAGCGCCGCGAGATGAGCGAGACCCTTGACCGGGTGCGAGCCGGGGACCCCGATCCCAGCTGTGGTAACTGCGGAGGGGTGCTGAGTTCAGACACTGTGGGATTCGGTGAGAAGCTGGATCCCCTGCTCCTCCAGCGCGCGGAGGAGATCCTGGGGGAGGCCGAGGTGGTCGTGGCGGTGGGCAGTAGCCTCACCGTGCATCCGGCGGCGGGTCTTGTGGCCCGGGCTGCCATGGGCCATGCCGACCTCGTCATCTGCAACGGCCAGCCCACCCCCTATGACGCACTCGCCTCCTTGGTGGTCCCCGGTGATGTATCTGAGACGCTGCCGGCGATCTTGGGGTCCTGATCCTTCCCCTTTGCCGCCCACCCGCCTCGGTGCACCCGGTCGGCTAGTGGGATCCGCTTGCGGCCGAGGGATGCCGAGGGATGACTGGGAGCGGGCCACCCCAGGGCCACCAGCCCGAGCGGCCGCATTCCACTTGGCGCGCCAAGTTCTTCCATTAGGGCGCTTTCGCCTCTGAAGATTCCCACCAAGGCCGCTCCCAGGCCGGCGTCGGTGGCTTTGAGGAGGAGGGTCATCGTGGCAAAGGCCGCGTCCACCTGCCAGAACTCGATGGGCCAGGCGTTTGGGTCCGAAAGCCCCGATGCCGCTTTGTCTTCTTCGGCGTAGCGCTGGCAGTAGGGGGTGGGGGAAAAGCAGGGGATAATGACCACAGGGGCATCCAGCAGGGTGCGCCGGGCGGAGTTGGCTCGCCACTCAGGGGTGGTGATGTGTTCCCAAGCCCTGCAGGTCTCGCCGCCTTGAAGCACCACGAAGTGGCAGCCCTGGGTGTTCCCCGCCGACGGGGCCCGAGTTGCCGCCTCCAACAGCTCGTCGACAAGTTCCGTTGGCAGTGGCTCCCTCCGGAAGGCGCGGATCATCCTGCGCTTTGCCAACACCTCTTTG
>JAKAOS010000069.1 GCA_021823165.1 Actinomycetes bacterium | reverse complement strand
CTGCTGACAAAGCCTCGCCACCTCGGCGAGGTAGCCATTCGGGGCAACAACTACACCGCCCTCGCCCTGGATGGCCTCCAGCATCACCGCTGCCACGCTGCCGTCCAAAGCGGCGTCCAAAGCAGAGATGTCGCCATAGGGGACGTGGACAAAGCCCTCGGGCAGCGGCTGAAAGCCCTCCCATTTCGAAGGTTGTCCGGTAGCGGCCAATGCAGCCAGGGTCCGGCCGTGGAAGCTGTTGTATGCGGCGATGATCCGGTGTCGACCATGCCCCCCGAAGCGCCTCGCAAGCTTGATGGCAGCCTCGTTGGCCTCGGCCCCGGAGTTGGAGAAAAACACCTTCCCGCCGCCCCCGACGAGCTCGTCGATGCGGACAGCCAGGCGGGGAGCCAACTCGTTGTGAAAGAGGTTGGATACGTGCCAAAGACGGCCCGCCTGGGAGCGGACCGCCTCTGTGACCCTGGGATGGCAATGCCCGAGGGACGTGACCGCGATGCCGGAGAGGAAGTCGAGGTATCGTTTCCCGTCCTCGTCCCATAGCCAGCTGCCCTCCCCTCGCACAAAGCGGACCGGGGCCGGCGCATAGGTGGGCATGAGACCCTCGTCAACAAAGCTGGTCATTTCGCCTCCCCAACCCTTTGGCTCCCCCGGGCGGTGATCATCGTTCCGATGCCCTCGTCTGTGAACACCTCGACCAACAGCGCCCTGGGAAGCGTGCCGTCGAGTATGTGGACACTCCGCACTCCCCGCTGCAATGCCCTCAAAGCCGACTCGACCTTGGGGAGCATCCCCCCCTCCACCGCTCCCGAGGCCACAAAGTCCTCCAACTCCTGGGGCGAAATGGCCCGAAGCACGCTGGCCGGGTCATTGCGGTCCGCCCGAATGCCGTCCACGTCGGTGAGGTAGATGAGTTTGTCGGCGCCCAAAGACTCCGCCAGCGCACCAGCCACCGAGTCTGCATTGATGTTGTAGGCCTGGCCCCTGGCATCCGAGGCGATGGTGGCGACCACCGGGATCAGCCCCTGGGAGGTGAGCCGGGTGATGATGGTGGGGTCCACCGCCTCCACCTCGCCCACGTATCCAAGCTCGCCGGGGTGCGCGCTCGCCCGTATGAAGCCCGCATCCTCACCCGACAACCCTACAGCCAGCTGGCCGTAGGCGTTGATGGCTCCGACGATCTCCCGGTTGACCTTCCCGACCAGCACCATGCGTGCTATCTCGAGCGTCTCGGAGTCGGTGACCCGCAGCCCGTTCACGAACACCGGCTCCTTGCCCAGCCGTTCCATCCAGACGCCGATCTGCGGGCCGCCGCCATGGACCACCACCGGCCGCAGGCCCACCGAAGCGAGCAGCACGACGTCCTGGGCGAAAGAAGCCAGCGCCCCGGCCTCTTTCGAGGCCATCGCCGCCCCACCGTGCTTTATGACAACCGTCGCGCCCTGGAAGCGCCGCATCCACGGCAGCGCCTCAACCAGCACCGCCGCTTTGGCCGCCGCCGAGGCAAGCCGCCCCTCCCGGGCAGATCCCGAATCGCTCATGGGTAAAGGCCAAGTGCCGACAAACCAATCTCCTCCCCGATTCCCACGGCCGCGTTCGCGCACTGCACCGCCTGGCCCGCCGCCCCCTTGACCAGGTTGTCCAGAGCGGACACCACTATCACCTTCGAGCTGCGGCGGTCAAAGGCCGCAAAGACATGGACGGCGTTGCTCCCAACGGTGGCCTTGGTGCTCGGCGGCCGTTCTGACACCACAACGAAGGGCTCCTCTGCGTACGCGGCGCGTAGGGCGTCGGCCAGCACCTCTGAGCCGGACTCCCCAACAACTGCACCGGTGGGATGGGCATAGCACGTCGCAAGGATGCCGCGGCTCATCGGGGCGAGATGAGGCGTGAAAAGCAAGCCCGAAGCTCCGATTGCCTGCTCCATCTCGGGGGTGTGGCGGTGGCTTGCTATGGCATATGCGGATAGCCCCCCGTCCACGGTGCAGAACTGGGTCTCGGTCGAGGTAGTCCGCCCGGCCCCCGATACCCCACTGGCGGCATCCACGATTATCCCCCCCGGCTGCGCCAAGCCAGCTTTCACAAGGGGAGCAAGGCCAAGCGATGCGGCGGTTACATAACAACCGGCGGCGGCCACGAGTTCGGCTCCGGCCAGCTTCGCCCGGTCCAACTCAGGCATCCCATACACCGCACGGCCCAGCAATTCGGGAGCCGGATGATCGAAGCCATACCACAAGGGATACGCAGCAGGATCCTTGAGGCGAAACGCCGCCGAAAGGTCGACGATGTGGCCAACTCTTCCAATCAACTCGGGGACTATGGCTGCCGAGACGGCGTGAGGCAGGGCCAAGAAAACCACGTCCAGCCCCGCCAGTTCGGCCAGGGCGAGCCCTTCCAGGCGCCTCTCCCCCACCCCTGGTTTCAAATTGGGCGAAAGCGATGCAATTGGTTGGCCCGCCTGGCTGTCCGCTACGGCCGCAGCAACCTCGAAGCGGGGGTGGGACAGGCAAAGGCGCAACAGCTCACCCCCCACATATCCCGATGCTCCCACCACTGCGACCTTCAGCTTGCCCGGCTCTCTCATTGACGCATGATCATACAGGACACCGTATCGACTTTCAATAGTTATTTAGCGAAAGTCATGGTAATATCATCACATGCGTAGTGATCTACCAGTCCCGGGCGGCTTGGCAACGGCGCTATTGACGAAAGTGCCATCCCTTGCGGTCGACTTGGCTGCATCCGAGGAAGACGTCAGCCTCACCGATGAGGAGTCAGTCCTCGCCGTGGTGGCAGACGTGCTCTGCTCGGGCTTCGAGTCCCATCAAGTCACCCTTGAAATCCTCTCCGCACTGGAGGAACTGGCCGCCGGGGCGGACGACGAGGTCGCACAGCTGATCGGGCTATGCCTGCTTGGTTCGCTGCCACCACCGGTACTGGAGCACCTCGGGGTGCATATGGGGCCCGCCCTGGAGTCCCTGGCCGAGGACCTGGAACAGGGTCGCCTTGACTCCGACTCCGACCTCTACCTTGAACCCTTTGGCCAAAGCGGCGCCTAGGACCGCAACCGCCCCATGCCGGCGGCCTCTACAGCCTCCACGCATGTTTGCCTGTAGGAGGAGACCTCGGCGTCTGTAAGAGTGTGGTCCTGCTCGGCAAAGCGCAAATGCCAGGCGAGGCTGCGCTCCCCGGCCTCAACGGCCGCTCCGCGGTAGACGTCGAAGAGCGAGAGGGACTCCAATGCGCTCCCGGCTGCGGCGGCCAGCACCTCTTCAACTTCGTAGGCTGCGACCTCCTCTGAGACCGTGAAGGCGAGGTCGAACTCGGCCGAGGGGAAACGGCTGGGGGCGACCACCTGCTCAGCCCGGCGCGGCGAGGCCCAAAGCCGGTCCAAGTCCAGCTCCAGCCACCCGGCTCTCCGCGGCACCCCCAGCAGCTTTTCGGCGAGATCCGGATCCATCTCCCCGACCACCCCCAGGGGTGAACCGTCCGGCGCCCGGAGTTCTGCACAACGACCCGGGTGCATCCCGGGGGCCTCTGTCCTGGCCAGGCGGCAACGCTGCAGGCCCAAAGCCGCCTCGATGGACCTCCAGGCCAGCACCGCCTGGGCCGCCACATCCTCCTCGCCAATCACCAGAAGTGCAGCCGTCTCCCGCTCCTTCACGGATTCTTCCTCGCCAACGCCGAAGACCCTGCCGATCTCGAACAACCGCAGGCGACCTACGCCCCTTGCGAGGTTCCGAGCCGCTGCGGCCGACAGGCCCGAGAGCAGGCTCGTCCGCAATGCAGACTCCTCTTTGACCAGGGGGTTGGCGACCTCCACCGGTTTGGTACCAAGGCCATCCTGGGAACCAGAGCCGACAATGGTCGGGGTCCAACACTCCAAGGCGCCGAGTGAGACCAGGGTCAACCCGAGCCGACGTCGGAAACGCTGCCTGGGCGTCAGGCCACCCACCTGTTCCGCACGCCGGAAACGAGGAGCAATGCTCGAATATCCCCGCTGGCGGGCGATTTCCTCGATTAGATCGACCTCGCGGGTCACGTCCGGGCGCCACGTGGGGACTTCGACATCCACCGAGCCAGGACGGCCGCCTTTGCCGATGGAGAATCCCATCGGGACAAGAAGCCTTTCGACCTCACCGTCTGCCAGGGCCGTACCCAGCAAAGCCGATGCTCTCGCCTGGCGCAACGGCACCGGGGAGCCCTGGCGTGCCATGTTGGTCACCCCGACCAATGGGCCGTCGTGGCTGGACCCCGATTCCGCCAGCAATTCGCATATCCGGGCGATGGCGGCTTCCAGCACCCATGGGTCGCAACTCTTCTCGTAGCGAAGGGAGGCTTCGGTCCTCAACCCCATCCTGCGGGAACTGCGGGCCACGGCGAGGGCAGAGAAATGGGCCGCCTCCAACAACACCTCGGTCGTCTCTATGGAAATCTCAGAGCTTGCGCCCCCCATCACCCCCGCAACCGAAACCACTTCCCCACTCGCGTCGGCTATGACGCAGGGTGGCTCCTGGGTCCCCGGCGGGCAAAGCTCCCGACTGGAGCCGTCGATGGTCTTTATGGACTCCCCCTGCCGTGCCCGGCGGGCAACGAGCCCCGCTCCCCCCAGTCTGGCCATGTCATAGGGATGGGTGGGCTGGCCCAGTTCCAACATCACGTAGTTGGAGGCATCAACCACCGAGTTGAGCGGCCTCATCCCACACAAACCCAGCCGACGGGCCACATAGGGAAGGGAGGGCCCGACTTTCAGCTTCCCGATTGCCCTGGCCAAGAGCCTGGGACATGCCTCGGCATCCTCGGAGCGGACCCAGACTCCCTCACTTTCGGCCGGTAACTCCGCCGCCCCGGACGGACCCCGGTGCAAAGAGACTCCCGACGCCATGGCCGACAGGACAGCCGACGACCCCCCAGGGTTGAATGGCAGGCCGAGCCGGGCGGCAAGGTCTCTTGCGATCCCTACCACGGAGTTGCCGTCGGGGCGGTTTGCCTGCACTTCGAGGTCGAAGACCACGTCCCGGCCGAGGCCACGCAGCGATGAGACCTCCTGGCCAACAAGACCATGACCGGGGGGGACTATTAACAACCCAGCCGCATCCTCCGCCAGGCCGACTTCGGCTCCCGAACACAGCATCCCGTTCGAGACGACACCCCGCATCTTGCGGCGCTGCATGGGCTCTTGGGATCCCGGCAGCACGACGCCCGGCAACGCGAGGGGCACCACATCGCCCACGGAGAAATTCCACGCCCCGCATACCACCTCGACCGCTTCGCCGATGTCGACCACAACCCGACGGATCCGGTCGGCACCGGGAATAGCTGTGATCTCTTGAACCTTGGCCAGCACGACACCAGGAGCCTGGGGCTCCACCTGTTTCACCGACTCGGCCACAAAACCCAAATCCGCAAGGGTCGCGGTCAGCTCGGCCACCGAATCGGCGTCCTCTGCCGCAATGCCCAGCGGGACGAACTCCTCCAACCACGAAAGCGTTACTCGCATGGGCCCCTCAGAGTTGGCTCAAAAAGCGGACGTCGTTTTCCACCAGGAGTCTCAAATCCGGGATGCCTCGGCGCATGAGCGCACAACGGTCGATACCGAATCCGAAGGCGAACCCGCTCCAACGCTCGGGGTCCAGGCCAACCGCCTCGAATACCGCCGGATCGACCATGCCCGAGCCACCCATTTCCAGCCACCCGACGCCATGGCAGGTCCGGCAGCCTTTTCCGGAGCAGACGGTGCAGCTTATGTCGAACTCGGCCGACGGCTCGGTGAATGGGAAGTAGGCGGGCCGTAGCCTGGATTTGACTCCTTCCCCAAAGAACGCCCTGGTGAAAGAGTCGATAGTTCCCGCCAGATCCGCAAAGGAGATCCCCTCGTCCACCACGAGGGCCTCGATCTGGTGGAAGTAGGGGAGATGGCTCGCATCGGGAGTGTCGCGACGGTAGACGCGACCGGGGGAAACCGCCCAGATCGGGGGCGCCTGGTTCTCCATCAACCGGATTTGCACCGGAGAGGTATGGGTCCTGAGCAACAGGGCTCCCTCCCTTCCGCCCGGTCCCGGGACATCCAGATAGAAACTGTCCTGGGCGGCCCGGGCAGGGTGGTCGGGTGGGGTGTTCAGAGCATCGAAGTTGTGCCACTCGTCCTCGATCTCTGGACCTTCGGCCACCACAAAACCCATCCCGACGAATATGTCCTCCAGTTCCTCCCAGGTCTGCATGACGGCATGCCGGCGCCCTATTACGGCCTCGCCAAGGACCTCGCTCAAATCCCTGGCCTCCCCAGCCAGCCGCTCGGCTCGCTCGGTGGCCCACAGCTTGGCTCGCCGCTGTGCCGCCAGGGTTCCGACCCTTGCCCGGCAGTCCTGTAGCAGCTTGCCCCAGTGGGGGCGCTCCGCGACCGGGCGTGCGGCAATCCCCGAGCGCAACCCGGCGATCTCCCCACTGCGGCCCAGCACCTGGGACTCAGCGGCATCCAACTCTGCCACCGTCCCTGCCGCCAGCAGCGCCTGTTCGGCCCGCATCAAGGTCTGCTCGATGATCTCCTGGGCGGAGGGGGTATCGCTCACGCGTCGGGCTCCATGGGGTCGATTGGAAGGCTCATGGTGAAAGTAGTGCCACCCCGTGCCCGGCGGTGCACGCGAAGCGCTCCGCCGTGTGCCTCTGCAATTCCTCGCGCTATCCACAGACCCAGCCCGGACCCGCTGGGCCGGGACACCGAGGATCGGTAGAGTTTGTCGAAGATTCGGTCCTCCTCACCGGGCCCGAGGCCCGGTCCCCTGTCAGAAACCGACATGAGGGCCATGGATCCCAAACCCTGTTCCACTACTTCGAGCCGGATCTCGATCCCCTTCTCCGAACCGTACTTACATGCGTTTTCGACCAGATTCCTCAACGCTTCGGAGATCTTTGCCTCATCGATGAGCACCGAGGGGAAGAGGTCGGGAGCATAGGAAGTTGTCGCCTCCAGGGAGGCGAACTCCTCCCGCGCGGTCGCCAGAACCACCTCCACCAGGTTGGGAAGCCACACCATTTGGCGGTTCAGGGCCAGGGTGGCGGTTTCCAGGCGAGCCACGTGTATCAGCTCGTTTATCACCCTTGCGACCCGGTCACCGTCCCGGCGCATCTGGGTGACCATGTCCCGCTTTTGGTCGTCTTGAAGCCGGTCCCACGCCTTGAGCATCAAAGACGTGTAGCCCTTTATTGAGGTAAGCGGCGAGCGCAGCTCGTGGCCGATGGCGGACACCACCCTCATCCCGCTCTGCGCCGGCGCCGCCCTGGGCCGGCGGAAGCTCACGGCCGCTGCAACCACCGCACCGCTATCGGAGCGAATCAAAGCGGCCGTCGCAAAGACCTCCACGTTGGCACCATCGGCCCTACGCATGCGCAGACGCTGCTCTGAGATCCTGCGCACCGAGGCAAGCGCCAAAGCCGGGCTGGCAAGCCAACCCTCCAGCGGCTCCCCCGACTGGCAGCGCAACCCGAGCACCTGGGTCAACTCTTGACCTGCGAGCACTGCTGATGGGTAACCCGTAAGCAGTGAAAGGGCCCGGTTGGAAGCGACAACCACGCCCCCGGCGTCGGCAACCACCGAGGCGTCCGGCCAAAACTCCAGGCTCCCTAGAACCCCCTCGAGGTCCTTCACGAACCGATACCCGCCAGCCGCCGTTGCCTTGCAGCCTCGAAGCAGATCACCGATGCCGCCATGGCAACATTGAGCGACTCCGATTGTTCCGACACCGGAATCGAGACCACCTCGTCGAAGTGGCCTACCAAGTCGGCATCGACGCCGTGGCCTTCGTTGCCCATGAACAGGGCGAACGGGCGCGTCCAATCCAGGCTTGCATAATCCCTGGCGCCCCTCACCGCAGTGCCAACTACACAAAGGCGAGCCTCGGCCGCCCAGGAGAGCACCTCGGGCGCGGAGACATCTGCAACAACTGGCAGATGGAAGATGGCCCCAGCAGAGGATCTAATGACCTTGGGGTTGTAGGGGTCGACCGACCCAGAGCAAACCACCGCGGCATCCGCCCCCGCTCCCAGGGCCATCCTCAGCATGGTGCCGGCATTTCCGGGGTCGCTCACCCCGGCCATGACCAGCACCATTGTCGCAGGCTTCAGCGATCCGAGACTTGCCTCATTTTTCTTCACAACCGCAATGACGTCCTGGGGGGTGACGGTGTCCGCCACCCGCTCCATGACTCCAGGCGCCAGATCGAACACCCTCGCCCCCTTCTCCGAAGCGAGGGTTGCGATCCCGGCCATACCAGAAAGGGCCCTGGATCCTGCGGCGAAGTAGAGAGACTCCACATGCGCCTCCGATGCAAGGGCCTCGGAGACGACCCTTACGCCCTCGGCAACAAATACCCCCTCCGACTCCCGCATTGCGCGCCGGCGGACCAGCCTCCGTAGGCGCTGAGTGCGCCCGTGGCGCGACGAGAGAGGGGCCGTCCCGCTCAGGAAGCGGTTTCCCCTGATGCCGTCGCTTCCTCGGCCGCCTTGGCCGCCTCGGCCACCAGGGCCGAGAAGGTCACGGGGTCATGAACCGCAATGTCTGCCAAAATCTTGCGGTCCAGGTCGATCCCGGCGGTCTTGAGAGCGGCCATCAGACGGCTGTAGGTGGTGCCGTTCAGCCTGGCAGCCGCATTGATGCGCTGAATCCAGAGGCGCCGGAAATCACCCTTGCGCGCCCTGCGGTCGCGGTAGGCATACTGCAGGGAGTGCATGACCTGCTCGTTGGCCGCACGGTAGGACCGGCTCTTGTTGCCGTAATAACCCTTTGCAAGCTCCAGGACCGCACGGCGGTGCTTACGTCCGTGGACTCCCCTTTTGACTCTTGCCATCTCCTGCTCGCTTCTTTCTAGATCCCGAGGAGCCGGCGAATCTGCCGGGCATCCCCGCCCGTGACTTCCTGACCCCTGTCCAACCGGCGCGTCCGCTTCGAGGGCTTCTTCTCCAACAGGTGGGACCGGAACGCCTTGCGGCGCCGGATCTTCCCCGATCCCGTGATCTTGAAGCGCTTGGCTGCGCCGCGGTCAGTTCGCATCTTGGGCATGACGTCTCCTGTTTCCTACCATCTGCGCCTCTCGGCGCGCTATCAAAGCTGCGGTACCTGGCCGTTGCCGGCTTCTGGCTCCGGTGGTGCCTCGCCATCGGCGGACCGCGCACCCTTTTCGTGGCCCTCTCCGTGCTGGGCGGCCTTCCGGTCCGGTGCAAGCACCATGATCATGTTCCTGCCATCCAGGCGCGGCGCCATTTCGACCTTCGCGGATCCCTGGAGGTCTTCTGCCACCCGGTCAAGGATCTTCTGGCCAAGTTCGGAGTGGAACACCTCGCGCCCTCGGAACATGATGGTGACTTTCACCTTGTGTCCCTCGGCAATAAAGCGCGCCACCTGCCGGGTCTTGGTTGTGAAGTCACCTGCGCCGATCTTGGGCCGGTACTTCATCTCTTTGATGCTGACGTTGCTCGTCTTGCGGCGGGACTCCTTGGCCCGCTGAGCCGCATCGAACTTGAACTTCCCGTAGTCCATGATGCGGCACACCGGCGGATTGGCCTGGGGCGCCACCTCGACAAGGTCGAGATCTAGGTCCTTGGCAATCGCCAAGGCCTCCGGGAGGGGTTTGATCCCGAGTTGGTTTCCTTCAGGATCAACGAGCCTGACTTCCCTGGCACGGATACGCTCGTTAATCCGAAGGTCGGTGGTGGTCCCGGCGACTATTAGACATCCCTCCTGTCCGTGGCGACAGCGTCTAGCTGCACACGCCATTGAGAAAGCGGGACGCCCGAGGCACCTTGAACCTGGCGCACGCCATAGCCCGCCGATTCCGGCGACCGTGGCCAGGTGGGGGTGTTTGACTGCATCCCCGCTTCCGTATTTGCTTGCCCGCCTAGGCTAGCAGGACGTGAGCAGCTTGTGGACACCTTGGGGCGAGCACCCTATCGACGAGACCAACCAGGCACCGCAGCCGGGATCTGCAACCCCCGGTCAGACCCGGGAGGGAGGCCCCCCGGGCGCCGGGCGACCAAAGCCCGGGGAGGAGCCGAGCGCCGAGGAGCGTAGGGCGATGGAGGCCGAGGTGGACGAGATCCGGCGCAGGGTGCTGGAGGCCCCGGCCGCCTCCGTCATCGCCAACCACGGCTATGGGCTCTTCGAGCTTGCGGCAATCCATCTTTCCCAGCAGCCACCGTCCCTCTCGGAGGCCCGGCTCGCCATCGATGCCCTGGGCGCAATGGTGGACGCCCTGCGAGGACAGCTCGGGCCCGACGAGCAGTCCCTGGTCGACGGGGTCGCGCAGCTTCGCCTTGCCTGGGTGCAGCTCGACTCGCTCCCCTCCAGTCCCGCCGGAGATGAAGCAGCCAACGCCGGGGGCGGGGAGCAGTAGGCCCATCCCTCCCGACAGCCGTATGCCCCTCGGCGGGGCGGGACCCCGGGATTGGCCACGCCCCGCCGAGGGGGCCGACTCCCCTGTTGGCCATAGGGAGTGGATGTCCTGGGCCGATAGCCCTCAGGGGGTGAGGTGGGAAGGCAGCACCCCGCCGGCATCCAGCAAAGTCCCGACTACATGGGCGGCAAGCGGCTTGGCGAAATAAAAGCCCTGTGCGTAATGGCAATGCAGGCTCTGGAGCACGGTTAGCTGTTCTGTACTCTCGACACCTTCTGCCACGACCCTGAGGCCCAGGGCTTCGGCCAGGCCCATGATCGTCTCGACGATGGCGAGGTCGTCTCGGTCTCTGCCCAGCCCCTCTACGAAGCTGCGGTCAATCTTCAGGAAATCAACTGGCAGATGCTTGAGGCGCGCCAAAGAGGAGTAGCCGGTGCCGAAGTCGTCGATGCCGACGCGCACGCCGGCCGAACGGACCGCTTCGAGATTGGCCACACTGCGGCTGCCAGTCTCCATCAGGGCCCCCTCGGTAACCTCAAGGCGCAGAGAGGTCGCCGGGAGGCCGGCGTCGGCGAGTGCAGCAGAGACGGTGTCGGGAAAATCTTCCCTGGATGCCTGGACCGCTGCGATATTTACGGCCACGATCGGTGCCCGACGGGCGAGGCCGTGGTTGTGTCGCCACTTGGCCGCCTGATGGCAAGCGTCTCTCAGGATCCAGTCGCTCATGGTCTCTACCAGGCCGCTTTCCTCCGCCACCGCCAAGAACTCCGATGGCGCCACGAGCTCACCATCATCGTTTTCGTAGCGCAACATCGCCTCCGCCCCG
>JAKAOS010000068.1 GCA_021823165.1 Actinomycetes bacterium | reverse complement strand
AAACTGGCCGCCGCCCGGTCCCCTGGCAAAGCTCCGGGTGGGGTTCGAGGCGGAGGTTTTGGAGCCGACCGGGGTGGTTGCCTGCCCACATGCACTCAGCACTATCCCTGCGACCACTACCGGTGCCACGGCAGAAAGCAGGTTGGGTCTCATTCGCTCCTCAATGCATCGATTGGCGCAAGGCGCGCTGCCCTGGCCGCCGGGTAGACGCCGAATCCGGTGGCGATCAGCATCGCCACCCCTACCGATACCGCCACTGCGGTCGGGGAGACAACGACCGTAAAGGGAACAAGCGAGGAGAGCAATACTGCCCCTGCGGCCCCGATGAGCGATCCCAGGATCCCGCCCAGCAGACCCAAAACGGACGCCTCCACCAGGAACTGGGCGCGAATGGTGGACGGTGGTGCCCCCAGGGCCTTGCGTAGGCCTATCTCACGCACCCTCTCGGTCACCGAGACGAGCATTATGTTCATGACCCCTATCCCTCCGACCAGGAGCGATATGGCCGCCACTCCGCCCAGGAGCACCGTGAGGGTTTGGCTGATGGAGGTGGCGGTGCTGAGGATGGATTGCTGGCTGGAGATGGTGAAGTCGGCGGCAGCGGGACTCGTGATGTGGTGGAGAGAGAGTAGTTCCGCGTTTGCCTCCTGGTAGGCGGCGGACAGCGTTGAAGAGGACTTTGCCTCCATCAGAATCGACTGGACCGATGCCCGGTTGTGGCCCCCGAAGATCTCGTTGGCCGCAGTGCTAAAGGGCATGACGGCCAGGTCATCTTGGTTGGTGGTTGCAGATGACCCAGTCGAGGAGAGAACGCCTATGACCGTCATGGGCACTCCCGTTATGTTCACGGTCCTGCCCACTGGGTCTCTCGGGCCGAAAAGAGACTGAGCGGTTACCGACCCCAGAACCACCACGTTGGCATGGGAGTTCAGCTCTGCGGTGTTGAAAAAACGCCCGGCCGCCAGGGTCCGGGAGCGGATGCCGAGCCACTGGGGGGTGGTGCCGATGACGCTGGTGGTCCAGTTGGAAGAACCTGCTGTTAGCAGCTCCGAGCGCTGTGAGGTCGGGGCGACGGCCGCTATGTCGGGTGCGACGACTTTGGAACTGAGTGCGGCCGCGTCGCCGAGGGTGAGAGAGGAGGAGGAACCGAGGCCCTGCTGTATACCTCCCGAGCTGGAACTCCCTGGAGAGACGACCAGCAGGTTGCGCCCAAGTGAGTCGATGGCCGAGCGCACCTTTACCTGGGCGCCCTCGCCCAGGCCCACGGTGAGGATCACCGCAGCGATGCCAATGAGTATCCCGAGCATGGTCAACGCCGAGCGCATACGGTGCGACCCAATTGCCTCGAGCCCCGTACGGGCGGTTTCGAGAAAGTTCATACTGCCCCTGTTCCGGCCGAAACGGTCTCGTGCAACAACTGGCCATCGCGGATGCGCAACATGCGGCTCGCCCGGGAGGCAACCTCCTGGTCATGGGTGATCAGCACGATGGTCCGCCCCGAGCCATGGAGCCTTTCCATCAAAGAGAGGACCTCCTCGGCAGACTTGGAGTCCAGGTTCCCCGTGGGTTCATCGGCCAGCACCAGGCTCGGTTCTCCTACAAGAGCACGGGCGATTGCGACCCGCTGCTGCTGGCCACCCGATAGCTGACTTGGCCGGTGCTCGATGCGATCCCCGAGCCCGACCTCCTCCAGTGCCTTTATGGCCCGCTCCCGTCGAATCCGCTTGCCTACCCCTCCGTAGAGGAGGGGTAGTTCCACGTTGCGGCATGCCGACATGGATGGGAGGAGGTTGAACTGTTGGAACACAAAGCCAATCCTGCGGTTGCGGACCTCGGCAAGTTCGGACTCCGACATGCCGCTCACGTCGATGCCCGCCAAGCGGTAGGTGCCGCTGGTGGGTACGTCGAGGCACCCGAGTATGTGCATGAGTGTCGACTTGCCCGATCCGGAGGGGCCCATGATCGCCACGTACTCCCCCTGGCCTATCTGGGCACTCACCCCCCTCAGGGCATCGACGTGCAGGCTGCCGTTTTGGTAGCTCTTGGATACCTCCAAGAGATCGATGATTGGCCTACGGCGTGATGGCTGCTCAACCACCGGCACCACCGCCTGGCTTGCGTCCCTTCCCGAGGATGCCCCCAAAGCCCCCCGGCCGACCGCCGAATCCCCCGCCTGGCTTGCGTCCCTTCCCGAGGATGCCCCCAAAGCCCCCCGGCCGACCGCCGAATCCCCCGCCTGCCCCGCCCCGGGCCCCAATGACAGGGAGAACCACCTGGTCTCCGGCCGAAAGACCGGACACGATCTGGGTAAGCCGGCCGGAGGAGACCCCGACGGTCACCTTGCGAGCGACTTGTTTGCCGCCCACAAGTTGGTATACGACCGAAGAGGAGCCCGCAGAGTGGATCGCGGCGCTGGGGACCGTAAGGACGTTGGTGAGTTGACGCACCACTATCGAGACCTCCGCTTGGGCTCCCACAAATAGCCCGCCCGGTGAGCCGGTGACGTCGATGGTGACTGGGAAGGTGGGTACTCCAGAGGTCTGGGTTGCCATGGTTCCCACCGAGGCCACCGTCCCATATACCGAACTGGTGGAGCCATCTGGGACGATGGAGGCCTGCTCGCCTCCCTGAATCTTGCCGATCTGGGTATCCCCCACGGCCGCGCTCACGGTCCAGCCGTTGTTCCCTATCACCACCACTTGTGGAGTAGTGGTGGAGCCTCCAGATGAGCTGGTTGAACTGCTTGCCGATCCGGCGGATCCCGAGGAGCCGGACTGCCCGGCGGCGCCGGGGACATCCTGTCCAACGGTGAGGTTCACCTCCGCGACCGTGCCGGATATCGGCGTCGTCAGGTTGGCATCCGCCAGGGACTGCTGCGCGCTCTGCAGGGCATCCTGAGCTGCGGTCACTGCCGCTTGGTCCGCAGAGAGCTGCACCTGGGAGGCCGAGGCCGCCTGGTCGGCCGCCAGCTTGGCCTGGTCGGCCGACAGGGTCGCTTGTGCCTGGGTGACCTGTGCCTGGAGCACGTTGTTATTGACGCTCGCCAACACCTCGCCGGCGCTCACCTTGTTTCCGGTGGCTACGTTGACGGAGTCGACTCGTCCCGAGACCGCAAAGTTCAGGTTCGCCTGGCTGGCGGCCTCGATGGTGCCCGTCGTAGATACGGTCTGGCTCACCGTAGAGATGGTCGCGGGCAGGAGTCGATATGTCTTTTTGGGCCCGGTTGTGGTCAGGAGATAGGTGCCGCCTCCGATAACCACGACCAAGGCGACCAAAGCAGCGGCGCCACGCCGTCGCCACTTCTTGGCTTTTGAGCTAACGGATCGCAAAGGCCTCCTCAACTCCTCTCGCACCCATTGGGCAGTGCAGCCGAAGCGTAACTCCCCGACCTGTGTAAGAGATGGGAGATCGCTGTTAACTTCTCCGCCAACCGGGCTTGGTTGCGCCGGCGATGCGCCTACGCGGAGCGGTCATGCACCTACACGGAGGAGGAAGGATTTGACCTGGGCATCGTATCGGCGTGGATCGATGTTCCAGGACTGGATGTGGCCCGCTCGGGGAACCTCTACGTATGTGACCAGGTGCGGTAGCTTTTGTTTCAAGGCCTCAGAGGTGCTCGGCGGGATGACGCGGTCCGCTCCTCCTTGGAACAAAAGTATCGGGGTGTGCAGCCTCTGGGCCGAATCGAGGTAGTCGAGTGCTCGCCAGTTGATTCCGAAACGCAGAGTGGCAAGCCACTTTGCCACCGATGTCAGAGAGGCAGGGATTGGGACTCCCAGAAGCGGCAGGTCGATCTCGCGTGCCCCGTAGTTGACCGTCGCGGAGAAATCCAGCATCGGAGCGTCCAGGATCGCCCCGGCCACCTTGGGGGCGAGGTGAGATTTTTCCAAGAAGCTTGCGACTATCCCGCCACCCATGCTGTAGCCGACGAGGACGACTTTTTTCGCGCCGTGTCCCAACGCGTAGCCCACCGCCGCCTGCAGATCCTCCCACTCGGTCTGGCCGTAGTGCAGCATCCCGTCGGGCGAAGCCGGGGCGCCCGGGTCGTTTCTGTAGGTGATGACGAGGACTGCAAGCCCGCTTTGGTGAAGGGTTGGCACAAGCTTGATCCCATCCAGGCGGGACATGCTGTTGCCATGCACCACGATGGCCCAGGTGCTCCCCTGCGCCGGGACGAACCAGGCCGGATACCGCCCGAGAGGGCCTTTGTAGGTCACGTTTGAATAGGCCAAGCCGAGCCCGGCTCCCGGGTTGGAGGGGAAAACCGAGGTGGTGATCGCTGCCTTGGTGCCAGCGGTGGGAAGCGAGCCCGAGATCATCTTGTAGCTCCATACCGCTACGGAGGGGCCCTTGTGGACCAGGTTTACCAACTCAGCGTTGCCCTGGCGCCACTGCAGGCCCCATGTGCCCCCCAGGGTTGCTTCTCTCGGGGCGTTGGCCCCCAGCGAAAGCGACAGCTCCGAACCATTCACAGATGAGATGGACAAGTCGTAACTGATGGGCTTGGGATCATGGGACTTCGCGGAGAGCCCCAGTTGGTAGAGCTGGCCCGAGAAGTACCATCCGCCGGCACCGTAGAAGGCGACAACGGCCAACCCTCCACCCGCTGCCAGTCTCCCAAGCCAGCGCCAAGACCGCCTCTCAGCCACCCTTCCGTCCCCACTCTGCCCCAGGCATACCAGCCTCTCCGCCGCAAGTTACAGGCTGGATCACCTCAGAATCCGGTGGCAAAGGCCCGGTGTTGGTTCTGGCCCATCCGCCGGCTTTGGGCCAGGCCCCAGGCGGCGCGCCGGATCCGGCGGGAGGTCCCCCCTTGCCTCCCGCCGACTACCGGCAAACTCATACGCCCTCGCGCTGGGCACGCAGCACCATGACGATCAACCGCAGCGCCGCACGGAGTTCCGGGCTGCGCAGCAATGCGACGGTTTCTTTGAGAGACGGGGTGTGCGATTGGTCCCTGAAGTCGGCATAGGCAGTGTTCATGACCTTGGGGACAGCCATGGCTGTGTTGAAAAACGGTTCGTAGGAAAGCTCGCTCAAGGTGCCCAAAAGCATCATTCCGTTGGCAACCATGGTCATGAAGTCTGGCTTGTTGATGGCACTGAAATGCTCGTCGAACTCGCCGAAGATCGAGTTGACCGCGGCCAGGGTTCCCGAGGACGATAGGTACTCGATCGTGGTCAGAAACTCCCCGATTGCCCCCGAGTTGTTCGATATTCGTTCGAGAAGAGCATCCAACTTCTGGCGAGATTCTTCGGCCTGGTGCGTGTTGCTGGTCATGACAGCTGTGCCTCCTGCTCCAGGGCCAGGGGTGTTTTTGCCTGCTCCTCTTCTGGCCCGAAAAGATTTGTGAACCAGAGCTTTTCGAACGCCACCTTCACGGCACGCATTGCTCTCATCCCACCGATCAAGCGGCAGTCTGGGACCTGGGATTCCCCCCGCAGCTTCGGCCCGAAGTCGCACCACACTGCGGCACCCACGTATCCGGTGTCCATGACGCAGATCCCTACGGTGTTGTAGAGCTCGCCCGTATATACGCCCCTGATCCGGTCCAGGATCTGGGTAACGACGTGCTCGGCCTGGAAGTGGGCGAAGACCCCTGCCATACCCAGGCCGATGGTGGGAGCCACCGCGTCCCCTACGCCGAAGACTTCAGGGAATACGGGGTGCTGCATGGATGGCAGCTTGACGTCCATGTAGCCGCTTTCGGTAGCCAAAGGCGACTGTGCCACCGCGGCGGGAGGCACATGGCGTGGTATGACGACACCCCAGTCGTAGTCGAGCGACTCCCCCTTGGTCGAGGTGAGCCTTTTCCGCTCCCTGTCGTGGGAGGCAAGGGTGAAATCTCCTTTGAAGGTCACGTCGAACTGCTTGAGGAACCGCTGGAATCCCGCCACCATGAGCGGGCCGAAGACTTCCATCGGCTGTTTCCATGGGTGGAACACGGTTATGGGTGTCTTGTCTGCGATGCCGCGCTGCTCGGATAGGTAGCGGAGCATGAAGGCAACTTCAAATGGGGCCGGTGGGCAACGGTAGGGCCACGACATGGGGCCGACGACTATGCGCCCCCCCTGGAAGGATGCCAGCCGTTCTCGCAGGACCATTGCGTAGTCGAGCTCCCAGGGTGCCTCGAGACCAGAGGAGAGTTCGTCCGGCTGGACTACGGCACCCAGGCTGACGATCAAAAAGTCGTATTCCAGATCGCCTGCGGTCGTGCGAACCGACCGGGTGGTCGGATCGATGCTTAGCACCTCGGCTTCGATCACCTTTATCCCACAGCGCCGCTCCAGCGTCTTCAACGGCCGGCGCACCTCGTCGGGTTCGCGTTTGCCGTTCATGACCCAGAGATAGCTCGGCCGGTACTCATGCCAGGGGCTCTTGTCGACGAGGACGACCTCGACCTCGCCCTCGTGGGTCCAGCGGTGCAGCCGCGTGGCGGCCACCGCCCCCCCCGTGCCGCCGCCAAGAATTAGCACGCGCTTTGTCATTTCAGCCTTCTCTTTTCGTGCTGGTGTTAACAGAGGAGGTGGAAGGTGCCAGGCGCTGCGACTCAGGACTCCGGGGCGCCACCAGCCTTGTCCCTGTTGGCAAAGCTGGCTGCTCCAAGGGGGTCATGTCGATGTCTTTCAGCCAGGCAGGCGCGAATAGGTGGGCGTCCCCCAACGCTCGGCGGCGAGGGTCTTGTATCCGGAAGGAAATCCTTTTGCTGCAATGGTCGCGGGAGCAGCCAGGGCCGCTTGAGCGTCGGCATCGCCGGCAAAGGCCCTGGCACAGAGCTCCGCATGGGAGTTTGCCAAAGCCAGGATCGCACCCGCTGCCCCCAGGGCCCCGGCCTGGCACAGCAGCTGGTCGCTCCCCACGTACAGAGCGGGGCCCTCCGAGCTAAGCGCCTTTACCAACCGTCCGGGGTCCCCCGAGGAGTCTTTGCACCCAGCGACCGGCAGATCGGCGAGAACCTCGAGTGCTATGCCGGGGTGAGAGACTGCCGGATAGTGGTAGGCGAGGACCGGCACGTCGCCCGCCGCCTTGACGACCTCGTCGTAGTAGGGGCGGGGATCGTTGGTGAAGGGCGGGGATAGGGCCAGGATGGCATCGGCGCCCTCGGCGGCCGCCCGCTCGGTCATGCGGGCCGCCTGGCGGGCCGATGGCGCCCCGGTGCCGGCGATCAGTGGCACTCCCAGCTTTGATGGAATGACCGCCCGGACCTCCCGCAGCAGGCTGATCCGCTCCCACTCCTCGAGCGCCATCGCCTCACCCGTCGTCCCAGAGATGACGACCGCAGCAACGCTGGATTCGCTCACCAGCCTTTCTGCCAGGTGAGCGGTCTGTTCCGCCAGAAGATCCCCGTTGTTGTCAAAAAGGGTAAGAAGGGCCACCCCGATACCCCTGAATGGGCCGTGGGTCTGAGCGATCACGGCGTCATCCCATGCCCGGGCCCAATGCGGCGGTCACCAGGGCCAAAAGTGGCGAACCTGCAGCACCGCATCCTTGGTGCGTGATCCCTCACGCCAAGACAATAGCCTCGGCGCCCAGCGCAGGTCATTGGTAACGGCGTATTTTTGCACCTTTCTCGTCCGGAGGCGGGCAACGGAACATCTTCATCGCAACGCTTCGGAGATTGTCGTATTGGTCGGTCTCCAGGGAGCCGGCAAGTCGACCTGGGTTCAGCAAAGCCGGATCGCAGAGACTCATTCGGTGCTGAGCAAGGATCACTGGCCAAATGCCCGTCACAAGGAGCAACGCCAGCAAAGGCTGCTCGGCGAACTTTTGGAAAAAAGCTGCGATGTGGTGGTCGACAATACCAATGCCTCTCCCCAGGAACGGGCTCCCATCTTGGAGATTGCCCGGCGGCATGGGGCAGTTGTGCGAGCGGTCTATTTCGACACTCCCCTTTCGATTTGCCTCGAGCGAAATGACGCTCGAACCCCAGATCGCAAAGTTCCCCGGGTAGGGGTCTTTGCCGCCCTAAAGCGCCTGGTCCCACCAAGTCTTGCCGAGGGTTTCGACTCAGTCGAGGTGGTCGGCCGGGATGCCGAGAGCCTTTTGACCAAACCCGGCTGCGGCGGAGACCATGTTGTTGAGCCTGGCCCTGCTGGGTTGTCGGAGCCGCATCGAAGCGGCGATAGAAAGGTGGTTTGAATGCTCGCCTATGTCGTATGGCATCGGGGTGGTGGAGAGGTGGAGCAGCACACCTACGAGGCGAACATCGCCGCTTTCCACTCGGCGCTTGCAGAGCTGCAGCCGGAGCATTTCTTGGCCTCGATGGTCTTTTCGGTCGAAAGCCTCCCCTGGATGCCCGCCACTCCCCTCTATGAGGAGTGGTACCTGATGTCGGGATCCGAGGGCCTGGATGCCTTGGATGAGGCGGTGAAGTCTGAGGCTCTGGTGGGACCCCATGGTCGCCTGAGTGCCAACACCGTGGCTCTCGCCGCAGCACTCATGTCACCCCGTGGAGGCGAGACAGATCCGTTGGATCCCTCCCTCGGGATCTGGCTTCACAAGCCTGCAGACATGAGCTACGAGGATTTTGATGCAGCCATGGCGCTCGCTTTGGCATCGGATGGCAGCGGCCTGTGGCAGCGGAAGATGGGCTTGGGCTCCTCCCCGGAGTTCTGCCTCCTGGCCAACGAGCAGCCATTCGGGCCGAGTGACATCGTTGAGGCGGTAACAAAGCGCGAGCTGCTTTTCAGGCCCCACTGATTGAGCCAACCGCCCTGGCCGTCCGGGGCGCAGAAGCTCTGGTCAAGATCATCGAAGTGTGCGGCCTAATCCAAGCCTGCGGGCCCATCCGGGCTTGGCGGTAGTGCAGCTGCAGATCGGAGCGGGCCCGAGCGCCCTTTAGCGGGCGAGCGTGCCGTTTGGCATGACAGGGCTTTTGGGGCCGGTTGCCGGGATGTCTTGGTTACGCCCGAGAGGGCCACCCAGTGGCCCTCCGAGGCGAATGGTTGGAAATAGGCGAATATACGTACTTCTTGCGCTGTGCCAAGTAGTTTCATAGAGTTCCCGCTGTGAATGTTTGGGATGGTGGGATCTGATGCGGGCAGTAAAGCTCGGGCCGGTTGGGTTGCTACGGGCTGCCACGGCGGTCTTTGCTGTGGTGGCGAGCCTTGTTGGAATCAGGGTTGGCCGGGCCCAGGGTGCCAATCCTCCTGCTGTGGTCCAGGTGAACCCATCTCCGGGCAAAGGTGGCGTCACCTACCGCGCCGGCCAGGGTCGAGGAGGTACGGGAGCCAGTCGGGGTTCCTCGGTTGCCACTACCACCGGCGCAGCGGGGTCTTTGGGTGCCTCCCCCTCCCCATCCCCCTCCTATTGGGCGCAAGGCCTTACCGTCCGACACCTGGCCACCGGGTACTGCATTGCCCCCCTCTACCGCAGCTTTTCCACCAAGGCCGCCGCCCTGGCGTGGCAGTCATCGCCGGGTTTGCATGCGATATGGCTATTTGCCATGCGAACGCTGGCCGGTCACTTCTGCCCGCCTACCAAGGTGGTCTCCTCCACCCATCCCAGTGCTTCGTTGGTCGGCAAATGGATCTGGAGCCATGGGGAGCGCCTGCTGCCCGCTCCCCGCCCGCAGATAGCTCCCGGCTATGCGCTCTGTGGCAACCTCGCCTATCTCCTGGATGCCGGAGCCGGGACGAAGTCCTTCAGCGTCGATCTCGGCGGGATTGGCGTGCTTCAGATGAATGCCACGGGCCTGCTCTATGTGAACTGGGGGGACGGCAGCACCTCCGGCCCCTACCAGCCACCAGGTGCACCCTGGCCCGATGGATGGATCACCCATGTTTATGAGCAACCCGGTAGCTACAACGTCACGGTGGTGGAACGCTGGTCTGTGGTATGGACCGGGGGTGGGCAAAGGGGCGTGGTGAGCGGGCTCGGCACCACCGCCTCTTTGGCCGGCTTTCCGGTCAAAGAGGCGGTCTCTCTCCGCATCCACTGAAGACTCAAGGCCATTGCTGCCTCGGCGGATGCCAAGGAATGACGGCTTCGTTGGCGGCCCCTGGCCCGCTGCCACTACGATTCGTGGCGTTTATGTCGGCGTTTACGCCCAGACGAGGGAAGGAGTGGGGCAACTGAGGCTGGCTCCAAGTATCTGTGAACGACGCCAGGCTCCCCTTGGGCCGAGAGACTTTCCGAGCGGGGTTTCAAAGCCATGAGCGGCACTTCCCCCGCCAGGAATCATGAGCGTCTCCGGGTCCCCCCGCCGCTTATAAAAAGGCGGCTTCCCTCGGGCCGCGGGGCCATGGAACAACCCAATGTCACCGGGGACGGGGACGTTCCCCTCACTCCGGCGTTTTGGGTGGCCTTGGTGGTGACCGGCATTGCCACGGGCCTGTTCGGTGACCTGATGATGGTCATCCTCTTTGGCCTGGAGCACCTCACCTACAACTACCACTCCGGGAGTTTTCAGTCCGCCGTGGAGCGGGTGGCGGGAAGCCACCGGGTGATCGCCCTCGCCATCGCCGGTGCCTTTGGGGGCGTTGCGTGGTATGTGTTGCGCAAGTTCACCAAAGGCAAGTCCGAGATTGACGATGCCCTTTGGGCCGGTGATGGGCGCCTGGCCTTTTGGCGCAGCTTGGGCACTTCGGCGATCTCCGAGGTCGTGATCGGCATGGGGGCCTCCATCGGCCGGGAGGCGGCGCCCAAGCTGATGGGTGGGGTGTCGGGTAGCGTTGCTTCGGACTGGTTCAGATTGACCCCGGGGCAGCGGCGCCTGCTGGTCGCATGCGGCGGCGGCGCCGGTCTTGCCTCCGTTTACAACGTCCCCCTCGGGGGCGCGCTGTTCACTGCGGAGATAATGGTGGGGAGCGTGACCCTCCCCGTTGTGCTTCCGGCCATCGTCTGTACGCTGATAGCAACGGCCACATCCTGGCTCTACCTTCCCCACCACGCCACCTATGTCGCCATCCCCACCTACCACCTGACGATGCCGTTGTTCACCTGGTCGGTGCTCGTCGGCCCGCTGGTGGGCATCTTTGCCGCCGGGTATGTGCGGCTGGTCGGGATGATCTCCCACTACCGGGCGAAGGGCCCCATCACCATCGTGACCCCGCTGGTGGCCTTCACGGTACTGGGGATCGTCGGCATCAAATACCCCCAGCTGTTCGGGAATGGCAAGGACATGGCGCACATGGTCTTTGTGGGAGGAGGGAGCCTTTTGCTTTTGGCAGCTCTTTCCATCCTCAAGCCACTGATGACCACCATGTGCCTGTCCAGCGGTGCATCGGGAGGCCTTTTCACCCCAGTTCTCAGCACCGGGGCGGTGCTGGGCGGGGCACTCGGCCTGGCGTGGTCGCTTGTGTGGCCGGGATCACCGGTGGGTGCCTATGCCCTAATTGGAGCGAGA
>JAKAOS010000067.1 GCA_021823165.1 Actinomycetes bacterium | reverse complement strand
GCCGTCGACGGGTTCCCAGGAAAGAGTGATCTGGCCCACTCCAGCCGTGGCGGCCAGGCCTTTGGGCGCGTCGAGCACCAGGGAAGCCCCGGCCGACTCGTCTGCCAGGCCGGCCCCCTCCCCTACCGGGGACTCTGGGCCGCTTTCCGCGATCCGACGGCCGATCCGCGCCTCCCAGTCCTGGCGAGCCTCGCTGCGGTCAGCTCCTGCAACGGACGCGGAACCAGCTACCTCATCACCCCCGTTGGGCTCCATTTCTTCCTCCTGCGCCCTGGAGGTGTCTTTGTTGACATGTTGTGAGTTCTGGGCGGTCAAGACCGCCTCCTTCCTTCTTCCTCTACTGCGAAAGTTCCGACAACCGCCTATGTGAGTCGGGCGTGTTATTCAGGGATCGTGAAAGACGGCCTTGGCTAAGGCCGGATTGCTCGATTTCGCAACCGCAACTGGCACGAACTACGAGCTGGGTGGCAAGGGTTGCAACTTTCCGAGTGCTCCTCGCGCCGGACAGGCGTTCCACCAGCATCTCCACTGACTGCTTTCCGAGGTCGCGCATGGGCTGGCGCACGGTGGTCAGAGACGGGGTCACCAGCCGGGAAAGCTGGATGTCGTCAAAGCCTCCCACCGCAACGTCCCCTGGGACTGCCAAGCCCAGTTCAGACAAAGCCGTCGTCGCCCCGATGGCCATCTGGTCGTTACCCGCTACCAGCCCGTCGGGGATGCCCATCTTGGACTTCAGGTTGTCTCCACTGCTCCTGGATGCGGTGGAATGGTCAGCGTTGCGCAGGCCGATCTTCTTGGCAAAAAGCTCATAGGCCGCCCGACGCCCCGCCGCTTCGGTGAAGTTGCCCCGCCAAATGTTGGACTGGGTCACCTCGAGTCCCCCCTCGGCCATGGCACGCTTGAAACCCGCCATTCGGGTGGTGCCGTCGGGAGAATCCGGCGGGCCGGCCAAAAACACGAGGTTCCGGCAGCCGTGGTCCTTGATTAGATGCGACGTAATGGTGTGGCATCCACCCTCGTTATCTGCCGAAACCAAGTCGGCATTCGGGATGCTGCGTCGGCCGGCGAGAAGAACTACCGGCATCTGAGAGGCAAGAGTGCGCAGCTCCGGTCCCGCCACGCTGCGGGCCAGTATGACCAGGCCGTCCACCTTTGCAGCCACGGAGCTAACCAGGGCTGGATCACTAGAGCGATGCGTGGCCGCTATGAGGATGGCCCGTCCGCTAAGCCGAGCGGCTCTTTCGGCGCCCCGGATCACCTCGTCGCAGTAGAGGAGGGTTTCATGCCCCGAGTCACTGGTCGGGTCGTCCAGGTCGGGAAAGATGAGCCCGATCACCCCGGTCCGCCGGCTGGCGAGACTCTGGGCCGATCCGCTTGGCACATATTCCAGTTGCGCCACGGCAGCCCGAACCGCTGCGGCGGTGCGCTCGCTGACGCCGGGCAGACCTCTCACCACTCTCGACACGGTGGCTACCGACACCCCCGCCATTTCGGCTACGCCGTAGATCGTGGTTCGCCGTCTCATTGCCCCCCCGGCAACCAGAAATTAGGCCTCAGCTGCTCATATAGGGCATGAGCGGTCTGTAAGCGCTTTCAAATGTAAGCGCTACCATAAGCTCACGACGCGAAGCCGTCAAGGGTTTCGGGAAAGTTTCTATCTGCTGTCAGACACATGCCGCTGGCTACCTGAGGGCGCAGCGGGGCCCGCTCCCGCTGTGCGCCAGGACAGACGACGGCAAAAAGGGCAGTATGTATCTCTAACGCCCTTTTGATGCCGTGCTTTGCTCCAGACCCGGGATCCCCTGGGTACACCCCAGGGGCGGTGAGGTGTTCCAAGGCCTGGCTGAGCGAGTACCTCTTTCACCCAGTCGTGCCCGGCCCCCTCCGGCGCTCCCCCACTCCCGACCCCCTCTGGGGATCCCTCTCCTTCGCTTTCGTCCGATTTTGGGGTTCAAGTCCTTTTGAAAACAAATAACGCTCATCGCTCAACTTGGACAACCGAGAGGAAAAGCCCGGTGCCGCAGCGAACAAGAGTCGTCGCCCGGGGATCAATCGGAGCTACGATGGCGATCCTGCCTAACCTGATGGAGGCGATGGGGTTCTGTAGCTCACCCGGCGGTGGGAATGGCTGCGGCGAGGCCCTCGGGGTCGGCGCAGCCCACGATCCACTCGTCGAAGGGGCCGGCACCCAAAGAGATGCGGATGCCCCGGGGCGTGTTGTGGTGAAGGACTACGAAACGCTTGGTGCGTAGGGTTCGGACCTGGCCAACGGTGATGACGCCTGGAATGCGGGTGCCGAACTTCACCCCCGTTCGGACGCCACCGGCTGCCATCGCGTCCTCCAGCACCTCCACCTTCTGCACGCTGGATAGGGGAACCCTCAGATTGCCGTGGATCCCTTCGAGCTTTTCGGCGTTGGTCAAGACGAGGCTCAGCTGATTGCCGTCAATCCTTACTTCAGCCATCGGATTCCCGTTTCACTTGGTTGTCAATACCGATTCTCGCGCCATTAGCCAAGCCGTCAAGACAAAAACAGCAGCGAGAACCAATGCCAGAGAATGCTGTAGGCGCCTGAGAAGTGGATCGTAGTAGTAGGCGATAAGCCATGCCAGCAGATCCAGCAATACTTGGAGCTAAATCATTGCTGGGCATGTCTCAGCCGTGCAATGAGCTATCGCCAACGTGACAATTGAGTATCAACCAAAGGTCGTGTTCAAACCAAGGCCATTAGATGACACCAATGCCGACCTGTACGTCGTAGGAAGTCGCGCGCAAGTAAAGAAAAAGTAGAAACCAAACGGAGCTATTAGGGCAACGCTCTATACGACCACTCGTCAAAGATACGTGTGCAACTCTCCCAAAAGGGAATCAAATGACCGCAGCGTCAAATGGTCTCACGATTGCCGAGGTATGGGCGTAACACCTGGGGAATTCTAACCTCGTGGTCCTTGGTCTGGTAGTTCTCTATGACGGCGGCAAGCAGTCGTGGGGTCGCCACCGCAGTGTTGTTGAGCGTATGCACGAAACGAACCTTGCCATCGGTGTCTCGATAGCGGAGGTTTGCCCGCCGGGCCTGCCAATCGTGGAGGGTGGAACAACTGTGCGTTTCCCGTAGCATGTTCAGCGACGGAAACCAGGTGTTGATGTCATTCATGCGGAACTTGCCAAGTCCCATGTCACCAGTTGCGCACTCGACGACCTCGTAGTGCAGGCCCAGATCCTGCAGGATCTGCTCGGCAGACCCAAGTAACTCCGCATGCCAGCGGGCCGATTCCTCTGGATCGGCTTCACAGATGACGAATTGCTCTACCTTTTCGAACTGGTGCACGCGGAGCAGGCCACGCACATCCCTACTGGCGCTGCCAACCTCGCGCCGAAAGCATGGCGATATTCCCGCATAAAGGATCGGGAGGCGGTCTTTGTCCAGGATCTCTCCGGAATGAAGGCCCACCAGGGCCACTTCGGCGGTGCCGGCCAAAAATGCATTATCCGCTGGGAGCTCATATGTCTCCTCCCGGCCCTTGGGGAACATTCCACTTCCCACCAGCGGACCTTCTTTGACAAGAGCGGGAACAGAGATTGGAGTAAATCCCTTTCCCGAGAGCAGATCCAGGGCGTAGGAGTGCAGGGCTCGCTCCAGTAGGACCAGATCACCACTCAGCGCGTATGCGCGCTCACCTGCGACCTTGCGTGCCCTGGCGAACTCTGCCCAGCCTCGTTTCTCGGCCAACTCCACATGATCCAGCGGTGAAAAGTCGAACTCGGGCTTTTGCCCCCAGGTCTTGATAGCCACGTTGTCTGACTCGTCGAAACCTACGGGGGCCTGGTCCCAGGGGATGTTGGGTGTGATGAGGAGTAGTTCGTTCAGCCGGGTGGTCGTTTCATCGACGGCTTCGCGGATCTGTTTCAGCTGACGGTCAAGCTCATTGCTCTCCGCCCGCAGTTGCTCACGCTTGGCGGCATCTGCGTTAGCGAACTCCTTCGACAGCGCTTTGCGCCGCGCCTGTCGTTGGTCGAGTTCTTGTTGTAGCTTGCGGCTCGTCTCATCGACGGCAAGCAACTCATCGACGTCCAGGTCGACGCCCTTCAAACGGACGGCTTCCTTTACAACGTCGGGGTTGTCCCGGATGAAGCGTTTGTCAAGCATGGTGTGCGTCAATCCTCGAATCGATCCAGGTCACAGCTTGGCGCTGCCCCCAGGACGCTACCAGCCGCGGCAAAGACCTCATGGCCGGACCAGTCTCCCAATGGCATTTGATCGCCCGGTCCGGTGATGTGTCTCCCAAGCTGGGTCTGAAGCAGAACGCATGAAGCCAGCTCGGATGCATTGCGGGAGCACAAGCGGGTCGAATGCGTGCTTGGCACGTTGGCTGAAGCGGGCATCAAACCGGCACGGCGGGCAGTGCGGGGTCCAATCCTGCCAGGCTGGTGTGGGCGTCACATGAAACACGAACAGCCTCGCCGCAGGGGGGCAATTGTGTAGGCACCGCCACCACAGACGCCTCTACGACGATCCACCACGCAGCACGTCGTTAGCCGACCGAATGCGCCGCCCGCTCCGCATGCCTCGACAACATCTCCGAGGACCTCGCCGACAGCGGTGGCGACATACAGCTGGTGCTCGACCAGGACGACCCACCTCTACGGCCGGCTGCCACGACCCCTGCCGCCCAGCCGAGCCGAGGCATCGCCGAGGTTCTTGACTATTCCCAGGAGCACCCTTGCAGAGACCCGCACCTCGCTCCGGCTGACATCGTGGCGTGGCGCTCGGAACTTCCTGCAAACTGGCGTCGCGGCGTTGGCCCAATCCCCGGTCCTGTCCGAACGACTGGGTCTCACGGAGCGCAAATCCCGAAGGCGACCACCGCCCGGTAGGGCTCGGGCTCACTTCCCTCGGCTAATGCCCCGGGCAACCTTTGTACGACCCGGTGGCCTGACAGACCACCAACTCGACGACTGCCCACTCCGCTCTTCGCGGGTTCGGCCGACCGCCGAGGGCAATCCGGGGCCGGCTTGTTCAGAAAAACAACTTGAAGACGAGCCGATGCAAACCCCTGGATGCAGGTCACTGCTTCCCCTCCGTGCATCCTTGCCAGCCAGCCTGTTTTTCATGAAGGGCTGTTGAGCCGTGGCCCCTAGGGGAGACAGCCTGCGGTTGGGGGGTAGGGATTCACCCTTGTCGCACTGCCCCCGGATCCCGAGGTTATCCCCGTGCCCACGTTGTAGGTGAAACTCGCTCCCCCATGTCCAGTTATGGTCAGAAGGTCGCCTTTGGCATTGGTGATGTCGAATGGCCCTTTGATGGATGGGTAGGTCACGTAACTCACCCTCAGCTTGCCCTTGGAGTTGGTTCGGCCGACTTCCAGTTCACCCTTCGTGCTGGGAACGCCGCCTTTGCAGAGCCGAGGGGCTCCTGCGCTGACGCCGACTCCTCCCCCTCCGGCGGATGGCCCCGCCCATTCATCTGCCTGATAGAAGGCGCTCATCGGTGCAGAAAATGTTGGTTGATGATCATGAACGATCCCAAAGGCGGTTATCGGCTGGTTGCGGTGTTGGGGAGCTATGTACCCCGGATGCTTGGCTGCTGGTGTGCCAGCACGTTGAGATGGGGTGATCTTCTTGGTCACGCCGGCCGGGTTCGATGTAGCGAGCGATGCCGGTCGAGCCGACCCACAGGCGCTGACAAGGGCGCCCATGGAACACATGGTCAATACTGCTGCGATCCTATTGTGCGAAGTGGACTGCGGGTTGTAGGGCATGGCACTTGCCTTTGTAGAGGTCCTTCGTGGCTGCAGGTTCTCAGTGTGTGTTGGTGAACAGCTATATGTACGCTCCTGGCCATTGTCACGACCAATGGCAGTAGTAGACGGCGGCCACTTAGAGGTGGCAGCGTGGAGACCACCAAGTAATGCGATCCGCTGTTTCATTGTTCCCCAGAATGGCAGACCTCCCGTTGTGGCGATAAGTGCGCCCGGTTCACTATTGGCGTTCTGCGGAGTCGTGCCGGTGGTTCTCCCCCCTGAAGCCGACTGCGCTTGGTTATTGGCAGGATAACACGATGCTCTGGTTTTGCAATATATTTAGTGCGTTGCGATGCTTGCCCGACGATACGGCGCAAGCCATCCGCGCTCTCGGCAATGAATTGCTGGCCGGCGGCCACTTCCATCACCACGTCGTACACGTCGTTGTTCGACGCGCGGGTTGGCTGCACTCCGTTGAACCGTAGGAACACGGCAGTGGCCAGCCACCCGGGGCGCCTGTTCCCATCAACCAGAGCATGGTTCTTCACTAGCGACGACAGCAGGGCTGCTGCCTTTAGCCAGATGTCGGGGTAGGCCTCGCTTCGAAAGGCGCTTGTAGAGGGCCGGGCGGCCACCGATCCGAGCAGGCCGAGGTCACGAACTGAGGGCGGGAAGCCGAAAAGCTGTTCCGCCAGGGCAAGGAGGTCTTCGACGTCGAGGTGCTCGATGCCGAACTCGCTACCGCCTTGCTCAGCGGCCAAGGCGATCCAGCGCCTCGGCGTAGACCGCCATCACTCGCTCGGCCGCTCGTCCGACCCGGTCGCGGTGCTCAGCTCGCGCCACGTACTCCCGGACCGCCCGGCGGGCCACCTCTTGCATCGAGATCCCGTCGAGTTCTGCCCTTCGCTGTAGGGCCGCTTGTTCCTCGTCGGTGAGCTTCAAGGTCATGGCCACGCCTCTAATGGCATCAAGGTGACACCATGGGTAAAAGCGTCTCCCGTTCACCTCTGCCGTTCGGCCGGACTTCTCTTTGGGCGCTCGGTGCGCCGTTTTCGCCCATCGGCAGCTGTTGCTGGCGCCCCAATAAGCCCTAGGCGATGCATTTGTACTGCTGGTTACCTAGCCGGCCACCATCACGACGTGAGGTGTTCTGCACGCTCTCATCGGTGACCCGCACTCGGCCACGTTGGGGTCGTCTTCGGTGCCGTCATCAGCAACCGTGGGTCCTGGATCCCAGCCAGGAGGTATCCCCCGCCTTGGTCGGTAGGGACAACCGTATCCCCGTAGGGGTAGAACTCGGCGATGTTGGCCGCAGCGGATTGGCCGTTGTCGGGTTTCGGCGGGGACGCGAAAATCAGCAGCACCGTTCCGGCCGGTCCTGGCACCCCTGGGGAGACGGACCGGTGACCGCGCGCTGTGCTCCTGGGTGCCGCCACCGATTCCCACGGAAGGTGACGAGGAGCACCGGCGCTTTTTTTGAACGAGGTACAAGTAAGCCTGATGGGCACGGAGGCGAGAGGCATTGCACTCTGGTGGCGGTGGCCCCTGGCGATGGAGAAGCGAACCGTACCCCCTGCCCCGAGCAGGATCTCGCCAGCCGTGGCCCGACCTGCGCGGCCGACTGCAACGGGACCACGATCCTCATAGGCCGTGCCAGGGACTAGTGCGATCGCCAAGAGCTTGGCATCCGCTCCTCCGGGTTCACCTGTGGTCTTCCGGATCAGCCGAGGTGCCGTAGGAACCAGGCTGGCATCGCGTAGCCATCGGTACCGGTATGCCTTGTTGTGCAAGTCGGAGGGCCTAATTGGCGGCGGGGCCAAACTGATGGTCGCAGGCGCATCCGGCCCCTGTCCCGTTTGGTGCGGGGCTGTCCGTGGCGGGCCCAACGCTGCTGTCGCCGGGACATGTCGCAGCCAAGGCCTTGAGGACGTAAAAAACCCCGGACCGGAACCTAAGCTCCACGCCCGGGGCTAGTAAGCCCCGGCAGCGCCGGGGTATGGAATGAAGATACCAGGTCGAAGTCCTTTTCCGCTATCTCCCCGGCGGGTGGGTGCCGGGATAACTGGGAGGACCACCGATGCCAGGCAGAATGTCGATCTTCGTCGATGCCGGATATCTTTTCAAGCAGGGCGCCGGGGCTGTGTTGGGAGCGAAGCTCGGCCGCCGGGATGTGCAACTTGATGCCCGCGGCTTCGTGGGTGAGTTGGCCACGTGGTTGTGCGGTGCCCACCCAGGCGAAGAGCTGCTCCGCACCTACTGGTATGACGGTGCCCACAAGGGCGTCCCCAGCACGGAGCAGCTGGACGTGGCGGCGCTCCCCTTCGTGAAGATGCGTCTTGGACGAATCAACTCCGCCGGCCAGCAAAAGGGAGTCGACACCCTGATGGTCCGTGACCTGATGGTTTTGTCGCAGGAGCGGTCCATCCAGCGGGCAGTGGTCCTATCTGGTGACGAGGACCTCCGAGAGGGCATCGAATATGCCCAAGACCGTGGCGTGAGGGTTGCGGTCGTGGGAATCAACGCGGGCGGTGACCTCAGCCAATCACCGGAGCTCGTGCGGGAAGCGGACGAGGCACTCGTCCTCCCAGCCGACATCCTCGCGAATTCCTTGGCCCGAATAGGTCCTCGCTCCTCAGGCCCTCCGGCCGTTCCGTCTCGGCCAAGTCCGCCGCTAACCAGCGGATCGGCCCTCGGCATGGAGGGCTCTCTGAGCAGTAATCCCTTTGCGGTACACGCAGCTAGCTTCACGCGTGCCTGGCTGGCCAAGGCCCCGGCCAGCGCCCTGTCGAACCTTGTGGCGGGTCGCCCCGCCATACCGAGAGATATCGACGCCCAAATGCTCCGGTTTGCCGTGGAGCAATCCGGCATTCGCACGATCGGCGAGGAGGATCGCCGCGCAATGCGCGTTATGTTCTGGCTCGTCCTTACGACCGAGACGCCGCCATACCCCCATCGATCTGAAACTCCAGTATGACCGGTGTCAATCCCGGTATGCGCCTGCGTATGGGAACCTGACGGCGACTGGCACCTAACGCACTCCGCTGCGCATGCGCGCAGTTTGGTTTCCCGTGGGTGACTGACTGCTCGGGTACGCCCAGTTTGACCGCGATCCCCGCTTTCCATGCAGCTGGGCACAGCACGAGGTGAGGATCTCTGCCGTGTCCCTGGCTGGGTGGCCCTTCGCAACGGCATCCACCCCCATGACCAACCATGGCACGACCATGTCATCAACAGAGGTTCTCACCCCCCTTCTGTGAACAGAGGGGGCGCTGCAAGTCGCCTCCTTGACCACCACGCCCCTCTGCCCAAGCGGTTTCGCGGACGGAATCCGATTACTCCGGGATCGGCCCCTGGCGTCAGAGGGGGACTTGTTCAACTGCGACACGTGAGGTTGCCCTGGCGCTGGCTACGTGACGATCCAAGACGAAAGGATCGGGCACCATCCTTGCGTACTGCTCCAAGGGGGTGTGAGGAGCGGCATTACGAAAGGATCGTACGTCTTCATTTCGTAGTAGATGCAGCAGCCAAAGGAATCGCCCGACGCCCGAGTTCATCGATCGAGTGAGGGAAGGCGGCGGCTACGGCGCCCGCCGGGATCGCCGCCTGTCCCATTATCAGGCGTTCGTCCCCGGCCCCGTCCGGCATTGGGACGGGGCCGATCGCAGGCCGTGCCGTCGAGGCCGTCGCTGCCGCTACAGCCACCGTTGGAGAGCTGCAATCTGCGGGTGCCGGCGACGATCTCGAAGCCGGCGGGCGCGTCGATGCGACAGCGGTCCCGCCTAGCGTTGTGGTGTAGTTACCACACGGCCTAATCACACGGCCTCCTAGGCGGCAGGCGTCGGAACCGTTGCCGGACCAGGATCCCCAGCCGCCGTCAAAGCCTCCGCACCGGGCTTGAGGAAGATGAAACCAAGATCCTGAAATAGGGGTTTGGCGGTCTGGGAACTCCTGAGAGCTCACATCATGCCGAAGGGGCAGTTTGCCACCTGTGACATGGCAAGACGTATTCTTACTCGGTCCTCTGAGGGGCCTAATTGCCTATCTGTCATACCGGTTATACTGGCGACCGTGAAGACAGCCGTGTCTCTGCCGGATGACCTCTACGAGCGTGCCGAGCGGGCGGCACAGCGCCTTGGCGTGAAACGCTCCCAGTTTTACGCACGAGCCCTGGCTCAGTACCTCCAGGACATCGGACCTGACCCAGTCACGGAGCGACTGGATGAACTGGTTGCCGAACAAGCCACTGAACGGACAGCCCCCCTATCCTCGGTGGCGGCCCGGGCCATGATCGACTCCGGCAGCTGGGAGTGGTAGCGCGCGGACAAGTCTGGTGGACGGATTTCGGCGATCCAGTGGGTTCGTCGCCGGGGCATAGGAGACCAGCCGTCGTAATCTCATCCGACCGCTTCAACCGTTCTCAAATCAAGACAGTGATCGTGGCCGCGATCACGTCCAATGTCCGGCTGAGCCGTGGGCCGGGGAACGTGAGGTTGCCAGATGACCTGTTGCCGAAACCTTCTGTGGTAAACGTGACCGCCCTGTTCACAGTGGATCGTGACCAGTTGGTCGACCACGTTGCAAATCTGCCCGCTCTCGAATCCAGGCTGATCGACGAAGGGCTCCGGCTGGTTCTCAACCTCTGACAATCCATCAAGACTGCCTGCGATGCGTGGCGCTCAGGAAAGCACCGGGTTTCAACCCGATTCCTTGCCCGCCCGTCGGGCTATTCCGAGCATTCTCTCTGGTGCAAGGACCGCGTTCATTTCTCCGAACAGGCACCGGCCGTCTGGCGGACGGCGGGTTCGGGGTCCATGTAGTCGAACCTACGGCGACCTAGCCGGTCGCGAAAGGGCGCGGGCGCCCGGTGTCAACGGTCTCGAGGAGAACCATCCCCGAGCGCTACACCCTTGGCCGACTCATCTAATCCCCACTATTCGACAAGATCAGGAGTGTCCGGATATATTAAGGCTGAAGGCCGAACGAATTGTGGTGTGTCGCCATACGGCGTGACTATCGAGTGGACTCAAAATTTGTACAGGTCCAGTTGGAGCGGGTGGCGGTTCGTTGGCCAAAATACATCATACTGCGACAGCTACACACATGATGCGGGGCAGCCGTACCCACAGTGTCACCCCGGTTGGGACTATAAGAGAATGCAGGCGTATGTGTGGTGGAACTGTGCTGGCGCGGGGTTCCAAGGCGGGTATTACAACTACCGGCAAACTGCGACGTCATATATCCAACAGGGCGGCAACTACTATTACGATGCAGCAAACTCGGAAACGGGTCCGTGGTACCAAAGTGGCAACACACTGTGTCAGTGACGCCTCATGACGAACAGACGAGTTGACCTTGAGATAGACCCAAGGCCCATCGAGTCCCACGAGGCCGCTACATGGCTTACGGGACTTGGCGAGGGAAGGCGCCTGCGCTCGTGGATGCCCGACACATATCGACGTTACGCGAGGGTTCTGCACCCAGCGTACGCGTGGGTCACCGAAGTGGAGCGTGAAGGACAGGCAAGCGTACCGGTGTCGTGGAGCACTGTGAGCGAATGGAGCAGACAGCCCCTCCAACGGACCTCGCGAGTGTCTGACATCGCTAAGCGTGCAGACGGGAGCCTCTGGTTCGAACGTGAGGGCGGAGGCACCATGCCACTTGAGGGAGAGTTGGAC
>JAKAOS010000066.1 GCA_021823165.1 Actinomycetes bacterium | reverse complement strand
GTCTCGTTGGCTGCGGTCGCCCAGCCGTCGGTCGTCGAGTAGAGGGAGCCGTCGGCGAACGCCACTTGGTTGAGGCTGTTGTTCGGATCGATGGCCGTGCCGCCGCCGTCGTCCCTCGTGGCTACTTCGGCCCCAGCCCGCTAGGCTACGCCCACCTCAGCGCCGCCGACGGCTACGAGGTGGTCATGAAGATGCTGCCCGACGTCCGTTTATAACCTCCGGCTGAGGGGGCATCGGGTTTTCCGAATAGTGCGTCATGACATCTTTGGCCTAGGTAGCTACACTGCAAGTTGCCCGCAACTTTGCTCACGCTGGGGCGATAGTCCACCCGGGCCGGCATGGAAAGAGAAGAGGTGCTGCTGGATGCCTGGACTGCAGCTGCCGGACCCGTCGACCGAGACACTGGACCGTTCGCCGCTCGAGTTGGTCGTATGCCAGGTCCGACACGAGCGCAACCTGGCCGTGGCAGATGCCAAGCGAGCGCTCGAAGTTCACGGCGGGCTCGGCGGCAAGTACCCCGTCCTCGACGAGGCGGCCGGCATCGCCCTCAACATCGTCGGCGGCCCTGCCGGTGTGTCGACGGCTCAGGACCAGCAGCGGGGATGGAACTTCCGGTCCAGTGATGGCGCTTGGACGGTGGTGCTCATGCCGGAGTTCTTCGCTTTGGAGACCCGGGCATACACCGACTGGACCGACTTCTCCGCCCGCCTCGACGAACTTGTCCGGCTGGTACAGACCGCGCTTGAACCGAGCCTGGAACAGCGCCTTGGCCTGCGGTTCATCGACCGAATCAAGGATCCGGTGATCCGCTCGCCCGAGGAGTGGAAGGGATGGATTGACGAGCAGCTACTGGGTCCCGTCCTGCATGGCTCCTTCGGACCGGCCATCAAGGCGGTTCAGCAGGTGCTGCAGCTCGACGGCGGCGATGATACCGAGGTGCTCCTCCGACATGGCTGCGTCCTGGAGGGTCCTGCCGAGGACCCCGTCTGGCACTACCTGCTCGATCACGACTGCTCACGGTCTGGCGGCCGGGCATTTGCTCCCAAGACCATTCGCGAGGGCGCGGAGCGCCTGCACACTGTGGCGCTCGCCGTCTTCCAGGCGGCGGTGACGAAAAAGCTCTTCTCGTACCTGCGGGGCGAGGTCTGATGTACCAGACCGCTCTTGCGCGTCCGGAGGAGGACCGGGCTCTGCTCGGGTCCTTCGACTTCACGCCTGTGTTCACCTGCCAACCCCGCGGTCTCGTGGCGAGGGTCGTGCCCGACGTGCGGAAGCCCTGGCCGGCGGAATGGGCAGCCGCGGGGCTGCTGGCCGGGGCAACGGCGATCACCACCCGGAGGCAACTCGCGGAACATCTCGCCGCTGTCTCCGCGTCGATCAGCCAGACCATCCTCGACGCTGCCGAGCAGATTTGGGTGCTCTTGCGGGCCGAACCTGCCGATGTCATCGGGGACGTGCGCGCCTGGACACCAGCCCCTGAGGAGCCTGCGACATGGTCGCCGGCGCAAGCCGCATTGGCGGCCGTCTCCGACATCCAGCACTGGTTGGCCGTGGGCCAGGATCACGTGGCAGCGCTGGCCGGCTACGCCCCTCGCTCGGTCAAGAACTGGAGAGAGGGGATGGACCCGTATCCGGCAACCGTCCGGAGACTGTTCGATCTCCACGCGCTCCTGGGTTCGCTGGACCGTGTCATGGGCACCGAGCGAGCACGGTTGTGGCTCGCCGACACCGGCGCGGCCGGAGTCAGTCGCCGTGAGCGCTTGGCGGATGAGGGCGGACTGAGGTCGGTGATCGCCGAAGCCGCCACGACGCTCTTCGAGGCGCCGACGGTAGCCCCGGTGCACGACCTCGACTTCGCCGAAGTGGTGGGCCGCGACGTCGAGCCGCAGCCGGACCTCTTCTCCGGCCAGGTGCGGCGCGTGCGCCGTCGTTCCTAGGGCGGGAAGCTCGCCGTGATCGGAGCAGGCCTTCCCGGATCGGCCGCGGAATGGCCGGACGGCGTCCTCGCCGCGCTCCGAAACTTCCGCCAGGGGGATCTGGTGGCCCATCCGCCGATGGCGTATCTGGCCGATCCTGAGGCCCCCGTGTGGGCCGAGAGTGTGCGGTTCGCCGAAGAGGTCGCCAGGTCCGACGATCCGTCGGAATCCGAGGTCATCCACTTTCCGCAGAGCCTGGCGCCTCCGTACGGCATGGTGACGACGCAGACCTGTGACCTCGTCGAGGAGGACGCTGATCCGCCTGGCTGGCCCTGGGCTCAGCTCGTTCCTGTTTATGACATGGAAGACACTTTCAACTCCGGTCAGAAGAAGCTCCTCCGTCAGGGCGGCTTTCGTCGCTCGCTGCTGCACGTTCCCGCACTCACACCGGGCTTCTATGTGGCGGACTTCCGCATCTCCTTCCCGGTGGAGAAGGGGTGGTTGGCACGTCAGGCGAGGATCGACGGATTCGGCGCCGAGGAGCTGCGCCAGCGTGTCGGCGATCGCTTGGCGCTCCTCAGCGGACGACCTGCCTTCGCCGGCTCATTCGTGGCGACGATCCAGGGACCGCTCACCACTGCTCTTCGGGAACTGAAGCGAACCGACCGAGAGGCATTCAACCGGCTGGATCAGGCCGTCCCGGAGGTGGGCGTGTTGATGGACAGCCGACTGAGCCCCTCCAACGTCCAACTCGTCGTGATCTCCACCGCTCCGCTCGATGAACAGCAGACTCGATGGTGGAACGAGTTCTGGGACGGATGTCGGGAGAAAGCCAACGCCGTCGGCATCACACTGCAGGCGCTTGATTTCAAAGTGCTCGACGGCCGATACCCGGCCGCGGAGTACCGGCGACTCACGCTCTTGCCGCTGCCCAACGTCAGCCCGGATTGAGTGGCCCCTCTACTCCAGGGCCTCCTTGGACACGAGGATCCGGTGTCCGGCCGGAGGAGGAAGTTCTATCTCCACGGCCTGTCGACCGGCGTCTTCGTCCCCGCCCCAGAGTCGTTCTTTGGCTCGGCGGCCGGGTTGTCCGCGTCGGTGATCACCCGGCTCACTCCGGCCTGGCAGGACGACCACGCGGCGTTCATGGCCCGTGATCTCGCCGCTCGTGACTACGTCTAGCTGCGGGCCGACGGGGTCCACTTCAACGTGCGCCTAGAAGAAGAACGCCTCTGCTGCCTGGTGGCCGTCGGTGTGTGCCTCGACGGCACGAAGGAGCTGGTTGCCATTGGGATGGCTATCGCGAGTCGAAGGACTCCTGAGCGGCGCTGCTGCGCGATCTTCGCCACCGGGGAATGCGCGCTCCGGTGCTCGCACTCGGCGACGGGGCGCTCGGGTTTTGGGTTGCGCTTCACGACGTCTTCCCAGAGACCAAAGGCCAACGTTGCTGGCTGCACAAATTGCAAACGTCCTTGACGCACTGCCGAAGTCAACACACTCGCTGGCGAACAAGATGCTCCAAGAGATCCGCGACGCCGAGGACAAGGACCACGCACGGCAAGCCCCCAAGGCCTTCGCTCCCGAGTTCCGGCCTCGCTGGCCGAAGGCCGCCGACAAGGTGAGCGAGCTCGGATCTCGAGGAGCTGCTCTCGTTCTTCGACTTCCCCGGCAAGCACTGGTTCCCCGGCAAGCACTGGTTCCCCGGCAAGCACTGGGCGCACCTGAAGACCACGAACGCGATCGCGTCGTCATTCGCGACGCTGTGGCTGCTAACGAAGGTGACAAAGGGCCCCGGCTCACGTGCCGCCGGGCTGGCGATGGCCTACAGGCTGCTCGACTCCGCCGGGGACCAATGGCGAGCGATCAACGAACCGAAACTCGTCGCCCTCGTGCGAGCCGGCGCCAAGTTCCGAGAGGGGTGTTGGCCGAGAGCTCACTGCAGCAAGGGGAGGCCGCCGCGTGATCGACGGGATCGGCCGATCCACAACTTCTGACTATTCCTCACTTCAATGACACCGTGCCTTGTCCTCGGGGTGCAATACCCGCGGATGTTCAATTAGGCAGTCCACACATAGACAGATCGCTTTCCGACCCATGGCGATTCAGCCGAAGCGTTTTTCGGCCAGCGGTGGAGCCTCCCGTCAGGGCAAAACGCTTCAAGTCGGGTGAGACACCTTGTTATCCAGATCTGATGAGAGGTGGAGCCGAGGTCAACCTGCAAGGATCCAACCCTGTCTCCACAAATCCCCAAGTTCCGCACCTGTCCCCAGCACACGATGCGGTGCACCTCGGCCGCAGGGGCGGTTCCGCTAATGAGAAGCCGTCGGGAAGGCGGCAGCCGTCCAAGAATGGGCCACCGGTCCGACTGGGTCCAAAGCACTCAGTCCTGCTCAAGCGCGACAGGGTGGGCTATAGCGCTCTCCCTGTATGTAGCGGGCCCACTCGGCAGGGGTGATGGAATCACCGGACAGAGCGCAGACGGTCTGTGCCGCCTGTCTTGCCCGGTACTGCCAAAGACGTATGGTGTCGTCGCTGCCACTGGCCACCACGGTGTGGCCCTTGGTACTGAAAGCCACGGCGAACTCCTCCGCATGGCCGGCGTTCAGAGTTTCCTCTAGCTTGGGATGAGCCGGGTTGGAGATGTTCCACATCCACACCGCGTGGGTCGTTATGGCGGCCGCGAGGGTATTGCCACTAGGGCTCACGGCGATGGCGTACACATAACCGGTCGGGCCGGTGAGCGGTGGGCCGAGCGGTGTGGGGTGATACAGGTTGGATATGTTCCACAGCCGGATGGTGCCGTCGGCGCTGCAACCGATGAGGGTCTTGCCGTCAGGAGTGAAGGCGGTACCGTAGGCATAGTCTGCGAAACCGCCGAGCGTGGCGGTCAGCTTCGGATGGGCGGGGTTGGCGAGGTTGTAGAGGCGGACCTTTTTATCGGTGCTGGCGGTGGCGATGAGGCGACCGTCGTTGCTGAAGGCGAAGGCCAGCACCTCTCCTTTGGTGCCGCCCAGGGTGGGCAGCACCCGGGGGTGGGTTGGGTTGGTGACGTCCCACATGCGCACTTGACCGCTGTCGTCGCTTGCCGCGAGGAGTTTGCCATTCGGGCTGAAGCCCAGCTGCTCGATGAAGGGCTTATTGCCCCGCAGAGGTTGGCCAAGCAACTTCGGGTGCGATGGGTTGGACACGTCGAAGAGTTGGACGAGGGCCTGGGCGTTGTCTGCGGCAACAATCCGCCCGTTCGGGCTGGCCGCTACCGCTCCCGCCACCGGGCCGAAGCTGGGTGGTGCCACGATGGCGGCCGGGTATGCCAGCCGGGTCGGCCCGGCAACCTCCCATACCGTCGCGTCTCCCTGCGGGCCGCTGCTGCCGGCAACCAGGCGGGTGCTTCGGCCAACGTAACCGAGGTAGTAGACACGCCCGGACTCGGTGTAGGTGGAGGGCGGAGGCAGGGACCAGATACGGGTAACCCCACCCGAGTCGGCGGTCACCAAGGAGCCACCGGGCGTGAAGGCGGCGGCGGTGGCTGGGTTGGGGTTCTGTAGGGAGGAGACGACACTCCAGGTGCGGGTGTTATAGAGGTGGACCGACCCGTCGGCCGAGGCCACGGCGAGGATGGCGCCATTCCGACTGAACGACGTGCTGAACAACTGCGAGGTTGCCACCGTGAGCGGCGCCCGGGCCAGCCGGAGATGGCCGCCCGGGCCGACCGCCCAGATCCGCAGGTGCATGTCGTCGCCGACGCTTGCCAGGGTGGTACCCGATGGACTGAAGGCCAGGCTCTCGATGGCAGCGCTGCCCGAGCCCGATGCCAGCAAAGGTGTCGGGTTCGTCTTGGACCATAGGGCAAGGGTGCCGTTGGCGCCGGCGGCGGCAAGCAGCTTCCCGTCTGGGCTGTAGGCGATGGTTTTCAAAGCCACAGCGCCCGGGGCACGCAGGACGGACAGGGCCAGTGGGTGGCCGGGGTTGGCGAGGTTCCATTGCCGCACGGTGCCGTCATTGTCCGCCACGGCTATGCGCCGGTCCTTGGGGGAGAAGGCCAGCGAGTAGACGGTGCTGGTGAACCCTCTAAGCGTCCCGAGTTGCCGAGGGTGGGCAGGGGAGGTGACATTCCATAGGGTGACGGAGTCATTAGTGCCGCCAGCGGCAAGAAGCCTTCCGTTGTGGCTGAGCGCTACGGCAAAGTCGCTCCCCGAGGGCGGTCCAGCCCGCAGTTGGGCCACTTTGACCGGCGTGGAGGATCCAAGGCGGTAAAGGGCGACGGTGTCGGTGGCCGACTGCGCAACGGCAAGGAGGTGCCCGTCGCCCGAAAGCGAGACGAAATCGGGGCCGACCGGGCCAAGTAGGCGCGTCGGTATCTCCCCAGAGCTGGCACCGACCAGAGCCGAACGTGCCTGCACCGTCGGGGAGGTGCGGTAGGCAGCAAGGGCCAACTGGGCCGCAAGGGAAGGATCCGTGGGCCGCAGCTGCTGGGCTTCGATGGCTATCTGCCGGGACAGCGCCTGGTCCCGGGAGCGGGTGGCGGCGTCGCGGGCATTGACGGCCACCACAGCGAAGACGATGGAGGCAATGGCCAGGACGGCGACCGCTGCCAGAAGCTGCTGCGTACGCCGAGTGCGACGGCGGGCGGCGCTCTGCTGGGCGTCGCGTCGAGCGACCGACTCGGCCAGAAAAGCGCGCTCGGCCCGGTTCAGCTGCTCCTCTCTGCCAAACTGGGCCACCCAATCGGAGCCAAGCTCCAATCGGCTACCCCGCCAGAGGAGGGATTCGTCTCGCCCGGCGTCGACCCACGCGTTGGCTGCGTCGGAGATCTGATGGTGGAGGCGCAGCCCAGCCCGGTCGGCATCAATCCACTCGCCGAGCCGTGGCCAGGCGCTTAGCAGGGCGTCGTGGCTGATGGTGATGGTGGCAGAGTCGGTGGTGAGTAGTCGAGCCGAGACGAACCGTTCCAAAACCTTCTCCACCTCGGCCGGTTCCCCGGTGGCATAACGCAGGCCGTAGAGTTCCTGACGGTCGACTCGTCGGCGGGTCACGAGACCCTCGCCCTCGACCTGGACCAGCCGGGCGAAGACCCTCCTGGTCAGGTCCTGCTCAGCGGGTGTGAGGCTACCGTAGAGATCCTCGGCGCTCTGGCCGACTGCACCCTTGATGCCGCTGGTCGCCAGGTAGTCGGGGACCGTCAGCTCGTTACGGAGAGCGCGCGCCCAGGTGGCCAACAGGACATGGGAGAGCAGAGGGAGAGCCCCGGCCTCATGGGCGAACCCAGTTGGTCTCCCTGGTGCCAAATCTGCCAGGACCAACTCGACCAAAGCCTCGTCGACCGTCGCTCCGACCTGGCGAGCCGGCTCCACGATGGCCTCTCGCAGTTCGTCTTCGGTCATGGGCCCGAGAAGCACTTGGGCGTGGCGCAGGGCGGGTAGCAGGGCAGACTCTGCTGCCGCAGCGTGGTAGAAGTCGGCGCGCAGGGCGACCACAACAAGCTGGCCGGGGCGCGGTGGGGCGGCCAGGTGTCCCATGATCTGGCGCCGTTCCTCCGAGTGGGGAGGCAGCGCAAGCACTTCTTCAAACTGGTCAAGAATCAGTAGTGTCCGCGAAATGGCGGGATCGGCCCCATCCCCACTGGGCGTGCTCCCGCCGGGCGGGACCCCCTCAACCAGGGCCTGGAGGCAGGCGGCCGTCCCACTCACCATGGTGCAGTCCCATCGGGCCCGCTCGTCGTCCAGCATCCCGGCGCGGACGGCGGGCAATACGCCTGCGGCCAAAAGAGACGACTTACCGGAACCGGACGGACCGACCAGTACGAGCGTGCCCCCGGTGGAACCCGGCTCCTCGAGGAGGGCCCGCATCCGGTCCAGGACCTCGGAGGTGGCAGAGCGGCGGCCGAAGAACAGATCGTCGTCCGACTCGCGGAACGGCTCCAGACCCCGGTAGGGGGCGATCGGCTTAAGCGCCCTACCGTCGGAGGCAAAACGGGCCCGGTTCAAGGCGTCGACCCATGCCTCCACCTCGACCGGGTCGGTCACGCCGCATGCCGCGAGGATCGACCGGTACAGACTCAACTGGGACGGTCCCGGCAGATGCCGACCGGCGAAATAGTCCCCGAGCGTGGCCACCGGGGCATCGACCCGCTGGGCCATTTGGCGGAGGGTCAACCCACTGCGGGAGCGCAGCACAGCGAGTTCCCGGCCGAGATCGGCTCGGGTCCGAACCCGTTCAGGAGCGGGGTTACTCATCTGTAGTTCCGCCCTTCTTTACCGAGCTAACCGGCCACTGGGAGTAATGGTAAATCAGTCGGCAATGGTTGTGTGATGTACCCAGTTCTTATCCATCAAGATGACATTGAACGCGTTGTCCGAGGTTGGCCGAGATTGGCCGGAACGCCGCCAGGGCGCGTGAGACATATGTACCTTTCAAAATGCTCGATGGTCCTGATCCTGGGGTTATCGGTCATACGGAAGAGGCAGGGGTGGCAATGGATTGTCAGGGCTCTGGGTCCGGGCGGAGGTCCACGTGCAAACGAGCACACCTCCGTCGACCCCTGCCGCCGGGGTGGAAGACGAACACGGCGACAGCCAGGCCATCCGGCGTAGTCCTGCTGGAGACGCGAGTGGGCGACTTAGGGCGAAGAGCCTCCACCCATCGAGAGGCAGACAATCATGCGCTCCCATCCGGAGCATCAACTGCTGTCGCCGAGATACTGCCGAAAGCTTGCTTCGGCCGCTCCGAAGTCAGAGCAGAAAGGGATACTGATGCGATTTCCAACTGGCGCGCGGATCCTAACCGCGGTGGCGCTAGCCGCCATTGGGCTGCTCCCATTGTCCGCCCCGGCGTCGGCCGGGACCCCATCGACATACACCTGGACCGGAATAGACGCTGCGTCAAGCACCTCGCCCAATCCCTCGTGGTCAGACGGCGGGAACTGGGCGGGCGGTGTCGCACCACCCGCCGGTACGCCCATAAACCTCGCCTTCCCGGCCTCGGCGTGCACCGCTGGCGGCGGTGCCTGCGTCGGCCTTAACGACATCTCCGGTCTGGTCGTCGACACGATCACCATCGGTACGCCGAGTTCCACTTCTGGCAACCCGCCGCCTGGCTACTCCATGAACGCTGCGACCGGCGCTGGCATTACCCTCGACGGCGGGGTCATCCTGACCGGAGCGTCGAGTGCCACGGCCACCTTCTCCACAGACGTCTTCAACCTCCCCATCACGCTCGGGGCCAACAACTCCTGGAGCCTGAGCGGGCCTTCGTATCTTTTACTTCAGGGTGACCTGAGCGGCTCCGCCTACAGCCTGCACGTGGCCATGAGCCAGGGGTCTCAGCTCGATCTGGCCGGGACGAGTAACGAGGTCGGTGCCGTCACCCTTACCGGTGCAAGCACCTCTGACACCGGACAGAGTTCCAACCAGAACGGCACGCTGTTTGTCGAACACGACCTCAACGGGGTAGACGGCAACGCGGTAACCGCGAGCAACGTGGCCGCGGCCACCCCGGGAGCCACCATTGGCCCACTCCAGATAACCGGTAGCTGGCTATCTGTGCTTTCTGCCAGCCAAGGGCCAACGGGGTCGACCGGCGTGATGGCAACAAAGGGGGCTTTGAGCTTCGATAGCTCTACGTTGCTGCAGTACCAGTCGCTCTCCGCACCCAGTTCCCCACCGACCGCAGGGACGGACTACCCGGAAATCACCAGCACCGCCACGGGGAGCCTCGGTAATGCCCAAATCCAGCTCATGGCTGACTGCGGCATGGCCTATAACACAACCTTTACCCTGCTGTCGGCAGCATCCGTTTCGGGCAATTTCGACACGTACAACGGGCCCGGTACGGCAGGTCCTATAACAAACAACGAGGTGATACAGGCGATCCCCAGCTCGAGTTGTGGGACCTCGGCTCCGCCGTACCTCCGCATCAACTACACAGCCACCGCGGTGACAGCGACGGTGGTCCCTCAGCCAACCAGCACCACCGTCCTATCCACGTCACCGACCTCACCGCAGGTCAACGAGCCTTACCAGCTTGTCAGCACCGTTACCGCCTCGCCAAGCGGCAGTGCGGTGCCGAGCGGTTACGTGGCCTTCTCGGCCGGCGGCTCGCCCGTCAAATCCTGTCAGTCACAGCCGGTGCAGCCCGTGACCTCCGGCGGTACCACCAGCTACGAGGCGATTTGCGACATGGCCGCCCCGAGCACCCCGGCGTCTCAATCCGCCTCGGCCACCTACTCCGGCAGCCAGATCCTCAAGGGCTCCACCGGGTCAGCCACGGTGGTAGTGGCCAAGGGCACCACGTCCACCTCTCTAGCCGCGTCGAACACCAACCCCTACCAAAACCAGCAGGTGACCTATACGGCGACTGTCACTCCTTCTTCGCCCAGCGGCGCCAGTCCCTCGACACCCGGCGGCAACGTAGAGTTTTTCGACGGCACTACGGCCATATCTGGTTGCACCGCACAACCCCTGAGCGGCACCACATCTCCCCAAGCGACCTGCAAGCAGACCTACGCGAGCGCTGGGAGCCACTCGATCGCAGCCAAATATCTCGGGGACGGAAACTTCAACACCTCGACCTCCAACACCCAGGTAGTGAGCGTTCAGGCGGTGGCGACCTCCCACACGGCGGTGTCTTTCACCCCGACGCCGACGGCCACGGCTCCGGTCGTGGGCCAGTCCTTGGCCGTGACTGCGACGGTTAGCTCGTCGGGGACTCCCAGGGGGACGGTGACTTTCTATGCAGATGGCGGCTCCAACCCGATCTCGGCGTCGTGCACGAAAGTGACGCTTTCGGGTAGCGCTCCTTACACCGCAACATGTCACACCTCCTTTGCCTCGGCCGGTTCCCACTCGGTGTCCGCCGTCTTCACGTCATCGACCTCCACGGTGAGCGGCTCCAATGGCAGTTCGTCGCTTGCCGTGCAGCGGGCAGCGACTTCCACCTCGCTGGGTTCGTCGCCGGCTTCGCCGACTGTGGGCAACTCGGTTACCTACACCGCTACGGTCAGGGTGTCCTCGCCCGGGTCGGGCACTCCGGGAGGCCATGTGTCATTCAGTGACGGCGGTTCGGTTGTATCCGGTTGCTCCTCTGTGGCCCTCGACGCGGCCAATCCGGACACGGCCACATGCACCGTCACCTACGACAGCACCGGCTCGCATGACGTGACCGCCACCTACGCGGGAAATTCCAACTTCACCGGTTCAACCTCTTCCGCTGCTCCGGTCACCGTCGGCCTGCCGCCCGGGACTACCAGTTCCAACGCAGGCACCTCGACCACCCCCGGGGGCTCCGCCACAGCGTCCAACGATCAGGTGACCGCGAAGGCCGCAGGGGGGGAGGGTACCGTCACGGTCTCTCAGTACCCCTCGGACCCGGTGGGAGCCCCCAGCTTCCAGGCCAGCGGCAACTACTTCGACGTGTCTCTCAGTGCGAAGAGCACCTTCACCAGCGTCACCGTCAGCAACTGCAATCTCGCTGGGGGAAACACCCTGTACTGGTGGAACCCGGCCTCCGGCGCAAGCGGAGCATGGGTACCCGTCAAGGGAGCACCCGGGCCCACCTTCACCGCAGGCTCCCCGCCATGTGCCACGGTCACCTTGGCTTCGTCGACCAGCCCCAGCCTCTCCCAAATGGGCGGGACCGTCTTCACCACAGGAAAGCCGACCAGTTCTTCCACTCCAACAAACACAAACAGCCCAACGAGTCCTAACGGCTACCGGATGACGGCCTCCGATGGCGGGGTATTCAGCTTCAACGCCCCCTTCTACGGCTCCATGGGTGGCAAGGCGCTCAATAGGCCAATCGTGGGGATGGCACCCGATCTCTGCAGCGGTGGCTACTGGCTGGTGGCCTCCGATGGCGGGGTATTCAGCTTCAACGCCCTCGGAAGAGCCTC
>JAKAOS010000065.1 GCA_021823165.1 Actinomycetes bacterium | reverse complement strand
ACCAGTTCGATGTTCAGTACACCGGTGCCTATAGCTGGGAGTACCTCGAGGCGGGCCCCAAGGTGTGGCGGGTACGCATCGGCCGTCCATAGTGAGCCAACCGTGAACCTGGCTTGACCGGGTCTGGTCGAGCAAGCTTTTGAATGCGCCTCCGGTTTGTGGGACTGCAGGGCTGGGACAGAAGGATCTCGGATCCGCCCTGCAAGGACTGGCTAAGATCCGCTGTGTGCCTGATCAGCCAATGGATCAAGGGACACCGATCCGCCCGGTCGGCCGGCCCCGCATCGAAGCGAGCAGCGCCACAAAGCCTCCCCGTGAGGAGATCGTGGCCGCGGCTACACGACTGTTTGCCGAACGCGGCTACTCCGAGACCACCATGAGCGACATTGCCCGGGCCGTGGGACTTCAGCAGTCCTCGCTCTACTACTGGTTCCGCAGGAAGGAGCACATCCTCCAAGAGGCGCTAACCGTCAACCGTGCCCCGCTTGAGTTCGTGGGGCGCATAGGCGCAGGATCGGGTTCGCCCGCCCTCAAGCTCTACCGGCTCCTACGCTTTGACACCTATCAGCTCTGCCTATCGCCCATCGACTTCAATGAAATAGAGCGCATCGCCGAAAACCAGCCCGAGGACTTCGTGGAGTTCTGGCAGGACTACACACGCCTGCACGACTGGGTTGTAAACATCGTCCGTGCCGGCATCGCAGAGGGGGAGTTCCTGCAGGAGGATCCGGTCGATCTCGGCATCGGCCTGCTCTGTCTAAACGAGGCCACCCAGAAGCGGTATCGTTATCAACACAACCACGGGCCGACAAGTGCCAGTCCCTTCACCCATCCACCCAAGACCGCCGCGGATTGGGCCGACATGGTCGCCACCCGGTCTTTGAGGAGCGTCCTTTGTCGTCCCGACGAGGTGAATCGCTTGCGTCGCCAAGCCAGCCGGCTTGGCGACCTGACAAGGCCTGACGCTTCCACCGAGTCTGCGAACAGGCCAATGGCCCCCATGAAAGCGAACCGAAGAGAAGAAGAAAAACCGAACCGCAGAGGGCCAGAGGGAGCGGGAACCGGAACGACGCTCTGAATGGCAGGGCCAATAGGCGAGGCATTACTGGCACTGCGCCGACACCCACCGCCAAAACTGATCGGCCGATGTGAGTTCGGGCCTCCACGATAAAGATGGGGAGCCGACGCCGTGAAGACAAAGTGCCATAGCTCAAAACAGTCATCGGATGAGTTAGCAGGGTGACGGGATGCTCAACAAGCCAACCGCCGTTGCCGAGGCGGTCTGCTCCTTTGGGATCACCGAGGCAACCTGGCACCGACGGAGGAATGCCCAGTTAGGGATAAAAGCTGCCGTAGCCACGAGGTTAGAAGAACTGCGAGCCGAGAAGGTGGGCCCGTAAAAGATTGTGGATGGCCTGGTGGCCGAGAATGAAACGCCTCGATAGCTGCGCGTCGAGCATGGGCCTCAGTTCATAGTTGGTGTCCTGGGGGCCTGTATAGAAAGGTGGGAGTGGAGTTGGTATTCACCGAGTTCGCATTGGACGGATCACCCTGGCAGAACGAAGTGACAGAATCCCCAGCCGACCCCACCGGAGAGGAGTCCTGGCTGCTGCGGCCAAGTACAACCGATGTTGCTCGACGCTGCCCCGAATCCCACGCAGGGGAGGGGTGGCTCGCCGAGCACTGAAGCCAAAGTCGGCGAACTGGCCCCAGAGGTCCGTGATGGTTTCAGCCAGCCACATTCCCTCACTCCACATCGCCCGCCATGTCGGCCTGGCATCGCCGAGGCCCAACACAACAGCACCGCTGCCGAAGTAGGCAGCCGGCATTACCCACGTTGCAGAGGTCGGGGGCTGCCTCGACACTGTATCGATATCACCACCCTCAGCAGCCTCTCTAGTGGCTCCCAGGGAAATCGACTCCCTCTTGTGGCACATATACTCGCATGTCAGCAGCAATTTCGTGACTAGCTGGCCCCTTGGTTTGCCACAAGGCCTCTGTACTCCTTTTTGATACCCTATTTACATACCGGATACTCCTCGGTAACACGCCGCTCGTAAGTTGCAGTCACACCAGCCTGCATCCCATAGAGCGAGGCGACATGACCGAACCCCTGCAGTACCACACCGCTGCGACCGTGGTCGAACACCGTTCCATTGGCCACATCCCCCACTCGGAACGCTACGGGACCGCCCGGGGACTCTTGTTTCTGTGGCTCTCGATGAACAGCACGGTGCTGACAATGACCACCGGAGCAATAGGGATCGCACTCGGGGCGAGTTTGACGTCGACCATCTTCGCCATTGTGATTGGGAACCTGATCGGCGCCTTGTTCATGGCCTACCACTCAGCACAGGGCCCCAAGCTGGGACTGCCCCAGATGATCCAGAGCCGGGCACAGTTCGGTTTCCTCGGGGCCGCAGTGCCGAACGCCATGGCAATCCTCATGTACATCGGCTATTTCGTATCTGCCGACGTTCTGGGTGGGCAGGCCGTAGCTTCTCTGGCACATGTCTCTGTGGGTGCTGGTATTGCGATAGCCACCGTAGTTACATGGTTGGTGGCGTGGCTTGGATACCGAGCAATCCATCTGCTCAATCGCGTGATGGCCGTCGTATCGTCCGTCGTCCTGGCTGTGCTTGTAGTTCCAATCCTTGGTCACCTACCCACGGCTCATTACACAGGGACGCACAACACCGTGGCTACGTTCATGCTTATGCTGTCCATAGCGGCCAGCTGGCAGATAACCTTCGCTCCCTACGTATCGGACTATTCTCGCTATCTACCGGCATCTACTAGTAGTACTAAGACGTTCATATATACATATATAGGATCAACCGTAGGCGCTACGCTCTTTATGATCGTGGGTGCCATTGCCGGGGTGGAAGCCCTGACATCTTTGAACGACAACGCAGTGGGCTACCTGAGTGGTCTGGTGCCGGGCATGGGCACCCTATTTACGGTTCTTCTCTTCTTCGGCATCGTGGCAGTCAACTGCGAAAACCTCTACGGCCCCTATGTAACCGGCCTCGCCACCGTGACCCGAGCTGGCGGGCGAATCCCCTCCGAGATAAGCCGCCTCATCTTCACCGGTGCACTGGCAATCTTCGGGGGCCTCCTTGGATCGATGATGTCCAGCCACTTCATCCTTACCCTGCTGAACTTCATCACATTTTTGCTCTACCTACTCGTTCCTTGGACCGCAATCAATCTGGTTGATTTCTACGTCATCAATAAGGGCAGCTACGACATCGGTGCCATCTTCGAACCAAATGGCAAGTATGGGCTTATCAACTGGCTCTCGATAGCTATTTATGCCGTTGCGATCGCCGCTGAGATTCCTTTTATGAACTCTGCCATCTACGAAGGGCCTGTCGCAAAGTTGTTGGGTGGCAGCGACATCTCTTGGATCGTGGGGCTGGTAGTGGCAGCAGGTACTTACCTCTTGGCCGAGCGAACAAAACAGAACCGGGCCGTGGTTGCGACCACCCTGGACGCCTCGGGCCAGGCTGCCTGAAACACAAGATTGCACAAAGTGGGTTTCCAGCACTTAGGAGACAGACAATGAACTCGTTACTTGCAGCAATGGCACCGTCCTGCACCGCCTCGTCCCCGGCTTTGGCCAGTACGCTCCCGCCCGGCGCCTATGGGTCCGAAGAGCTCTTTGAAATCGAATCGGAGAAGATCTTCCGGTCAGCTTGGATGCCTTTGTGCCGAGAGGAGCAGGTTGGTGAGATCAACAGCTACTACAGCATCGACCTTCTCGGGATGGCGTTGGTGGTCACCAGGGACCGGTACGGCGAGGTCCGGGTTCTTTCCAGGACCTGCAGGCACAGGTGGATGGAGATTGCCTGCGGATCTGGGGTGGCGCCGGCACTTCAGTGCCCCTATCACCTCTGGACCTACGCCATGGACGGCCATCTGGTAGGGGCACCGGAGATGCAGGGAGTCGAGGACTTCTGCAAAGAGGAGATCGCGCTGCAGAGCTATCGGCACGAGATCTGGCAGGGCTTCATATTCGTGAACCTGGACGGACAGGCCGAGCCGTTGGCACCCCAGCTGTCGGGGCTGGATGAGTATTTGGAGCTTTACGACTTTGGGGGTTATCAGACCATCACTCCCACCGACTGGGGCGAGTGCGCGTGGGATTGGAAGGTCATGGTGGACAACTTCATGGAGTGCTACCACCACATGGGACCGCACCGGAAGTCTTTGGAGAGCGAATACCCCGCAAAGCTCAGCTACACCGATGCCGGCGGAGAGGCTTTCTCTTTGATGTGGGCCTGCCAGGCCGGCGGGTACGAAGCGACGCCCCCCTTCCTGAGCCCGGGTGCCGCAGGCCTTCCAGATGAACTCAGGCACAAGCTTGCAATCTTCATCGTCTACCCGTTGCTACAGGTGGTGGTCGGGCCCGGGTTTATGTATTGGCTGAAGACCCTTCCCCTGGGACCGGGAAGGATTCAGCTGCAACTCGACATTGCGATGTCTCCAGCCGCCCTGGCTGCACCAGACCTGGAGGCGAGGCAAAAGGAGCTGATAGAGGCAATCGTCGAGATTCACAAGGAGGATCTCGACGTCTGTGCCGCTGTGCAACGTGCCATTTCCGGCGGCGCCCAGGGACAGGGGCGTCTGTCCCTTTTAGAACAGCCCCTCTGGGAGTTCTACCAATACCTGGGCCGGCGCCTGGGACTCGCCACAGATGGACTATCGGCTGATTCGAAACATGTCGGACAAGATCTCGCTATGGATGAAAGGGCTATCAGTGCTTGAGTTTCCCTACTCCCCGAAGGACACCTCTACAGGAACCGGACCCGAGGAGGTATCGGCCGCTCTGGCGGCACGGGGCGTCCGCTACGGAGCTATCAGCTTTGTGGACATGCACGGCAAGTCCAAGGCCAAGATGGTGCCCATCGAGCACCTGGATCGCTCCGCAGCGGGATCTGAGTTGTTCACCGGGGCGGCACTCGATGGAGTTCCTCAGGAGGTGAACGACGAGGAGGTTTCGGCACGACCAGACGTCCAGGGTGGCATCCAGATGCCCTGGAGGCCCGAGGTTGCCTGGTTCCCAAGCGACCTGTGGCTGGAGTCGGCGCCCTTCGAGGCCTGTAGCAGGCAAATCCTGAAACGTTCCCTCGAAGACGCGGCAAGCTATGGCTTTAGTTTCAATCTCGGCATCGAAACGGAGTTCTTCCTGCTTAGAGACGAAGGCGGGGAGGTTGGTCCGGCCTCGGAGGCAGATACCCTTGACAAGCCATGTTATGACCTGAAGGGCCTTTTGGACAACTTTTCGGTCGTGGATGACATAGTCAGCTCCATGAACCAGCTGGGCTGGGGAGTTTACTCCTTTGACCACGAGGACGGTAATGGTCAGTTCGAGACGGACTTTGCCTATACCGATGCCCTGACCATGGCAGACAGGTTTGTCTTTTTCCGGCTCATGGTCGGTGAGATCGCCCGTCGGCACGGGCTTTTCGCTTCATGGATGCCAAAGCCATTCGGAGACCGGACCGGAAGTGGCGCCCATTACAACATGTCGCTCGCGGATTCTTCGGGAACAAACCTTTTCGCAGACCCCGATGACCCCCGGGGCTGTGGCCTGTCCACTTTGGGATATCAGTTCATGGCCGGAATACTGAGGCACGCTTCGGCGATTTGTGCACTCATCGCCCCCACGGTCAACAGCTATAAGAGGCTTGTAAAGCAGGGGAGCATGTCGGGATTGACCTGGGCCCCGGTCCTTGCCTGCTACGGCAACAACAACCGGACCAACATGCTTCGCATCCCCCTTGGGGGAGCAAGGGTCGAGTGCCGGGCGGCGGACAGTTCCAACAACCCCTACCTGGGCGCTGCGATGATGCTGGCTGCAGGTATGGAGGGGATCAGAGAGGACCTGGATCCCGGAGAGCCCAACGGGACGAATATGTACATGCTCTCCGACAACGAACTGGCCTCCCGCGGGATCTCTTGGCTCCCTCGCACTCTCCAAGAGGCCGTCGCCGCCCTCGATGGCGACCCATTGGCCATAAAGGTGATGGGATCGGAGATGCATCAGGCATGGGTGGCGGAGAAGAACGCCGAGTGGGAGAGCTACCACACGACGATCTCGTCCTGGGAACGCGACCGCTACCTCAAGTTCTTCTGAGAGCACAGGGCTATGAGGCGATTCCAACAAGCCCAAGGCCGGGGTGTCTGTATTTGTATTGAAAGCGATCTCTCGTGACGCTTCAAGACACCCTGGCCGCCATCCGGAGTGCCGCCGACAGCTCTGTTGAGGATGCCAGCACCCTGCCTCCCGAGGCCTATAGGTCTGAAGAGCTGTACGAACGGGAGGTGGAGAGGCTTCTGAGGCCGGGATGGATAGCAATTGGGCGCTTGGACCAGGTGAGCAAGCCCGGGGACTACTTCAGCGTGGACCTCCTCGGGGAAAACCTCGTGGTCACTCGCGCAAAGGACATGTCGCTCCACGTTCTTTCCCGCATCTGCCGCCACCGATGGATGGAGGTGGTGAGCGGAAACGGAAATGCCCGGGCGCTGCAATGCCCCTACCACCTTTGGACCTACGGCCTTTCCGGCAAACTTGTCGGGGCGCCCTATATGGACAACTGGAATCGTGCGGCCAAGGCCCGCTGCGCCCTACCCAGCTTTGCCCACGCGGAATGGGGCGGGTTTGTCTGGGTCAATCTCGACGGCCATGGTTCGGATCTGGATGCCTCTTTGGCGCCGCTGACAGATCAGCTGCAGGGGTTGGGACTTGAAAGCCAGGTCCTGGTGGAGTCGATTGACTGGGGGGAACAGGACTGGGATTGGAAGGTGATGATAGACAACTTCATGGAGTGCTATCACCACCTGGGCACCCACGCTGAGAGCCTGAACGCCGCCTACCCCGCGGACGCCGCATGGACCGATGCCAGCACAGAGGCTTACAGCCTCATGCACGTCGTGCGGGCAACGGGTGCGGGGTCCGATGGGGGTTGGCCGCAAATGGATCCGATGTCCGATGAGGATGGGACCCTTGTGCACGTATTTCCGCTGACCATCTTCAGCGTGCGCCGGTCGGGCACCAATGTCCTTCGGGTGCTGCCCCTTGGCCCTGGCCGGATCCATCTCTATAGCGACATGCTGGCACCAAGGTCCATTGTGGATCGGCAAGACTTTGCGGCCCTTTGGAAGGCACGCAGGGAGGTAAGCGACCTGATCAACCAGGAGGACATCGAGGCCTGCAGGGCGGTTCAGAAGGGATTGGGGACCCCATCGGTGCAACAGGGCCACCTTTCTCACCTGGAGCGGCCTCTGTGGCAGTTCATTCGCTACATGGCGGTGGGCCTGTGCAGTTGAACCAGGGGGCCCGGCGCCCCAATGGCCTCCCGCTCAAATGGGAGGAGCTGACCAGCCCAACTCTTGGTCGGCTTTTGAACAGCGAAGCGTTTACGGTGGGACTTTTGCCGGTGGGGGCGACCGAGCAGCATGGTCCCCACCTGCCAGCTGGCACCGACACCATTATTGCCCAGGCCCTATGTGACACCTTGAGCACCCATGGCGGATGCATCTCCATGCCGGCGCTACCAATCGGAGCGAGTTGGTGGCATGGCAAATCCCTTGCAGGCACCATCGGGACCTCCGGCGAGGAGGTGTCCCGGCTCGCCGTAACCGTTGCGCGGGGGGCGGCTGACTCAGGGCTCAGGAGACTGCTCTTTGTAAACGGACATGTCGGCAACGTCGCTGCGCTATCCATGGCCTGTGACCGGCTCCGTGTAGAACTGCCGGACATGCTGGTCGGAGTGCTGTCCTGGTGGGAGGTCGACGCCCAGGTCACAGAGGAGGTCTGCTCCGACGCCCTGGACTGGCACGCCAATAGGGCCGAGACCTCTTTGATGCTGGCTCTGCGCCCCGAACTGGTCGATATTGCTGCAGCAAAAGGTGCCGACGATCCAGATCGCACGGCGGGCATGATTTTTCGCTACCGCTGCTCACAGGTTTCCACCAATGGTGTCACCGGAAAACCTTCGGAGGCCGACGCGGAAATGGGCCAGAGACTCTGGAACAACATCACGGCGGCGGGGGCCGAGATCGTTGCCCGGGCCAACAAGGAGAAGCCGCCCCTGTGAGTTAAACCCAGAGCCCCTGCAGCAAAGCCGGCCAGATCAGGACGGGGCCAAATAGGGTTCCTAGCCATTAGAGATCTACCGCTCTCCGGAGAAGCCCAGCCGACCACGGCCCGGACAACGCCAAGTGCTGGTCGGCCGCCCCGGTGCACTTGGGATGGCGAGTCCTGGCGGTGAGTTCCGGGGTTGGCTGGATCGCCTGGGTTATTGCCGTCGCGGCCATTGCCGGGCTTTTGACGCTGGACCTGGTCGAAGGAGCAAGGAACCGGGAGGCGGGGCTGAAAGAGGCCCTTCGGGGATGGCTGCGGGCCGTGGTCGGCGCAGCCGGCTTCGGCGCGGCGCTTTGGTGGTGGCGGGGAGCATCGTGGGCCGGGCAGTTCTTTGCCGGCTATCTCACCGAGGCCGCCCTATCGGTTGACAACCTTTTTGTGTTCGCAGTCATCTTCGCCACTTTTTCGGTTGCTCCCCAGGACCGGCCGAGGGTGCTCCAGTGGGGCGTCGTGGGTGCCCTTGTGGCAAGGGCGGTGCTCATCGGCGCGGGTGTTGGCTTCATCGACTCCTTTTGGTGGGCCACCTACGTCCTGGGAGCCATCGTGGTCGCCTCGGGTGTGCGTATCGGCTGGCCTCGTCGGCACCGGGAGCCCGGCCTGGGACCCATCACCATGGCCTTGGCAGAAAAGCTCCTCCACCTCCCCAGGGGCCAGGGGTCCCAAGGGACCGCATCACAACAGGCCACGATGCGCTCTTTGGTAGGGGTCGTGGTGCTCATTGAGCTAACCGACATCGCGTTTGCCCTGGACTCGGTGCCCGCGGTTCTGGGCCTTACCCGGATCACCTACATCGTCTTCAGCTCCAACGCCTTTGCGATCCTGGGCCTTCGCTCTTTGTTCTTCGTGTTGGACAGGGCCCTTGAGCGCTTGCGATACCTGCATGTGGGGCTTGCCGTGATCATGGTGCTCGTGGGGGCCCGCATGCTTGTTTCGGGTGTGTGGGAGGCGCCTTTGTGGCTGGCTTTGGCCGCCATAGCCACCACCTTGGCGGCGACGGTCCTGGCATCGGTGTTCCCGGCCAGACCAGGCGGCGAGGGGAGCCCAGGGCGGCTTTGAGCCTCGGGACAGCCGGGCATGGGACCGCTCGACACCGGGACCGCTGCAGGCATAGAGTCTGGCCGAGGACCCAGGACAAAGGCGTCCCGATAGGGGGTATCGATGAGTCGTTATGCAAACCCTGGCAGCCCAGGTAGTGCTGTCAGTTTCGAGGACCGCTACGACAACTTCATCGGGGGGGAGTACGTTGCTCCCGCCAAGGGACAGTACTTCGAAAATCCCACCCCGGTAACGGGGGAGAACTTCACCTCTGTGGCCAGAGGGACGGCCGAGGATGTGGAAAAGGCCCTCGATGCCGCCCATGGAGCAGCTCCAGGCTGGGCGCGCACCTCGGCGGCCGACCGTGCCTTGATCCTGAACCGCATAGCGGACCGCATGGAGGAGAACCTGGAGAAGCTGGCAGTTGCCGAGACATGGGACAACGGCAAGCCGATCCGGGAATCTTTGGCAGCCGACATGCCGCTTGCAATCGACCACTTCCGCTACTTCGCTGCGGCCCTTCGTGCCCAGGAAGGGGCCATCTCCGAAATCGACGAGAACACCATCGCCTATCACTTCCACGAGCCGTTGGGCGTTGTTGGCCAGATCATCCCGTGGAACTTCCCGATCTTGATGGCGGCCTGGAAGCTCGCTCCTGCCCTGGCGGCTGGGAACGCAGTTGTGCTCAAGCCCGCCGAGCAGACCCCGGCCTCGATTCACGTATGGCTTTCGTTGATCGCAGATCTGCTCCCCCCCGGGGTCCTGAACGTGGTGAACGGCTTTGGCGTCGAAGCCGGCAAGCCGCTGGCCTCCAACAGGCGCATTGCCAAGGTCGCCTTCACCGGGGAGACGACGACCGGCCGGCTCATCATGCAGTACGCGTCGGAGAACATAATCCCCGTCACTTTGGAACTGGGTGGCAAGAGCCCCAACATCTTCTTCGAAGACGTGAGCTCCTCTCATGACGCCTATTACGACAAGGCGCTCGAGGGATTCACCATGTTCGCCTTGAACCAGGGAGAGGTGTGCACCTGCCCCTCTCGTGCGCTGATCCAGTCCTCCATCTACCACGAGTTCCTTGGGGCAGCCATTGCCCGCACCAAGGCGATCAAGCAGGGCCATCCCCTCGACAGCGAGACCATGATGGGCGCCCAAGCCAGCAACGACCAGATGGAGAAGATCCTCTCCTACATCGACATCGGCCTCAAAGAGGGCGCCAAGGTGCTCATCGGCGGGGAGCGGGCCGAGTTGGGAGGCGAACTGCAGGGCGGATATTACGTAGCCCCCACCGTCTTCGAAGGCCACAACCGGATGCGGCTGTTCCAAGAGGAGATCTTTGGGCCGGTCCTTTCGGTGACCAGCTTCTCCGACTTCGACGACGCCATGAAGATCGCCAACGACACCCTCTATGGCCTGGGTGCCGGCGTCTGGTCCCGGGACATGAATACCGCCTACCGCGCCGGGCGGGAGATCAAAGCGGGCCGGGTGTGGGTCAACAACTATCACGCCTACCCCGCACATGCGGCCTTTGGCGGCTACAAGCAGTCGGGTATCGGCAGGGAGAACCACAAGATGATGCTGGACCACTACCAGCAGACCAAGAACCTCCTTGTCAGCTACTCACCGGACAGTCTTGGTTTCTTCTAAACAGGGGCTCAGCGCTGTCATGACAAGGACCAGCCGAGTGGCAGTCACCGAGGAGGCGGCAAGCCTGCTGCGCCGCCTGCGTACAGAACACGGCCCTTTGATGTTCCACCAGTCCGGTGGCTGCTGTGATGGGAGTTCTCCCATGTGCTACCCGGTCGGGGAGTTCCGCGTCGGGGCCTCCGACGTGCACCTGGGAGACCTGGACATCGGGGAAGGCGAAAGCGTGGGGGTCTGGATGTCCCAAGCGCAGTTTGAGTACTGGAAACACACCCACCTCACAATCGACATTGTCCCGGGCAGGGGAGGGGGTTTCTCCCTGGAGGCACCCGAGGGGGTTCGATTCATCATCCGGTCGCGCCTTCTTAGCGACGAGGAGTTCACGGCTCTGGCAACCTGAAAGGTGGCCCCCGAAGGCCGGCTATGCAGGCGCCGGCCGAGGGGAGGACGAGGGAATACGAGGCGAGGGAAGCGGGGGAGAGGCCGAGAAGATCTCGATCTCTCCCCCCAGCCGCCCTCTACAGGCAAAGGGAACCACGAGGGTGTCCCCCTTTGCAAGAGACATGCGCTGGCCGAACTCGTCAGCAACCCAGCCCTCTCCCTCGAGCACTATCCACACCGCAAAGGCCTGCTGCAGTTCCATCTCCAGCTCTGGGCGCAACAGGCGGACCCTGAAGTACTGCTCCGCCGCGTCACACAGCACACCCAGAGGCGTATCGGAGCGCAGAGTTGGCTCCACATGTGCCCGCAACGCTTGTATGTCGTAAGGGGAGGTTGGCCTCAAATCCACGGCCGAAAGCGCAACGTCCATCTCCAGACCACAAAACAGATCGGATCCCATGAGGGCCGCCGGCTGCTCCAGCATTATCGAGAAGTCCGTCGGTTGCTGCGTCTCGGCCACAAATACCCCCTCGCCAATCGCGTGGGGCATCCCGGCGGGGACCAGCACCGAGTCACCAGGGGACACCGAAAAGCGCCGGAGCGCACCCAAGAGGCCCTCTATGTCCTGGCTGAGCACCATGGCATCG
>JAKAOS010000064.1:7290-12160 GCA_021823165.1 Actinomycetes bacterium | reverse complement strand
CGATCTAAAGGCCGCTATCGACAGAGCTTGCCTCTGTGCTTTGCAATCGGCGCCTCGGGGTTGGGGCCGATGGCATCATGAGGATGAGTGCCCTGGATGGCGCCGTGAAGATGGAGTTGCGCAACGCAGATGGCTCCCCGGCGGAGATGTCGGGCAATGGGATCCGCTGTTTGGCCCAGGCCGGCATTCGCTCGGGACTCGTTGAGGGCCCCAGCTTCGTGGTGGTCTCGGTGGTCGGGGAAAGAAGGATCTCCCTGCTCGGCCGCTCCGGCTCGACGGACTTCATAGAAGTTGACATGGGGGAGGTTGTGCTAACCGAGGACCCGCCGGGTCTGGAGAAGGTGCTGGAGATGGGCGAGGGCCCGACCTACCTGGGGGCACTGTCGGTGTCGGTGGGCAATCCACACCTGGTACTGCAGCTGGGGACCGAGGGCGAGCTTGCCGGGCTGGACGCAGCGGCCGAGGGAAGCCGTATCGAGGCGGCGCTGGGCTGCAACGTGGAGTGGGTGGTCCCCCGCTCCGCAGCGACGCTGGCCATGAAGGTGTTCGAGCGGGGCGTCGGCGTCACTGCGGCGTGTGGCACCGGATCAGTGGCCGTGGCCCTGGCCGCAAGGGAGTGGGGCCTGGGCGGTGACTCCTTTGAGGTCGAGAATCCCGGAGGGGTCCTGGGGGTCCGCCTCGAGGGTGGCCGGGCGGCCCTCGCAGGGCCCGCAACCCATGTGGGTGATGTAGAGGTGGACGAGGAGTGGTTGTCGGAGGCGCTTGGGTGTCTTTGATAGAACGCTCCTTCAGGGAGCGGATCGTGTTGGTGGGGGTGGCCATCCCCCCGGTGGGAGTGGAGGAGACCGAGGCCGGCCTCGACGAGCTGGCGGCACTGGTGGACACAGCCGGGGCCGACGAAGCCGCAAGGGTGCTCCAGCGACGGGACAGGCCGGACCCCGCCACCTACCTTGGGAGGGGAAAGGTGGTCGAACTTTATGAGATCGTCGAGGAGGTCGACGCCGATACCGTTGTATTCGACGATGACCTGAGCCCCGCCCAGCAACGCAACCTCGAAAAGCTGTTGGGCCGCACCGCCATCGACCGCACCGCGGTCATCTTGGACATCTTCGCCCAGAATGCCAGGACGCCGGAGGGCAAGGCGCAGGTGGAACTGGCCCTCCTCCGCTACCGCCTGCCACGCCTGAGGGGGCGTGGGGTCGCCCTTTCACAGCAGGCCGGCCAGATCGGCACCCGTGGTCCGGGTGAAACACAACTCGAGGTGGACCGCCGCCGCATCCAGCGCCGCATCACCCGCCTGGAGCGTGACCTTCGCCAGCTGGGCGAGACCCGTCATACCCAAAGGCGAGCCCGGTCCCGCTCCGGCCTGCACGCCGTTTCCCTCGTCGGCTACACCAACGCAGGGAAGTCCACCCTGTTGAACCTGCTTACCGGGGCGGGGGTGGGGGTGGAAAACCGGCTCTTTGCCACCTTGGATCCCAGGACACGGAGGACGTCCCTGCCGGGTGGGGAACCGATCCTCATCTCCGACACCGTTGGATTCGTGCGCAAGCTTCCCCACCAACTGATCGAGGCGTTTCATTCGACCCTCGAGGTGGTTGCCGAGTCGGATCTTTTGATTCACGTGGTGGACGCCTCGGCCGCAGAACCCGAATCCCAGATGGAGGCCGTCCAGTCGGTGTTGGCCGAGATCGGGGCGGGGGAGGTTCCCCAGCTGATCGCGTTCAACAAGGCCGACGTCGCTCCCGAGGCGGCCGACCGGCTCGTTGCCGCCCATCCGGGATCCGTGGCGGTATCGGCACAAAGCGGGGAGGGGCGCAAGATGCTGGAGACGCTGCTGGCCGACCGGCTGCGAGCGCTGGGGGAGATAGTGGAAGTCCTGGTGCCTTGGGACCGGGGGGACGTGAGCGCTGCGCTGTATCGTGAAGGAGAGGTTCTCCTGGAGTCCTACGAGGAAATGGGGGTCCGCATGAGAGTCCGTCTGGAACGGTCCGCTCGGGGCCGTTTTGCAGAGTTTGCGGTGGGACAATGACCTCGTTTCCCCATGGCAGGCGTCGCACGGTCGCGTCTTCGGCGGCTGGCAGCTCCGTTGCAAACCACCAACCGACCGAAGCATTCCAGGTCCCCCCCTACCCCTACGACCAACTGGACAAGGCCAAAGAACTTGCCCGGTCTCACCCCGGGGGCATGGTGGACCTTTCAATCGGGACCCCCGCAGACCCTGTGCCCCAGGTGGTCCTGGACGCACTGGCCCAGGGCACCGGGGTGGCCGGCTATCCGCCTTCGGCGGGCACCGTTGCATTCAAAGAGGCCGCCTCGGGGTGGCTGCAGCGCCGGTTCCGGCTGGATTACCGCCCCGAACTGGCCGCATGCGTTGGCAGCAAGGAGTTCGTTGCCAGCACACCGGCATGGATGCACCTGGCTCGCCCGGATCGTGATGTCGTTCTCTACCCCGAGGTCTCCTATCCCACCTACGAGATGGGGGCCCTTTTGGCTCGTTGCCGGCCCGTGGCTGTGCCATGCCGTGCCGATGGGACGATGGACCTTGCTGCAATCGACCCCGAGGATGCCCGCAGTGCACTTTTGCTCTGGTGCAACAGTCCCTCCAACCCCACCGGTGCCCTCGACGACCTGGCGAGGTTGGCGGAGTGGGGGAGGCAGCACTCGGTACTGGTCGCCAGCGACGAGTGTTATGCCGACTACACCTGGGAAGGCGAACCCAGAAGCATCCTGGAGTCGGGCTCCGAGGGAGTGCTTGCGCTGCATTCCCTATCCAAGCGGTCCAACATGGCGGGATTGCGTGTCGGTTTTTACGCGGGGGATCACGACACGGTGAGGCACCTCTCGGAGGTGAGGAAACATGCCGGGCTGATGGTCCCGGCCCCCGCCCAGGCCGCAGCGGCGGCAGCGCTTGGCGACGAGGACCACGTCCTGGTCCAGCGCTCCCGCTACCGCGAACGCCTGGAGATGTTGTCCCAGGCCCTGGAGGCACTGGGATTCGAAGCCCCCCTTCCAGAGGGCACCTTCTACCTCTGGGTGCGCTGGCCCGCAGGAGCCCTGCCCCGGGTGGGCAGGGGCCACGACGCGGACTCCTCGCAGAGGCTGAGCGGCTGGCAGGTGGCTGAGTGGTTTGCAGCCACCGCCGGAGCCCTGGTGTCACCCGGCGAGCTGTATGGGGATTCCGACGGCCACGTTCGCATCGCCGTGGTTCGCCCCACCGAGCAGGTGGCAGAGGTAGTCCAGCGCCTCAAGGTGCTCTGAGCTGGCCGCCCCCACAGCGGGGTTTGCCAGACCATATGGGTGGTGCAAAAGGCATCGCCCATGGGTCTATGGGGGTTGAGCGCCCCCTCGTTCTCCCATGCCACGGCGCTTCCTTTATGCCACCGCGCTTCGTTGTGGCAAGGGAGCCCTGTCTGTGTTGAGATCCAAGGCGTTGGGGATGGTCGCTGTGCTGGATCCGCTCGCAGGACGCCTTGATCCCACCGGTGGCTTCATTGTCACCGTCGGCCCAGGTGGCGAGGTATTCAAAGGAGTGCTCACCCGAGTCAATACCCAGGGCTTGGCAAACCACATAGGCCACCGACTCGGCCTCCAGTTCCACAAGGCGGGAATCGAAGCTCTTATGCAACAGGCCCTGGGCAATCTCTTTCGGCACCCATGACGGGTGGGCCGGTTGGCAGACAATAGGTCGCCGGCGATCGGCTTGGCTGGGCCTCTCATGGCCGTCGTCCTCGGGGGAGGATACGCTACAGTTCGGCTGTGAGTGCCCTCCAGTTGGCCGCGAGCCTTCGTCGCATCCCGGCTCAGGTGGCCCAGGTCGTTGTAGACCTTCCCCCTGAGCGGCTCCGTCATCGCCCGGCGCCGGGTGAATGGTCGGCCATCGAGGTGGTCGGTCACCTCGTCGACAAGCTGAACCGTTGGGGTGGTCGGGCGGCCGCGGTGCTGCGCGCGGAGGGGCCGACGCTGGAGTCGTATGACCAGGACGAGTGCATCCGACAGGGCGCATATCAGTCGGTTGACCTCGACGTTGTTCTTGGCCAACTCGTTCAGGCTGCGGAGAGGTTCGCTCGGATGCTGGAGCCGCTCACCGAGTTTGAGCTCCAGCGCCGGGCACGCCACGCGGAGTATGGCACGTCACCCTCCTCCAGTGCGTTGCCTTGCCGCTCGAGTCGGTGGCCGACCATCTGCGTCAAGCAGAGGCCGCGGCCGCGGTTGGCTAGCCGGGAGCCGGTAGCTGAGCTGAGACGCACCGTTGTTCGGGTCGGCTGAGACATCGGTCCTTGTTCTGATCTGCGGTCGGGGCGAGGGCGCGTCCCGGCCAGACCGGGGTCGGCCAGTAGCTGGTGGTCCGTTGCATGGCGGATTGCTCATGGCGGGCTGCAGATGGGCCGGCTTTGAGCCCTTCGACCCCGCCGAGCCAGGCACTGTCGTGGGCTTCGGCCAGCCGAGCTTGGAGGTTGTCGATGATTTCGGTGCTCGCCGTTGGGCCGGGTGGTGATGCGGTGCGCGATGAAGGCCCGGTTGTGCTCGATCACCTGGTTGTCGTAGGCGGCGAGGTGAATCTGGGTGCTGGCAAGGGTTTGGTGGCCAGAAGTTTGGCGGCGATTTAGACGGGGTCCGTTAGCGACGGCCTCGGTGGCGAAGATCCGCCGGAAGCGGTGCGAGCTGAAGGGGACTGGTAGGAGAGATCTTGCCGGGGAAGCCTGCTGGGAGAGATCTTCCCGAGTCGGTATTGCCGAGGAGGGACAGATGTGGCGAGAAATTGGTTTTGCACTGCTCCTTGGAGTACGGAGGGAGGCCAGGCTTGCTTCCAGCCACTTCGCCAAGTAGTCGCAAAGGGAGATAGGGCCCCGGTCCGAAAACAGCCTCG
>JAKAOS010000064.1:0-7280 GCA_021823165.1 Actinomycetes bacterium | reverse complement strand
GACAGCCGGGCCGCTACCAACACCGCCGAACACTGCTACCAACTCCGTGGACTTGCGCTACCAAGAAGCGCTAGGCGCCACCGGTCCGAAAACAGCCTCGGGTGCCCGCAAGATCCACGCCAGGAGCGAGTCAGCGTCGCGTCTTGTCCCGTAGGGCTTGGCGCTGCTCGCCGGATGCGACCTAGCAGGCTTCGATCCCGCCACCGGGCGGCCGAGGAGGTGGGTGCCGGGCTCCAACATCGTCCGGTGATCCCGGCACCGTCAGAACCCGACGAACTTCTTGGAGCGGACGACGGGATTCGAACCCGCGACCCTCACCTTGGCAAGGTGATGCTCTACCAACTGAGCCACGTCCGCGTGACGAAACATCCTAGCGCGCCCCAACGCGGGTATCGGTCACTTCTAGCGCCCGGTGTGGCCGAATCCGCCTGCCCGGTCGCCCTCGGGAAGCTCCTCGACCAGGGTGAATCCTGCTCTGGTATAGGGCTGGACCAGTAGCTGGGCGATCCGGTCGCCGGCATGGATGTGGTAGGGGGTGCTGGGGTCGGTGTTGACCAGCACGACCTGGACCTCGCCCCTGTAGCCCGAGTCGATCAGGCCGGGCGCGTTGAGGCAGGTGACCCCGTGGTTGGCGGCCAGGCCGGAGCGGGGCAGGACAAGGCCCACATGTCCAGGCGGGATGGCTATGGCGATAGCAGTGCGGACCCTGGCACGTCCTCCTCCTGGGGAAAGGATGAGATCCTCCACCGATCTCAGATCCGCCGCGCCGTCGCTTGTGTGGGCATAGCCGGGGGGGCTTGCTCCTTGCTGGAGGAGTATTACCGCCACGGTGGTATCGGGGGTCGGTACGGCTTCGTCCATGGCACAAACCGTAGGGGGAGGAGTCTCAGTTCCCCCCGATCGTCGTAGCTGCGGCTAACCTGCCCTTCGTGCTTGCCTGGATGGATCTGGAGATGACCGGGCTCGACCCGAGTCGCCATGAAATAGTTGAGATTGCGGCTCTGGTTACAGACGACGAGCTAAATGTGGTGGCGACGGGTCCGGACATGGTGATCTCGGTCTCCGAGGAGGCCCTCGCCCTCATGGAGCCGGTGGTTACCGAGATGCACACCCGAAGTGGGCTGCTGGAGGCTATTGCGGCATCCAGCGTTGGGCTGGCGGCGGCTCAAGCCGCCACGCTGGAGTTTTTGAAGTCGGTCTCCCCCAAGCCGAAGGCGATGCCGCTATGTGGCAACTCGATCTCCACCGACCGCAGTTTCCTCGCCGTTCACATGCCTGCGGTAAACGACTGGCTCAACTACCGCAACGTGGATGTCTCCTCCATTAAGGAGCTTTGCCGCAGGTGGTATCCGCGGAGCTACAACGCGGCTCCGACCAAGGCTCAGGGCCACAGGGCGATGGATGACATTCGGGAAAGCATTGCTGAACTTGCCTATTACCGCAGGGCAATTTTCGTTCCAGAGGATCCCCTGCGTGTTGCACAGCGCACACAGCAGGACCCCGGGGGACACAGGTGATCGAGGGGAACGGTTCTCTGCCCGCCCCTCCGCGTTCTCCGTTGTTCCTAAGTGTCGTGATGCCGGTCAAAAATGCCGAGGCAACCATCTCCCGCCAGATCGAGGCGCTGATTGGCCAGAAGCTGGATGATGCTGCGGTGTCGGGATGGGAGTTGATTATCGCAGACAACGGCTCGACGGACGCCACGGTTGCCATTGCCTCCTCCTACGGCGCGACCTTCGATGCGTTGGTGGTTATCGATGCCTCCGATGCGCCGGGGGCCAGTCACGCCAGGAATGCCGGTGCCCGTAGTGCAAAAGGGGATGACCTTGTGTTCTGCGACGGCGACGACGAGGTCCTCCCCGGTTGGCTTGCGGCCTATGCCGAGGCCTTTGCCGGGGGTGCAGACTTGGTGGCTGGCCCGCTTGTGACCGAGGAGATCAACCCTCCTGAATCCCAGTGGCGGCCCTCGCCGATAGTCGAGAGCCTCCCAAGTCGCTGGGACTTTTTGCCCTTCGGCTACAGCGCGAACCTGGGCATTACGGCGGCGGCGTTTTCGGAACTTGGGGGCTTTGACGAGTCCCTGCTGTGTGGCGGGGAGGACGTTGACCTCTGCTGGAGGGCGCAGCTGGGTGGGCTATCGCTCCGCTTCAGCCCCGAGGCCAGGGTCCACTACCGCTTCAAGGATGGGCCATCTGCGATCTTCCGCCAGACCTTCACCTATGGCCTCAGCGATCCCATCCTCCGCCGCCGCTTCAAAAAAAGCGGGCTGCGGACACCGGTGGTTGCCGGTCTGGCCAGGTGGGCCTGGTTGGCCAAGCATGTGCCCGATGCGCTTCAGCGGGGAGCGGGCCGGGAGCGCTGGATGCTCACGGCGGGCTATTGCGCTGGACGCCTGGTCGGGAGTTTTCGCGAGCGTACGCTGGTGATCTAAGTCCCTGCTGGCTGCTGGCATCCAGCAATTGTGAGCGCTGCATTAAAATATGGCAAAATGCCGCGGTGGTTGAATCTCGCCGTAATAGCTGGAACCCATTGGACCCTGCCGATGCTGTCCGTGATCGAAGGAAAAGACGGCGGATAGCTGCCGTTGCTGCAGTTCCCACCCTGTTCATCGCCGTGGGCTTGTGGTTTGCCGAAGCCGAGACGCTACTTGTGGGCAGGCTTTCGGTGTGGGCGGGCAATCACCTGTTGGCTGCGCTCGCCATTGCCGTCGTTTCCGCTTTGGTGCTGGTGGGTGTCGGCCTGTGGGTCCGAGGACAGCTGATCCGGCGGATGTCCCCTTCGGGCAAACGGGGCTTCTTCGATGCCCTGGGCGCATGGGTGGCCGAGGCACCCGACGAGGCCGCCATAAGGCGGGAGCAGGCGAACAAGGAGGCCCTTCGGCACCGGACGGCGAAAGTTTCCGCCCCAACTGCGGCCATCATTGCTTCGGTTGCCGTTGCTGTAATTTCTTCGGGCGCCTATTTGGTCGTATCCAACTCGGCGGCGGCACCGGGGCCGAACTCGGCTGGCTGTTCGGGGATTGCCTGTGCGACGAGCGGGAGCAGACACCTGGTGGTCGTGTCATTCCAGGCCAACTACCGCCCGAAAGACCTCACACCGGTTTTACGCAGCGTCGAGGATGGGGGCATCCCGCCATTCGGCTATCGCTTTGTGAGGGTGGTCGTCACCCTTGGGGGACAAACGCCCTCCAAGGGCGAGCTTTCCAAAGAGTTTGCTCTGGTCCAAGCCGGTCGGCACTATGCCCCTGGAGCGGTGGGTTACGACCCAGCCTGCCAGCTTTCCAAGGCCGCGCCCGGGAAGATTCCGCTTTGTTTCCAGCCCAAGGGAGTCCACACCGGCCAGGTGGTTTTGGACTGGATGGCAGGGAACAAGATGCTCAAGCTCTGAGTCGCAGGCTTGGCTGGCAACGTTCACGAGTTCGAAACATCTCTGTGATGGCGCTGCAACACGTTCGCGCCAATATCTCCCTGGCCCTGGGAGCAGAGCGTGCTCGGGGGCCCTGAACATCGCCAACCATCTTTGCATCGGAGGAAGATTTGCTAGGCGCTTTGTATGCCCACCCGAGTTGGCTGAACCCCGGAGATACCTCGTGGCAGCTCACGGCGGCGACGCTGGTCGGGTTGATGAGCCTGCCTGGTCTGGCTGTTCTCTACGGAGGCATCATCCAGCGGAAGTGGGCCGTCAACACAATGCTCATGGCCTTTACAGGATTCGCGACGGTGCTTATCGCGTGGATGCTGTGGTCGTTCAACATGAGTTTCGGATCGCCCTTGAAGCTCGGCCCCGGCTTTCTGAGCAGTTTCGTCGGAATACCACATCCCGCTCTGGGTCATCTCGCGGAGCAGGGCCGGGCCAATATCCCACTGGTTTCCGGCATCGGGGCGATGCCGAAGTTCTCCTTTCCCCAGTCCACCCTCGTCTACTTCCAGTTCGTCTTCGCCGCGATCACGCCGTTGTTGTTCCTCGGCAGCGTGCTCGGCAGGATGAACTTCAAGGCCTGGATCCCCTTTGTGCTCCTCTGGAACACCGTCGTCTATTCGGTGAACGCGTTTTTGATGTGGGGCGGTGGCTACTGGGCCGGAAAGGGTGCTCTGGACTACTCGGGTGGTTATGTCATCCACCTGGCCGCCGGGGTCTCGGGATTCGTGGCTGCGGCGGTTATAGGGCCCAGGCTTCGCTCTGACCGGGAGCACACCCCCCCGAACAACCTGCTGCTGGTCGCAGTGGGTGCCGGTATCCTCTGGCTCGGCTGGAATGGCTTCAACGGCGGTGACCCCTACTTTGCCGGTGCGGATGCCTCCGCCGCCGTTCTGAACACCAACATCGCTACCGCCGCTGCGCTCCTGGTGTGGGTGCTGTGGGACTCGGTCTCCTCCCGCCGCAAGCCATCCTTTGCCGGTGCGGTGAACGGACTGATCTGCGGCCTGGTCGCCATCACGCCCGCCGCTGGTTATGTGAATGGCACCGGGGCGATCCTGATCGGTGTTGTCGCATCCTCTCTGGCTTGGACCACGATGAACGTTCTGGGCAACAAGGGGATCTTTGCCAAGGTCGACGATGCTTTGGGCGTGGTCCACACCCACGGTGTCGCCGGGCTGGTCGGCGGGCTGATGGTGGGCCTTCTGGCCGATCCTGCGATGATCGTCTACTACGGCTCGGGCAAGACCGCCAGCTTCTCGGCCACCGGCCTCTTCTACGGCAACCCCAAGCAGCTGTGGCTGCAGGCTGGCGCTGCCCTCACGATCATCGTGTGGGATGGCGTGATGACCTTTGTGTTGCTGAAGCTGATCTCGAAGGTGATTCCCCTCCGGATGCCCGACGAGATCCTGGAGATCGGCGACGCTGCGATACACGACGAGGTTGTCGCCGACGACGGCCCCTATGTGCGAGACCTTCGGGAACCGGCTCCGCTTCACGTGCCTGCAGCTGTGGGTGCCGATGGAAGCGCCCACATTCCCACCACTACCGGGATCGGGGGCACCAGCCAGATGTCCGCAACGGAGTTGGAACCCCCCTCGCCTGGCCCTGGCCTGCCCCCTACGGGCCCTGCCGGAACCTGATACGACCAGGTCTGGGATTGTTCTGAATCTTTGAGAGAAGGGAGGGGCATGAAAAGGAGGTGGCGCATAGCGCCACCTCCTTTTCCGTTGTTCGTTCCCTTCAGCGGGGCCCACCCCGTCGGGTTGCCCGCGGGCCTATCCGGCCCCGATGCCGGCTCAGCCGGGCTGGGGGGTGGTGCGGAGGTAGGGCTTGATGATGCGGACCCCCTTGGGGAAGCGCTTTTCGGCTTCTTCGTTGGAGACGGACAGCCCGACGATCACATCGTCGCCGGGTTGCCAGTTGACCGGCGTTGCGATTGGGTGGGCAGCCCCAAGTTGCAAAGAGTCCAGGACCCGGAGGATCTCGGCAAAGTTGCGGCCCACGCTCGCAGGGTAGGTGAGTTCCAGCTTGAGTTTTTTGTCCGGGCCGATGACAAAGACGGACCTCACGGTGAAGGTGTCACTGGCGTTGGGGTGGATCATCCCATAAAGGTTCGCGATGCGTCGGTCGGGGTCCCCGATGAGTGGGTAGTTCAGGGCATGGCCCTGGGTTTCGGCGATGTCGCCCACCCATTGGTTGTGCGAGTCCACCGGGTCGACGCTCAGGCCGATGACCTTGGTGTGACGCTTTTGGAACTCGGGCTGGAGCCTGGCAACCTCGCCCAGTTCGGTCGTGCAAACGGGGGTGAAGTCTGCAGGATGAGAGAAGAGGATCCCCCAGTCGCCACCGAGCCACTCCCAGAAATTGATCTGTCCTTGGGTCGTGTCGGCCGTGAAGTCGGGGACTTCGTCACCCAGTCGCAGTGCCATGGCGTACCTCCTCTGCCCCTCGGGGCAACTTCGTTGGTTTGTGCAGGCATCCCCTCTGGGAGATGGACGCCGGCCCCCTTCTTATCCCATCGAAGGTGGCATCCGGAACAGTTTCCATATCCGCTTCTCCTAAACGCAACCGAGTTGCGCAAGTAACTTGTATAATGTGACCATGCCTCGGAAGAGTCCAGTACGTGATGCGGTGAGGATGGCGATGCGGGACGATGCGGCTCATGGGCTCACCATGGAGGAAATCCACCGCCTGGTGGTTGCGACCGGAGCCTCGGCCGATTTTTCCTCCGTTTACCGGGCCGTTATCCACCTGGAGCGGGAGGGGGAGATCTCAAGGATTGACCTTGGCGACGGCGCCACCCGGTTTGAGGCCGAGGCGGGGCATCACGAGCATGTGCGCTGTGAGCGATGTGGAGCAGTGGCGGGCCTGCCGGGATGTTTGTTGGGACAGGTGGCGGAGTCGGTCCGCTCGATAACGGGATTCAGCGTCTCAGAGCACTCCCTGGTTCTGTCGGGGCGCTGCGCGCAATGCCAGGCGGTGGCTCAATGATCAATCTGTGGGACCCTACCCATCTCTCTTTAGCGCTGGCACTCTTGAGCGCCCTTCTATTGGGCGTGGTGCACGGCTTTACGCCCGACGAGCACACCTGGCCGATCACCTTCAGCTACTCCATAGGTAGTTACTCGACCAAAGGGGGGCTTCGGACCGGGCTTTCCTTCTCCCTTGCCTTCAGCCTCCAGCGGGCCATAGCCGCAGAACTCGCCTACGTCGGGATGTCCCAGCTAAAGCTGTTTTCCAGCCTCCAGTACGAGCTGTATGTGGTGGTGGGCGTGGTGATGGCGGCATCTGGGTGGTATGTGCTGCGCAGCGGGCGCTCGCTACATCTGGGAGGCCATTCCGAACATGCAGACGGCCAATCCAACGGCCGCGCCATCAGGGTGATGCCCTGGGTCCACGGCTTCATCGCCGGGTGGGGAGTGGGGGCCTTTGCCGTTGTGGGTTATACGGTCCTGGCCCCTGCCACGGGATCGGTGTGGCTTGCCTGGACGGTCGGTGCCGCCTTTGGCTTGGGGACCATGGTGACCCAGGTCATCTTGGGAATGGCGGTCGGGACCTGGATGTCCAGGCGTCACCTGGCCCCTGAGGCATTGGCCCGGATGGCCAGGTGCACCTCTGGGCGCATACTGACGGGGGCCGGATTGGCTTTCGTTGGGGTCGGAGCGGTGGGGAGCGCCTTTCCCGCTCTCATCTCGGGTATATCGGTGGTGACCCCGCTGCACGTGCACAACCTTCACCACCTCGGCTCCGGCTTCTTTTTGGCCGTGGTGGTCCTTGGCATCGTGGCTGGCTGGTCTTTCCGCAAGAGCATGCGGGAACTGGCGGCCACCGCCGACTCCTCGGCCCCGGGCTCCTCGAAT
>JAKAOS010000194.1 GCA_021823165.1 Actinomycetes bacterium | reverse complement strand
CTGGGGGCGTTCCCGGCGGAAGACTTGCACCAGCCTCCCAACGGCCTCATCGAGTGAAGCACGTGCAAAGCAGCGAGGATCGTCGTTTTCTGCAGAGCCAGGCATGCCCGAGTCCCGGTAGCCGAGCATCACGACCTCGTCGTAGCCGATCACCGAGGCGGCAGCCGCCAACTCCTCCCTCCGGATCTCAGCGAGCCGTGTTCGCACCTCGGGACGATCCATTGCAGGATTGAGGATGTCCCCCGCCTCCCCGCCGGTGCAGCAGGCCAACACCGTGCGGACTCCCATGCCGTGGTAGTGGGCGACGGTGCCGGCTCCCTTGGAAGACTCGTCGTCGGGGTGGGCGTGCACTGCCAGAAGGCAGAGGCCCGTCTCTGTTTCGTTCGACTGAAGTGCCACTCCCCCAGGCTATTGCTCTCCGCCGCCCAATCCCCTGGCCTCTAGGAAGACCCAGGCCTTGGTGCTCCGGTCCCCCTGCCGAGCGGCCGGTCATTTCTTTGCCCTGGCCGGCTCTGCGTGTCCGCTTTGGCATCATCAGGACACAGGCCCGATTGATTCCAGGATTTCTCCCACCGCAGTGGAGATGCGACCCAGTGTGTCGCCCATTGCGGCCTTTAGACCGAAGCGTTGGGCCAGGCTGAACCGGGCCGGCCCGACTCCTGTTTCCAACGAATCCTGGCCCACGACGGCCCACATCGCTACGCCGGCCTCCGCACACCTCCTGTCCAGCCCCCCAACCACTTTCCCCTCCAGAGACTGGCTGTCCAGGCGACCCTCTCCGGTGAGCACCAGATCCGCTTCCCTGATCGCTCCATCAAGGCCAACCCGATCCGCAACGAGGTCAAATCCCCCCACCAACCTCGCCCCCAGTGCAGCCAGGCCTCCTGCCAGCCCTCCAGCCGCCCCCGCCCCGGGAATGACCCTCACATCGGTGCCGAAGCGGGCCAGATAGTCATCGGCCAGTGATTCGAGCCTTTCGGTGAGGAATCTCACCTGTCCTGGGCTTGCGCCCTTCTGCGGGCCGAAGTCCCTGGCGGCATCGACAAAGGAGGTAACTACATCACAGGCCACAACGACGCGGTAGCCGTGGGTTCCGTCCAAGGGGCCATAGGGTTCGAGAACCGACACCGCCCCGTTTCCCCCATCGGTTGTGGCGGAGCCCCCCACGGCCACTATCACCTCGGTTGCACCTGCCTCGATGGCCTTGGCGATGAGTTCGCCGGTGCCTTTGGTGGTGGCAGAGATGGGGTCGTTTTGCCCGTCGATGAGGGCGAGGCCGGATGCAAGTGCCATCTCGACCACCGCCGTGGATTCCGATAACCGCCAGGCTGCCTCGACCGGCGTGTTGAGCGGGCCGGTCACGGCACTGCTCCGATTGGGACCCCCGAGTGCCACAAGGGTCCCCTCTCCCCCGTCGGCCAGAGCCAGGGCCCTTGGCTCCCATCCCTTGTCCGCAGCAGCCCGGCACATCGCTGCTGCCACCTCGGCCGCAGTTGCGCTCCCCCTGAACTTATCCGGCGCGGCCAGCAGGCGAGGGGCTCTGCTCACGACGGATCGACCCGGGCGGCGGAGTTGGCAAACGCCTCGGCAATCCGCTCGGCGGCAGAGAGCACCGCAGGTGCGAGATCCGAAATCACCGCGTCGGTGAGCCTCGACATCGGGCCCGACACCGACACCGCCGCCATGGTGGGAGCGCCTTTCACTGCAGCTGCGATGCAACATACGCCAAGTTCCTGCTCCGCGTTGTCCAGCGCATAGCCCCGCTCCCTGGTCGCATGCAGTTCATCTATGAATGCCCTGGGGTCGGTGATGGTGTTCGGGGTGCGGGAAGGAGTGCCGGTCCTATCCAAAAGCGCAAGCACGTCGTCGTCGCCCAGCTGGGCAAGCAGCGCCTTGCCCACCCCGGTGCTGTGAGGCAAAAAGCGCTTTCCGACCTCGGTGAAGATCCGCATTCCCTGCCCCGATGCGGCCTGGGCGACATAGACGACGGAGTCATTGTCCAAGATCGCCATGTTCGCGGTCTCCCCGGTCTGTTTGGCCAGCACCGCGAGAGCCGAGTGGGCCCAGGACCCGAGCATCCTCCCCGCGGTTTCCCCCAGGGGAATGAGAGAGGGTCCGAGCAGATAACGCCTGGAGGGCCGCCGGTGTACATAGCCCCGTTCGGCCAGGGTGGCCATTATCCGGTGGATGGTTGAGGCCGGCAAACCTGACGCCGAGGCCAACTCGGTGAGGCTCGCCTCGCCTCCTGCGGTTGCGAGGGATTCCAACAGCTCAAAGGCGCGTGTCAAAGACTGCACTCCAGACTGCCTGGATGCCGTTGGTTGGGCGTAGCTGCCGCCTTGGCCAACCTGGCCTTGTTCCGCAGCCGCCTGCATCTCCTCCGAGGGGCGTTTCACCGGCGGCAAGAGTACTCCAGGCACCATCCTTGACGCTTCCCCGCAGCGGTGTAAACTATCCGTGTTGTGGAAGTCGTTTTCCGCATAGTGGAATCATAGCACTCTTTGTTGCTGCACGGCAGCTTTATGTATTGCACGGCAGCTCCTTCG
>JAKAOS010000193.1 GCA_021823165.1 Actinomycetes bacterium | reverse complement strand
TCTATCTTGCAGAAATGGCCCGGGTGTTCGTCAGGGCATGGAGGAGTTCTTACGTCGGCGTTGTTCCCCATAGCGTCCTCCAAGGCCTGGATGAGGCCAAAACCACCAAATGGCTGGGGGAGCTTGCCGAGGCCGACGAGGTTTGCACGACCGTGGCGGTAGGCGGGTCGGGGTCGGTCATCGGATTCGCCCGTTACGGCCGAGATCTGGAACAGCCAAATGGGAACCATGGCTACCTGGCTTCCCTTTACGTCGACCCCGGCGCCTCTGGCCAGGGTGTCGGCCGGGCCCTGGTGGATCACGCGCTCAAGTCCATGGAGGAATCGGGGTGCTCCGAGGTGAGTGTGTGGGTGTTCCAGAGGAACTTCAGGGCCCGTCGCCTCTACGAGCGATTTGGGTTCCGCCCCGAAGGCGCCGAAAGGTTGGATCCGCGTTGGTCCGCCCCGCAGATCCGATACCGCCGCCGCCGAGTTTCCGTGCCAGGGGGCAGGGACCCGTATCCCATGAACCACGCCGTTGACAAAGGAGCCAACACCTGGGCTCTAGAGGTGCGCTCGCCCACCGAGGAGCGCAACCCCCACACCGAAGAAATCGACCTGCTGCCCACAACGGCGGTCCTGGAACTCATCAACGACCAGGACAGCACCGTCCCGGCCATCGTCCGCAAAGCAATACCCGAGCTATCTCTGTTGGTGGACGTCACCACGGAAAGGCTTTCCCGGGGCGGGCGGGTGCACTATTTCGGGGCGGGCAGTTCCGGTCGCCTGGGTGTGCTGGATGCCGCCGAGCTTGCACCCACCTTCGGTGTCGGTACAGGCCTCTTCGTTGCCCACCTGGCCGGTGGCGACAAGGCAATTCGCAATGCGGCCGAGGGGGCCGAGGACGAAGCAGACGAGGGGGACGCCGAGGCCGCGGGAGTTCGGTTCGACGACGTGGCCATAGGCATAGCGGCGTCGGGCTACACCCGCTACGTGGAAGGGGCACTACGCCGGGCTCGAAGCCTGGGTGCGACAACCGCCCTTGTCACCTCCAATCCTCATGCACCCCTGTCCAGGTGGGCAGACATCTCCGTACTCATTGACACCGGCCCGGAGGTAATTACTGGCTCGACCAGAATGAAATCGGCTACCGCCCAGAAACTGGTCCTGAACGCCTTCTCCACCGCAGTCATGATCCGCTCCGGGCGAACCTGGTCGAATCTGATGGTCGATCTGGTTCCGGTTAACGCCAAGCTTCGCGGGCGTGTTCTGCGCATGCTGCGTGAATCCACCGGAGCCTCGGCGGCGGCCTGTGAAAGGGCGCTCGAGGATGCAGGGGACGAAACCAAGACGGCGATCGTCATGCTCTGTTCGGGCGTGGGGCCAGTGCTTGCCCGAGCCGCGCTCGAGGATGCAAAAGGCCACATCGCCACCGCCCTGGGACTGCTTGGTGTCCAGGGCCGCCCCGGTTCGGCTCAGTGAGAGATCTGACCGCGACTTCTCGAGCATTCGAGCGGTCGGAGCCAACACAGACAGATGTCAGTCCCAAAAGGAGACGGTCGTGGAGGTAGTAATAGTCGAGGATCGATGCGCCGGGGCCGATCTGGTCGCGGATGCGATCTGCCGACTGGCCATGAAGGGGAGCTGTGTGCTGGGGTTGGCCACCGGCAGCACCCCGGAGGCGGTCTATGACGAACTGGCGCGGCGGGCCTTTACGGGCCGCTTGGACACCTCGGGCATCAAGGCATTTTTGTTAGACGAGTACACCGGCCTACCAGCTGATCACGAGGCAAGCTTTACAGAGGTCATCCGCCGACAGGTGGTCGAACGACTCGGGCTTGGCCCCGAAGCCGTTCTTGGCCCCAACGGCTTGGCTTCAGACCTGGAATCAGAGGCAAAACGCTATGACGCCTCCATCGCCGCCTCGGGAGGGGTGGACCTCCAACTGCTCGGTATCGGTTCCGACGGCCACATCGGCTTCAACGAACCAGGATCCTCCCTCGGCTCGCGCACCCGCATCAAGACGCTCAACCCCGCGACCGTCTCTGACAACAGCCGCTTCTTCGAAGGAGTCGAGAGCCGCGTTCCAAAACACGTACTTACCCAGGGAATAGGCACCATTCTCGAGGCCAGGCACCTCATACTGATGGCGTGGGGCAAGGCCAAGGCTCACGCCGTAGCCGCCTGCGTGGAGGGACCGATCACTTCGATGGTGCCGGCATCGGCCCTGCAGCTGCACCCCCACACCACCGTCGTGGTCGACGAAGCTGCTGCGCAACACCTGCGGCTGAGCGACCTCTACCGAGCTACATACGCAGCAAAGCCCAGTTGGCAGCGTATCTGATGCACTCGGTGGCGCCCAAGGGAGCAGCCGTTGGCCAAGGGATGGAACTCGGCACCCACGACCACTACGGCTGTGCTGGCCAAGCACCGGTAAGACGAAGCTGCCCAGACTCCCCCGTTGGGCCGCCTCGCTCTGATTTGGAAGCTCAGGACTATGTGGTGTCCCACGACTTTGCCAACCGAGCGGCAGGTCCCCCTGCGCCTGGTCGTTCCCGGTTATACACCCAGCAC
>JAKAOS010000063.1 GCA_021823165.1 Actinomycetes bacterium | reverse complement strand
CAACACCCAGGCGAACTTCAAGATCACCGACCCCGCGGTGCCCAATGCGGCCGCAGCGTTCAAAAAGGTGTTCTGAGATGCCCTTGGTACCGACCTGTTATCCATAACACTGCCAGGCCGGACGTGGCTAGGAGCTTCGGTAGATCTGGAATGGGACAACATAGAGAGCCAACCTGACGCCTGGCTGGCATGTTGCCCGGCCGGGCGTCAGCGCTTGGCGGAATGGGGCTTGATTACCGGCCGACGCTTTGGGTGGAAGCTGTGTCCAAGCGCCTTGTCTTCGATGGGACCAGGTGTCTCTCTTCGATCTACTCGGTCGCCCAGGCGGAGGGGGGATGGCCAAGTTCTGCCATGGCCTTGGCGACGGCACGCTGGGCCTTGGACCATCGGCGCTCCTCGCTCTTTGCCCTCTCCAGGGCCTCGGGGCTGGCATCTCTGAGCGCGTCGGCCAACAATCCAAGGATCCTGTCGGAGATATCGGATGCCACTTGGTCCAGACGGGAACAGATCTCCTCCGCCCCAGCCAGGGCCTCGGTGGAGGTGTCCCAGGAGTCTCCTGCCATGGGGGCACAGTAACGCCGAGCGGCGGGCTGCACTGCGCGCCTCTATGGGGATAAAAGCCCCTCTTGGCTTGTCTGCTCCGGGTGCAGCGCCTAGGACTCCACCTCGGACGAGGGGCTCTGGGTGGGGACGAGGATGGCAACGCTCAACGAGTCGCCGCTCGATGCGGCAGATATCGCCCAATCCAGTGACGCCATTGCGTCCTCCACTGCCTGAAGCTGCCGGCTGGCCTGGGCCGCATCCCCAACCGATACCGCCTCGATGCGGACCAGGAGACCACCCCCTCCTGCGGTGGGTGCAACATTTACCACCAGCTCTTCACATATGGGAGCCAACCTGCGCAGGAGTTCCACCTGCGCCACAAGGGCCAGAGCCGCAGTCCCCTCCGCTATTGGAACTGTGGCGCCTTTGTCCCGCTCCAACCGGCCCGGTGTGCCGACCTCTTCTCTGATCGCCTCCAACTCCGTGCCGAGCCCCGCACAGAGGGCCCCGAGGGGATCTCCATCGCTACCCTGCCAGGGATCGGGCAACGAAGGACCCGCCAGGATCGACCAGTTCCTGGACCTTGCGAGTCGTTGTAGGCCCAAGAGCACCTCACCCCAGGCGCTCAACTGCCCAACGGCGGCGGCAGTCTCGGCTCTCGCCTGGCCGAGAGGCACCTCTACCGTCTCACGGCGGCGGCGCTCCTCTCTGGCCTCTGTCCGCGCCGCACCCAGTTCCGCCTTGGCGGCCTCCAGGGCCTTGTCCGCCTCGGCCAACCTCTCAGCATCCCGGCCGGCCTGCTCCGAGGCAACCTTGGCGGCCTCTTTGGCACCCTGTTCCGCTTCGGCGGCCAGGCGGCGAGACTGGGCGAGCGCCACCCCCAGCCAGGCGGCCACGGCTCCCGCCGCCACCGCCACGACAACAGCAATTACCAATATGGCGCCGCTCACAGCCGCACCACTCCCCCGCTGCCAGCCATGGTCTTTTCACGGGCCGCTGCCGGCAAACAAAGTCGCATCACAACATTCAACTCCCCCCGGGCCTGCATCACGTCCATCTGTAGGTCCAACAGCACAAGGGATATTTGAAGTAGAAACAGCCCATGTCGACAACACCCCCGACCCCGAGTGATGGGTCGCGCCGGAGATTATTGCTGGCTGGCTCCGGCGTCTTGGTGCTTGCCATTGCTGCGGTTGGCACCACGGTGGCCATCGTCTCGAGCGGGCACAAGCCGCCGCCGACCACCACGACCACCTCGGCCCCGCCCAGCACCACCACCACCACCTCTACGACCACTACCGCCGCGGCGGCCTGCCCGCTAACCGGCCAGGCGCCGGCGGGGGGAAGCGTCCCGCAGCGGCCTGCTATCGCAGTAAAGGTGGACAACTATCCAACGGCGAGGCCCCAGGCGGGTCTCGATCACACCGACATCGTCTTCGAAGAACCCGTGGAAGGCGGGATCACGAGGCTCGTGGCCGTCTTCCAGTGCCAGTCCGCATCCCGCATCGAACCGGTCCGGTCGTCCCGGCTGATTGACCCCTTCATCTTGGACCAGCTGAGCCACCCGATCTTCGGTTATGCAGGAGGAATCAACCCTTCGCTTGCCGCAATCGCGGCAGCCAACGTGTTCAACGCCGACTTTTCGATGTATCCATCGGCCTACCAGCGCAACCCGGCTCGCAGCGCCCCCCACAACCTCTACACCTCCACCTCGGCCCTCTACGGCCTGGACCCCAGCGACACCACACCGCCTGCGCCCATCTTTTCCTACTCGGCGTCGCCTCCGGCCTCCTCGGCCCCCACGGCCACCACGGTGCACATACCCTTTTCCAACTACTCCGACGTCTATTGGACCTATAGCGCATCCACCCACTCCTACCTCCGCTCCTACAGCGGCGGCCCGACCGCTCTGACCTCGGCCGGGAGGCCCATCAGCGCGTCCAACGTCGTTGTCATAAAGGCCATAGAGACCATCACCCCCTATGTGGAGGACGCTACGGGATCACACGAGGTGATGCTCACCCTCATCGGGTCGGGCACCGCCTATGTGTTCCGCAATGGCAAGGCAATACCGGCCACCTGGACGAGACCTTCGAAAAACGTCCCGGCGACCTTGCAAGCCGCAGGGCACACCGTAGCGCTGGCACCGGGGAGGACCTGGGTCGAGTTGGTCCCCTCCACAATCCCGGTCACCTACGGCCCCTAAGCATCTTTCTTGGCGCTTTCATGGGGCTTTCTTGGCCCAATCCTTCGGACCTTCTCGGCAAGCCTTCCGACGCAATATGCTGGGCCAACACGAGGGGGAAAGGGGTACGGCGACTGCCGCTGCGCACCGAAGAAGCCGGAGCGGGCCTGGAGGCCCAAATGCTGCCCCAGGGCTTGGACGCGCCCGCAGCACGGCGGCGGGCCAAGGAGGAAAACTTCCCCGTCGCGCTGGCACTGCTCGGCAGGCAAAGGCGAGCCGACCTGCTGGCCCTCTATGGATATGCCCGCTTCATCGACGACCTCGGTGACGAGGATTTGGAGCAGTACCCAGATGCGGGCCGGGGCACCGAGGCGCGCCTTGCCCTTCTGCATGCTGCACGTCGCGAACTGGCGGCTGCATCCACAGGATCGGCCACCCATGCCGTCTTTGCCGCCTTGGCTCCGCTGCTCCAGGCCGGACGGCTGAAGGAGGAGACCCTTTCACGCCTCATCGAGGCCAACATTGCCGACCAAAAAGAAGTTCGCTACGAGAGCTTTTCGGACCTGCTCCAGTACTGCAGCCTCTCGGCCAACCCCGTCGGGGAGGCGGTGCTCGGGATCTTTGGCAGGGACGAGGAAGACCTGGTGAGACTCTCGGACTCGATCTGCTCGGCGCTGCAGGTCATAGAGCACCTCCAGGATCTCGGCGAGGACGCCGGCCGCCAGCGCTTCTACATCCCCAGTTCCGACCTTTTTCGCTTTGGGGCAACCCTGGATGACTTGTCCGCTCCCAGTGCCTCCCCGGCCCTGCGGAGAACGGTGGTCCTCCAGGCCAAAAGGGCCCGCTCAATGCTCGGGGCAGCCCCAGAGCTTGCAAGCCGGCTCGGGGGCCTACCAGGACTTGCGGTGGCGGCATTTGCCGCCGGGGGGCATGCGGCACTCGATGAGATCGAAGCTCACCGATTCGACACCCTGTCGATACAGCCAAAGGTGAGGCCCTTGCGGCTCATCTCCCATTTGGTGGGCATCTGGCGCTCCGCCAGCAAGATGCGGCGGCGGCTTCCGCCGCAGTGGCTCGCATCGTCCGCTCATGCTCCCGATGCCCCAGGCCGCCTGGCCTCATGCGATCGCGTGCCCCGGTGGTGAAAGAGATGGAAATCGACGACGCCTATCGGGCCTGTGAGGCCATCACCAAGAGGGAGGCGAAGAACTTCCATTACGGGATACGCCTCCTGGATCACCCCAGGCGCAAGGCTCTTTCGGCCGTCTATGCCATGGCACGCCGGATCGACGACATAGGGGACGGGGAGGAATCCACCGAGACCAAGGTTGCACGCCTGGCAGAACTGCGCCAACGGCTGGAGGCAATCGGCCAGGGCGGAGCAGAGGACGACCAGGTGATGGTGGCCCTGGAGGACGCGATGCACCGCTTCTCGCTCCCGATGGGCGCCTTTGGGGAACTCATCGATGGCTGCGAAGACGATGCGTTGGGCCGCAGCTACAAGAGCTTTTCCGATCTCACCGCCTACTGCCGTAAGGTTGCCGGTTCCATCGGCCGGTTGTCGCTGGCGATCTTTGGCACCCTGGAAGGCGCCGATCCCGAGGGCCAGGCCCCCTGGCTCGCAGACCAGCTCGGTGTGGCTCTGCAGCTCACCAACATCTTGAGAGACATCGAGGAGGACAGATCGACCATGGGTCGCGTCTACCTCCCCACCGAAGACCTCGAGCGCTTCGGCGTGGCCGGTGACCTCTCGGGTCCAACCGATGCCCTTGTGGGGGTGATCCTGCTCCAGGCCTTTCGCGCCCGGCAGTACTACACCGATGGCTGGCGGCTGCTATCGAAGCTGGATGGCCGCTCCAGGGCCTGCACCGGGGCCATGGCCGGCATCTACCGCCGCCTTTTGGGACGCATAGAACGCCGGCCGGAGGCGGTGCTTTACACCCGGGTTTCCTTGCCGGCCTCGGAAAAGGCATACGTGGCGGCCAGAGCCCTTCTGTCGGGTACCGCACGGCCAAGTATTCCGGTCCGGGGCAACCATGGACAACCTGGCGAGGACGGATGACCGATGTAGTGGTGATCGGGGGAGGCCTTGCAGGAATCACCGCCGCACTGGATCTTGCCGATGCCGGAGTGGATGTCACCCTGGTTGAGCGCAAGACCACCCTTGGCGGGGCCACCTGGTCCTTCGTGCGCGACGGGGTGTTTTACGACAACGGCCAGCATGTCCACCTGCGGGCGTGCACCTCTTATCTGGCACTGCTGGAACGCCTGGGAGTGGCCGGATCCACCAAGATGCAAAGGCGCCTGGATGTGCCCCTTGTCTCCTACCGTGGTCGCAACGGCAGGCTGCGGCGGCATCAGAACCTCCCCGCTGCGTTGCAACTTGCGCCCTCTTTGGCGTTGCTCGGAGGCATCTCGGCTTTGGACAAGGCCATAGCGGCCAGAGCCATGGTTGGCCTGGCCAGGATGGATCCCACCGACGTCGCAGCCGACCGAGGCTCTCTCGGTCCCTGGCTTTCGGCACGCGGCCAGAGCGAGGGGGCAATCGGGCGGCTGTGGGATCTTCTCATCCGGGCTACCTGCAACGTCCCCGCTGCGGACTGCTCGGTCGCCGTTGCGGCAGCCGTTGTGAGAGAAGGCATCCTGGGACCCACCGGAGCGGCCGACATAGGCTGGTCACGGGTGCCGCTTTCTGATCTCCACGCCAAAGCCGGGGCACGGGCCCTGGACCTTGCCGGCGTCGAGGTCCTCGCCCCCGCCAGCGCCAGGGAGCTTTCCAGGCATGGCTCGGGATTCAAGACGGTCGTGGGGGGCCGGGGGGGGAAAGATGGCACTATTTACTCCCAAGCCGTGGTGGTGGCCCTGCCCCACGATGCTGCGGCAGCCCTGGTGGCACCCTTGAGACCCACTCCCTTTGCGGCATTGACCACCTCGCCCATCGTGAACGTCCAGATCCTCTACGACCGAAGGGTGTTTCCCTACGAGGTGGCGGCATTTTTGGACCCGCCGCTGCAGTGGGTTTTCGACCGCAGTGAAACTGCGGGTATCCGCCCAAGCCGGGGGCAATGTGTCGGCTTCTCTCTTTCGGCGGCAGGCCGGTGGATCCGGCCACGCCCGCAGGAGGTGGCCAGGGTGGTAGCGTCCGCATTCGAGGCGGTTTTCCCAATGGCGGCGTCCGCCAGCATTCTGGATGCGGTGGTGACAAAGGAGCGCCGGGCAACCTTCTGCCCCGTTGCCGGCAGCTCCTCGCTCCGGGTGGGCCCGAACAGTGGCCTTGACCGTCTCGTATATGCCGGGGCCTGGACCGCAACGGGGTGGCCCGCAACCATGGAGGGCGCAACCCGCAGCGGGAGGGCCGCGGCGGCAGAAGTACTGTCCCAGCTTCAAAGAAGGCAAGATGAACCGGCGTCTTTGGTCATGGCGGCGGGGAAGGAGTGACACCTATGGACAAGGTGCCCGCAGTGCTGGCACGAGCGCAGCAGACCTGCGGCGGCGCGCTGCGCCGGGCGGTCCAGAAGCTGCCGGCCGAGATCATCCTCCCCGTCTCCTACCACCTTGGCTGGTCCGATGCCGAGGGAAACCCCGCCTCCTCGAGCGGCGGCAAGGGGATCCGCAGTGCTCTGTGCCTGCTCTCGGCAGAGGCCGTAGGGGTCGAGGCGGCCGTGGCGGTGCCGGCGGCCACAGCGGTGGAACTCGTGCACAACTTCTCCCTGCTTCACGACGACGTCATCGACGACGACCGCCAGCGCAGGCACCGCCCGACGGTCTGGTCCCTTTGGGGGATTGGGCAGGCGGTAATAGCGGGAGACGCCCTGTTGTCCCTGGCGCACGAGGTGCTGATCGAGGCGCCAAGTCCTTACGCGTTCGACGCCGCCCGCCGCCTGGCCCGCGCCACATCGGCGATGATCGCGGGGCAAGCTCAAGACATGGCCGCAGAGGGATGCCACAGCGTGAGCCTGGAGGCCTGTGAGGCCACCGAGAAGGCCAAGACCGCGGAACTGCTGGCTGCGGCGGCCTCCCTCGGAGCGGTCCTGGCGGGCGCCGAGGCCTCCTGGGTCGAAACGCTCGAACGCTATGGCACCGAACTCGGCATGGCCTTCCAGGCCACCGACGACATCCTGGGCATCTGGGGTGACTCCGCCGTCACCGGAAAGCCGGCCTGGAGCGACCTCCGCCGGTCCAAAGCGACGCTCCCCATTGCGGCTGCGTTGGCCAACGGCGGAGGTGCGGCACAGGAGCTGGAGGCCCTGCTGGTGGGCGGCATGGAGACCGAGGATCAGCTGGCCAGGGCGGCGGCGCTGATCGAGGAGACCGGGGGGCGGGCACACGCGGAGAGGGTCGCAAACCAAAGCTTGCAAAATGCCATAGATGCGCTTTGGTCCGCCCCCCTCCAGCCCGGGCCGGTGAAAGAAATGATCGAGGTTGCAAACTTCGTGTTGGACCGTGACTTCTAACGCACCCAACTTCTCAGAACCGCCCGCTGCAGAGGACGATTTTGTCATCTCATCCCTGAGGGGCGGACAGCGCTTCCGCCCCGGCGCGGGCCCGGCGGATATTGGCCGCGATGCGAATGCCGTGTTGGAGAGCCGCGCACATGCCGCACTCGGCCAATCGGTGCAACGACTTCTTTCGCTTCAGGCGCCTGAAGGGTGGTGGAAGGGGGAACTGGAGACCAACGTCTCCATTGACGCCGAAGACATCCTGCTGCGGGAGTTCCTCGGCATCAGGGAGGAGGAACGCAGCGACAGGAGCGCCGCGTGGATCCGGTCCCGCCAACGCGAGGATGGGACCTGGGCCAGCTTTTTCGGTGGGCCGGGAGAACTTTCCATAACCACCGAGGCCTATGTGGCTCTGCGGGTGGTGGGCGATTCTCCCGACCAACAACACATGGCGGCGGCTGCGGCCTTCATCCGCCAACACGGTGGGACCAGCCAGACCAGGGTCTTCACCAAGATCTGGTTGGCTTTGTTCGGCCTGTGGTCCTGGGACCAGGTCCCCTCCATCCCTCCCGAGTTGATCCTGCTCCCACCCTGGTCCCCCTACAGCATCTACAACTTCTCCTGCTGGGCCCGCCAAACTGTCGTCCCCCTGAGCATCGTGACCGCGCTCCGTCCGGCAAGGCCGCTCCAGTTCGACCTTTCCGAACTGGCCCCCGAAACGTGCCCGGAGGAATCAAGCGCCAAGCCCCGTGCTTCCATCTGGAGCATGGGGTCGGCGCAACGCCTGATTTCCGAACTCCCCGAGCGCCTCGCCTCCCTCTATGGCAAAGCGCCGCTCAAGCCGCTCCGCAAGCGCGCCCTTGGGGTAGCCGAACGCTGGATCCTCCAGCGCCAGGAGGCCGACGGGGGCTGGGGCGGCATTCAGCCCCCCTGGGTCTACTCCATCATCGCTCTGCACCTCCTCGGCTACTCCACCGAACACCCTGTGCTGGCCGCCGGGATGGGTGGACTGGAAAAGATGACCATCACAGACGACAGGGGAACGCGGGTAGAGGCCTGCCAGTCCCCGGTCTGGGATACCGCCCTGGCCCTGCAGGCGCTGTTGGATGCCGGAGTACCACCAAATGATCCAGCCCTTCAAGCCGCCGCCCGCTGGCTGATTGCAGAGCAGGTGAACACCCCTGGGGACTGGACGGTGAGGCGGCCGGAGTTGGAACCGGGCGGATGGTCATTCGAGTTCCAAAACGACAACTACCCCGATGTCGACGACACCGCGGTGGTGCTCGCCGCCCTCGGCGGGATGGGAAGCCACGCACCGGAGGGAACCGAGGGGGCGTTACGCCGCGGATTGGCCTGGGCACTGGGCATGCAGTGCTCAAATGGCGGATGGGCCGCCTTCGATGTCGAAAATGACTCCTCTTTGCTCCCCCAGCTTCCCTTCTGCGATTTCGGCGAGGTGACCGACCCCCCGAGCGCGGATGTGACGGGCCACATGGTGGAGTTGGCAGGCATTGCGGGGTTCCGGCATGCGCCGGGGATGAAAGAGGCCGCAGAAAAGGCAGTCGAATGGCTGCTTCAATGCCAAGAACCCGACGGGGCGTGGTTCGGTCGCTGGGGCGCCAACTACCTCTACGGGACCGCCGCAGTCGTAGCCGGCCTGGTCTCTTTCGGCATGGAGGAGCACCATCCAGCCCTGGCGAGAGCCAAGGCCTGGGTCATTGGCCACCAGAACCCCGACGGCGGCTGGGGTGAGGATCTCCGCGGCTACACCGAGGCGGACTGGAGGGGCAGGGGGACCTCTACGCCATCCCAGACCGCCTGGGCGATTCTGTCCCTGGTGGCGTTGGGAGAGGACCGCAGCGAGGCATCCAAGGCGGGCATCGCGTGGCTCCTGGAACGCCAAAATGGCGACGGCGGTTGGGACGAGGAGCACTACAGCGGGGTGGGTTTCCCCGGCGACTTCTACATCAACTACCACCTCTACCGCGACGTCTATCCCACCATGGCTTTAGCGAGATGGCTGCAGGCCACCCGGCCCAAATAGCCAGGCCGGCCGCTCCCTTTGCGGCATGCCCGATGCGCCTGGAGGCGGCCTCGGTGGCGATGGGTGCGGGCCTGGAGGCACCCTTCCGCATCGGCATCGGCCCCTCGTCTGGCTGCGCCGCTGCTCGGTGGGCAAAGCGCCTGGCTCCGAAGAGCCCAATCGCAATAGTTGGGCTGGCTGGTGGCCTTGACCCCGATCTTGCACCAGGAGACCTGGTGGTGGCCTCCGAGGTGCTGGGCCCCCAGGGCGCCATCGCAATGACCGGGGCGCACCTCATCTCTGCGGAACTGCGCCGGATGGGTCTGGCGGCCCACGTCGGCAAGGTCCTTTCCCGGCCCAGGCCCGTCTTTGGCAGAGCCCGCAACCAGGCGGCCAGCCAGGCGTCGGTGGTGGACATGGAGACCGCATGGGCGCTACCGATGCTCGGTGCCCGGCCCTTGGTTGTGGTGCGCGCCGTTGCCGACACCGGCGGAGCAGGTCCGCTTCGCATCGCAGCCGGCACCATGGCTGCACTGGACTCCCTTGCCAAGGCATCCAGGACACTGGCGCAGTGGGCGGCGGCATGTGGACCCGGTGACATCGTCGTGGCAAGCCCAGAGGAGTCGACATCTTTGGTGGGCATGGCCACGGTGCTGGCCTTGGGTCTCGGAAGGAACCTGAAAGACGAACCGGCCTTCCCAAGCGGGCCCGTCCATTACCTGGCCCATCCCACCGATCTACGCCTGGGTTGGTTGGCGGGCAAAGGGTCGGTGGGCATCATGGCCGAGGAGCCGACATCGGCAGAGGTAGCGGAACTGGTTGCATGGTTGAGTTGGTTGGGACGCCAAGCCGTGGACGGAACGGGCGCCCGGGGCGTGTTGGCTAATACAACGGAGGTGTCGTGATGGGGATTCCCTGGCAGCAGAACTTGGCGGTGGCCCGATATCTCCTTGGCCAGCGGCTGGCGCGGCGGGAGAAGTTCCCCCTCTTGGTGGAGTTGGAACCACTTTTTGCCTGCAACCTCAAATGCCCAGGGTGCGGCAAGGTCCGCCAGAGCACCGAGATCCTCCGCCAACGGCTGAGCGTGGAGGAGGCCGTGGCTGCAATCGAGGAGTCGGGTGCACCGATGGTTTCCATAGCGGGCGGCGAGCCGCTCTTGCACCCCGACATCGGCGAGATCACAGACCGGCTAATCGCATCCAAGCACTTCGTCTACCTCTGCACCAATGGCGTCCTGCTGCAACGGCGCCTGGACCGCTTCAAGCCGTCGCCCTACTTCGCCTGGACGGTTCACATAGACGGCCTGGCGGACCGCCACGACCAGGCAGTCGCTCGCCAAGGGGTGTTCGACAAAGCCGTGGAGGCAATCAAAGCCGCCAAGGAGCGTGGCTTCAGGGTGACCACGAACTCGACCTTTTTCACCAATGACTCACCCTCGGGGGTGATCGAGGTGCTGGATTACCTCAACAACGAACTCAAGGTTGATGCAATGATGCTCTCACCGGCCTATGCCTATGAACGGGCTCCCGACCAGGACCACTTCCTGGGCGTCACAGAGGCCAGAGAGCTTTTTGCAAAGGTCTTCGCCGAGGGCCGCCGCAAGCGTTGGCGACTCAACCATACCCCGGCCTTTTTGGACTTCCTGGAGGGGAAGCGGGACTTCTCCTGCACCGCGTGGGGCATACCCAGCTACTCGGTTTTGGGCTGGCAGCGCCCCTGCTACCTCCTGGGCGACGGCTACGCATCGAGCTACGCGGAACTGATCGAGACCACCGACTGGGACCGATATGGCAGGGGGAAGGATCCCCGCTGCAACAACTGCATGGCACACTGCGGATACGAGCCGAGCGCGGTCCTGGCCACTACCTCCTCTCTTCGGGAAAGCATCAGGGCGGTGATCGGCACCCATTGATACCGACACAGCAATCCAGTGAGCCGGCAGTTATCTTGAACCGCCCCCATCGGAGGAGACACCATGATGCCGCCAGCTAGGGAACCAACTCCCCAATCCAACCCACCCCTCTACCGATCCTCCGATGCCGACCCCTCGGTGCTCCAGGGATGCCGCATTGCAGTCGTCGGGTATGGCAACCTCGGGCGGTCGATGGCTTTGAACCTGAGGGATGCGGGCTTGGATGTGATAGTCGGCAATGTGGCCGACGTCCATGCCGAACGGGCCCGCCAGGAGGGATTTGTCGTCGAATCGATCTCCCGGGCCGTGGCGGAGGCGACCCTCAGCTACCTGCTGGTTCCCGATGAGGTGCTGGTGGCTATGTTCGACCAGGAGATCCGCCCCGTCCTGAAGGCCGGTTCGGCCATCGCCTTTGGTTCGGGATACTTCCTCGCCTTTGGCATGGATGCACCGCCGGCCGAGGTGGACGTGGTGATGCTCGCTCCCCGGATGCTCGGGGAACAGGTCCGCCGCACCACCCTGTCCGGCGAAGGCTACCTCAGCTACTGCTCGGTACACACCGATGCGACCGGAGATGCAATGGCCCGGCTGCTGGCCTTGGCCGATGCGGCGGGAAGCCTGCAGAAAGGGGCAATGGAGCTAAGCGCCCACCAGGAGGCACTGCTGGATCTCCTGGTGGAACAGACCGTCGGTCCCTATCTGGGGCTGGCGATGCAGCTGGCGTTCCAGGTGGGCCTCGACGCCGGCCTCCCGGCCGAGGCGATGGTGCTCGAACTCTACGGCTCGGGCGAGATGTCCCAAACCTTCGCTGCATTTGCCCGGGACGGCTTTTTGCGGTCGGTCGGGGCGCACGGAGTCGTCGCAGCCTTCGGTGGCTTTCTCCGCACCCTGGAGATCGATGCCGCCTCGATCCGGGAGCACTTCGCCAGGGTTGCAGCAGAGATAGAGGGCGGGGGATTTGCCGCAAAGCTGCAAGAGGAGATGAGAACCGGCTATCCCACCATGAAGCTGATCCAGGCATTCTCCCAAGGGTCCGATCCAATGTCCCAGGCCGAGGAGCGCCTGGGCAAGGAGCTCGGGGAGAGGTTTTGAACCTGGCGGGCGCCCCCATGTTGATCACGGGTGCCACGGGGGGAATCGGATCGCCTTTGGCGGCCCGGCTTTCGTCCAAGGGAGCCCGCCTGATGCTGCACGGCAGGGATGGCGTCGCCCTTCAGGATCTGGGTTCCTCCCTGGGCGCAGCA
>JAKAOS010000062.1 GCA_021823165.1 Actinomycetes bacterium | reverse complement strand
GGGAACACGAATCCCAGGATTAGCTGGACGAACAAGGACGCAGCATTCGGTGCCGTAAATGGGTGAGCGGCGTTGGTGTTGAAGAACCCACCTCCGTTGTCCCCCCACTGCATGATGGCGGTCATCGAGGCAACCGGCCCCTGCGCGATCACCTGATGGCCACCCTGCAGCGTCGTGATCTTGGTCGCGGACCCCAGGTTCTCAGGGGATCCCAGAGCCGCCAAGACCACCGCCGCCACGACGGAGAACGGCAGGGCCACCCACAACAGCCCCCTGACAAAGTCCCTCCAGAAGTTCCCGAGGGTGGATGCCGAGGATCTGGCAAAGCCCCTCACGACTGCGAGCAGCACGACCAGGCCGGTCACCGGGGACAGGAACTGCTGCACCGTGAGCCATATCTGGCTTAGATAGCTCATCGTTGCCTCACCCGAATACACCTGCCAATTGGTGTTCGTGGTGAAGCTGATGGCGGTGTTGAAGGCGGTCCAGAAGCCAAGGGGACCCAGGTGGGAGGGATTTAGGCCCAAAGCCGGCTGCAGAGCCAGCAAGACGATGAGGACCACAAACCCCACGGCATTGACCGCCAGGAGAGCAAATACATAGCTCGTCCAGCGCATCTCGACGCCGGGGTCGATGCCGCAGGCGCGGTAGGTGGCGCGCTCCACTGGCACCAGGACACGGTCCAAGAAGGTGCGGCCTCCTTCAAAGACGTTGTACATGTAGTCGCCGAAGAACTTCCCCAGCACTCCGACGACGGCCAGCAGTACGAAAATTTGCAGGAAGCCCTGCCAGGTCATGAGTTTGGATCTCCGTAGGTAACCACACGAGGTGGACCGGCGCTTCCTGTCTAGCCGGGTCCCCGGCGGAGCGCTTCGCCGTTACCGAGTTGTTTACGCCACTTGGGCAGTATCCAAACCTCCCAAGCCACCAAGCAGATCCGTCGAACCTCCCAACCCGGAGTTTTCACCTCCCGCTAAAACTCGGGGATCCCCCTTGAGACTTGGAGGTTTCACAGCCACCTTTCCTTTTATTCCAGGGCGTCTTGTTGCGGGTCCAGAGAGGCGTCTTGTTGCGGCTCCAGAGAGTTTTTCCCAGGTCCTGGACCCCTTGGGGGCACACATCAGTTGATTTTTGGGATGGATTTGGAGAATCTCTTCTTGGCTGTACCCGACCTCGGCCCACATGGCCAGCGGGCGCCATGGGGAACGGGAACGTCTTTGCAAAGGCGCATCCCGACGCGGGTCTCACACGCCACTGTGGTCAAAGCTTCCCAATGCGGGCGGGATGTCGCTTGTCGGCCTAGCATCGCAGCTGGAGAAGCGGCTCGAAAGGGAGGGTGAGTGGCAAGAGGCAGCCTGCGCGTCTACCTCGGAGCCGCCCCTGGGGTCGGCAAAACCTATGCGATGCTGAACGAGGCCTGGCGGCGCAAGGAACGCGGCACCGACGTGGTGATCGGGCTGGTGGAGACGCATGCGCGCCCCCGGACCAAAGAGCAGATCCGGGATCTCGAGGTGGTTCCCCGAAAGACCATCGAATACCGCAATCAAAGCTTTGAGGAGATGGACGTGGAAGCCATCCTCCTGCGTCGGCCCGAGGTTGCGGTCATCGATGAGCTTGCCCACACCAACGTGCCGGGCAGCCGGCACAAAAAGCGTTGGCAGGACGTGGAGATGCTGCTGGATGCCGGCATCAACGTTCTATCCACGCTCAACATCCAGCATCTCGAGTCCCTGAACGACGTCGTGGCCGCCATCACCGGCATCCCCCAGCGCGAGACCGTCCCCGATGCGGTTGTAAGGGCCGCGGACCAGGTGGAAATCGTGGACATGACCCCCGAGGCTCTCCGCCGGCGCATGGCACATGGCAATATCTACGCCCCGGACCGCGTCGACATTGCGCTTGCCAACTACTTCTCCCCCGGCAACCTCGCAGCATTGCGCGAACTCGCACTGTTATGGCTGGCGGACCAGGTCGACGACCAACTCCACGAATACCGCAAGCGCCACGGGATAGACGGGCCGCTCGAGACCAAAGAGCGGGTCCTGGTGGCGCTCACCGGAGCACCGGGGGGCGAGCACCTCATCAGGCGGGCGGCCCGCATGGCACACCGTGCCAAAGGCGAGCTGATCGGGGTCCACATCCGCTCGGACCAGGGTTTGCGGACCCGTCCCTCGCCCAACTTGGAAAAGCACAAGGAGCTTCTTTCTGAACTCGGCGGGCACTATCGGGAGGTGGTGGGCACCAACATCGCCCAGGCCCTGGTGCAAATGGCCAAGGCCGAGAACGCCACTCAGATAGTCCTGGGCACCAGCCATCGCTCACGCTGGGTCAACTGGACCCGCGGTTCGGTCATCAACTCGGTCATCAACCTCTCCGGTGCCCACATCGACGTCCACGTCATCTCCCCCCCTACCGAGCGTGGTCACAACACTGCTGCACCGGAGAAGCGGGGGCTCAGGTTGCTCTCGAGGTGGGCCCATCTTGCATGGACCAGTCCCACCAGGGCACTGCTCGGCTTTTTGGCGGGACTGATCTCATTGGCTGCTCTCACGGTTGTGATCACCCCCGAGCGGTCTTCGATCTCTTTGGCCAGCGTGTCGCTGCTATTCCTGGTCCCAATCGTGGCTGTGGCGGCCTTTGCAGGCACCCTGGCGGCCCTGGCGACGAGTATCGGCGCCTTTTTGTTGGTCAGCCAGGTCTTCTCGCCCCAGGGCATCACCTTCACCCATGTGCGGGACATCGTCCTGTTGGCGGTCTTTCTTCTCGTGGCCAGCGTCATCAGCAACTTCGTCAGCCTGGCGGCCCGCCGGACCGCGGATGCCAGAAGGGCACGCTCGGCCGTCGCCATTCTTGCCCAGGCGACTGCGGCGCTGTTGGAGATGCCCGATCCCCTGCCCGAACTGGTGAGCCAGGTGAGAGCCACCTTCGGACTCTCCGGGGTATCACTGTTGCGGCGGGGTGAAAACGGCTGGAGCATCGAGGCGGCGAGCGGTTCCGACCCGCCCCCAAGACCCGAGGACGGGGTCACCACCATCGAGATCAGCCAAGACGAGATCCTGGTGTTGGGCCCTCCCCACCTGCGAGCCGATGACCGGGAGGTCTTGGACACCTTCGTATCCCACATCGGCATCTCGCTACGTGGCAGGAGGCTCCAGGGCGAGGCCGCCACGGCGGCCGCCCTGGCGGAGGTCGACAAGGTCCGCACGGCTCTGCTCGCCGCAGTGAGCCACGACCTCCGAACTCCTCTTGCCTCGATCAAAGCGGCCTCGACCAGCCTGCTCGACAAGGACATCACCTGGCCAAGCGAGACTGCCAGGAACCTCATCGACACCATCGACCATGAGACGGACCGGCTCACCGTCCTGGTCCGGAACCTGTTGGACATGAGCCGACTGCAAGCCGGCTCGCTCGGGGTGCACCTGCGCCCCTCTTCGGCGGGAGAGATGGTGGAGGCGGCGCTGGCCGATCTCCAGCCGGAGGCACCCGAGATCGCGTTTTCGATCTCGGGGAGCCTGCCCCAGGTTCTGGCAGACCCGCCGCTGCTCGTGCGGGCGCTTGCAAACATCATCTCCAACGCCGTCACCGCCACCGACGCCAGGCCCAACGCGGTGCGGATAGCGGCGGCGGAGGTGCCACAGGCCGTGGAGATCCGGGTCATAGACGTAGGGGCAGGGATCGCCCCGCGAGACAGGGAGCGCATATTCCTGCCCTTCCAGAGGATGGGGGACGAGGGATCGGGGCCGGGCGTCGGCCTGGGCCTGGCCGTGGCGAGGGGGTTCGTGGAAGCAACCGGCGGCACCCTTTGGGTCGAGGACACTCCGGGGGGCGGCACCACCATGGTCGTACGGGTCCCCTCCGCCTCCGGGCGATCCGCCCAGCATCCGGCCGGCGGCGCCGAGGCGGCCGCAGGACCACAGACGGGGGGGATGGGGGCCGCCGCGGCCGGGGGTGAGACACGATGACCAGGCAACCCGGACCCGCGGGCAATGGCATGGATGCCTCGACCAAGGTCGTCCTCATAGACGACGAGGTCCGATTCTCCAAGACGCTGCGCACCATACTTGCCGCCCATGGATACGACGTAGCGTGGGCAAGCACCGGTGCGGTCGGGCTGGACATGGTGGCCCGCCATGATCCTGAACTCGTGATCCTCGACATCGGGCTTCCCCAGCTGGATGGGTTTGGCGTGTTGCGGACCCTGCGGGGATGGTCGGACATTCCCGTCATAGTGCTATCGGCCCGGCACAACGAGACGGCCAAGGTCGACGCCCTGGACCTGGGGGCAGACGACTATGTGACCAAGCCCTTCGCCATGGCGGAGTTGCTCGCCCGCATGCGAGCCAACCTGAGGCGCAAGACACAGCGGGAGGGACCCGCCATAGTGAAGATGGGCGATGTCTCCGTTGACCTGGCGGCCAAATCGGTATCCGGGCCCGAGGGAGCCATCCGGCTCACCCCCACGGAATGGCGGCTGTTAGAAGCCCTCGCCCGTAACTGTGGACGGCTGGTCCCACAGAAGGAACTGCTTGCAATGGTGTGGGGACCGGAGCACCAAAACGAGGGCGAATACCTGCGTGTCTATATGGGAAGGCTGCGCAAGAAGCTGGAGAGCGATCCGGCCCAACCCCTCCATCTCCTCACCGAACCGGGCCTGGGCTGCCGTCTCCAGGCCATCGAGGCCTGACAGCCCTTGCCTCCTGGCCTGGCAGGCCTCGCCATGTGGCCTGCGGTGGGCAACACTCCTTCACCCCGCTCGGTTGGTGCCGCCAGAAACCCTGGAGTGACATGGGAATTTCCCAGCAAAGCACTTATTTCCGTGCCAGGATAGATTTTATGAGCGGAACTGAGCAGCGGCCGGTAGCCGTGCGCACCACGACCACCGCTACGGGCGAAGCGTGGGTCATGAAAAGCTGCGTCCTCCCCACCGACCTCTACTACGACGTCGAGAGGGACCTTTGGGCCCGGGAGGAGCCCGGCGGCCTGGTACGAATCGGCCTCACCGACGTTGGCCAAACCGCAGGAGGAAAGATTCAGGTGGTGTCCTTCCCAAAGGGTTCCCAAAGGATCGGCCAGCACCTGACGGAAGCCAGGACCGTTGCGCTTTTGGAAAGCGCCAAGTGGGTCGGCCCGGTCCGGCTACCGGTGGCGGGGACCCTGGCAGAGTTGAACACCGAACTTTTGGCACATCCCCTATGGGTGAACCTCGAACCCTACGGAAACGGCTGGGTCATGGCATTCCACCCCGACGAACCCATCCCCTGGGCTCGCGGCGAGGAGGCCCGACTTGCCTATGCCACACGGGTGGGGCGGACCTTCCGGTCCGTCGCAGGGGTAAACGACGACTTCTGGTGCGTGCACTGCAACGACTGGGACGACCTATGAGCGACGGTGCCAGCGAGGTCGAGTTGTTCACCCACCCGATCTGCAGCGGGTGCCAAGAGGCGGTGGATGCACTCCGCAAACTGCAAGCCCAGGGAATGGTGCGGCTCGCAATGTGCAACCTTGGCACCCCCAAGGGTCGCCGGAGGGCCGATGAGCTGGGAGTCGATACGGTTCCCACGATCAGGCGGGGCGAGCGCTACGACGTGATCATGGGGAATGCGGATCTGTCCCGGGTGCTGAAGGAACTCACCGAGGGCTCCTAGGTACGCGTGCCCGGGCCACCGAGCGGCGGTGGGAGAGCATGCGCGGCGTGTGGCACTGGACCCACCGGCTTCAGCGGCCAATTTTTAAGGGGCGCCAGCCAGGGAGTCCCGTGCTTGTTCTTGACAGGAGCCATTGGAAGTACTTGACTATCTACAGGATTGACAAGGGGGGCACAGTCCATGATTCGGCACCTAGGTGACCGCCGCTCCCGACGTCCAATGCTGGCAATGGTGGCCACACTGAGCTGCGTTGTGGCGGTGCTGACGCTTTCAAGCAAACCCACAGGCGCCATTCAGCCCCAACCAAACTGCCAGGCGTCATTCGACCCCTACGCCTACTCTCAACAGGCCGTTGCCGCCTGCGGATACAACACCTTTGCCCTCAGAGGTACTCACCATCTTCCCAAGGGCGGAACCAGCTACGACTATCTCGTGCACGGAGCAAAGGTGCAGGTGCTCGTCCCCCCAAAGGGGTTCGATCCCGCAACCGCGACCAACGCCCAGCTGAATGAGTACGGTTTCCCACCCCGCCCCACCTCGCCGTCCGCTCTTGCGCTTTGGACCACGGAGATGAGGTCATGGAAAGGTGCCACACCGACGGCGCCATTTCTCTCCGAAACTCACGCCTCCTCGATGCCCAACTACAACAACCGGCACAACCGGCCAGGATTCGCCACGGCCGGCAGTGGAGGATTCGGGGCCTGGGGTGCTTTGGGGCATAACGCCACCGCATTCGGCATACCGGCATTTGGCAACCTCCAGGCCTAGTGGCGCACCTCCGGCAGCTGGCTTTTCTTGCTGAGCCCACCTCGCCATCAAAGGGCTTGCGCTGGGCGCGCCTGGGGCACATCTGCTGCGCCGGCCTCGGCACATTGGCCCTCGCAGGATGCACTTCAACCTCGAACCCCAAGCCGAAACCCTCTCCGGTCCAGACCCATGTGGGATCTCACACCTTGACGATCAATGCCACTTCGGGCTGTCCCTCGGTTGCCCTGGGCACGGTGAAAAGCCGTGGGTCAAAAAGCTCCACGATCATGGCGCCCCGGCATCCAAGTGGCGCTTTGGCCTGCCGCTACGGTGCGATCACCGCAACGGGCGCACACTTGATTTCCTCTGCGCGCATCTCGGCATCCTCGGCGGATCGGATAGCGGCACTGCTGGACAAGCTGTCAGTCGCACGCGGCGTGGTGGCCTGTCCGAGTGACTCGGGAGCACGTGATGTCGTCGTCTTCACCTACGCCGGAAAGCCAGACGCCGAGGTGCAGATCGGCCTTTCTGGGTGCCAGACGGTGACCAATGGACACATGTCCGCCACTGCCACTCCTGCGCTGGCAAACCTGCTTGCCACCACCCTTGGATCCGCCGGCTGACTCAGCCCCCCGGCCACACCGCCCTGCCCACCACGACAAAGGAGACGGGCTTTGCGATCAAGGGGGCATCCAAGGCCGAGTGGGCCGATCCGGTGACCTCGAAACCCGCCCTGGTGATGGCGGCCTCGGTGTCGCGATTGGGGTGACATCCTGCACCCAGTTTCGGCCAGACAACGTCGAGCGCGTCCTGCAGGCGGGCGAGTGAGGCCGTCGCCGCCCGGACGTGTTCGAAGTAGCGGAGCTCGCCTGCAGGCCGCAACACCCTTGCGATCTCCGCCAAGGACTCCGCCTGGTCTGCCACGCTGCAGAGGACCAGGGAAACCACGGCCGCATCAACCGATGCAGGGGGAAGTGGGATGTGCTCGGCGGATCCCTCCACCACCTCGATGGGTACGCCGGCAGCTCGGGCCGCCGAGGCCGCCCTGGCCCGGAGGTAGGGTTCGGGCTCGACGGCCACCACCTTGGTCACCGAGTCTGGGTAGTGCAAGAAGTTGGTGCCGCTCCCCGCCCCCACCTCCACGACCTCCCCCTCCAGGCCTTCGAGGAGGCGGTCGCGGTAGGGGGAGGTGCCTTTGCGCTCCCCCGCCTCTGCCATGTGCACCCACAGCCGGGCAAAGATGGGATGTGAATGGCCCCGTTTGTCAGAGCCGGGGATCTTGGGATTCAACTGCGGATGTTGTTGGAGTCGATGGTCTCAGTCAGGGCCCCGAAACGGCGGGCACGCATCGCCAGCCGCCTCGCCTCTGCACTACCGGCCCGCATTCCCCTGGCCGCCTCCCGCTCCTCCGCCCTCCCCCAGCGGGAGAAAAGGACCGCTATGGCAACAACGTTGAACATGTCCCCGAACTCCCACAGCACCGACCCACCAGCGTGTGTGGCGGCCAAGGTGTTGAGGGGGGATATCGGCGTCCCCATGTTCATGAGGCTAATGCCCAGAAACGACATGAAGGGGATGCCCAATCCGAGCATCCCGAGCTTGGCGCCTGGGCCGAGGTGCCTGGGGAGGGGATCGGAACTCACCACGGGCCACCAGTAGAGGCTGCCGGCGAAGATGAACCAGAGGTGGGTGCCATCGTGGAAAAGCGGATGGGACAGGGAGTAGTCATAGATGCCGGTGAGGAAGTAGGCATACATCGTCACCACCATCAGCGAAAGTCCAACTCCTGGCAGCACGGCCAGCCGCAAGGGCCGGCTGTGCAACACAGCCAAAAGCCGCCGCTTTGGTGACCGAGGCAGGGTCTGCAGCGCCAAGGTGACCGGCGCCCCCATGGCCAGAAGCGGAGGGGCAAGGCTCATCATCACGATGTGCTGGGAGACATGGTCGACGAAGCTCACATCGTCGAAGTATCCGACCCCGCTGTTCACAACCACCACCAGAGACAGGACACCACCGAGGAAGGACAGGGTGCGGGCCAGCGGCCAGCGGCGGCCCCGCCGGGACAGCCTGTTTACCCCCCAAAGGTAGGCAACGACCAGGGCGAGATCCACGACCAGGGCCAAATCTGGGAGCGGACCGAAATCCCACCGCGTGAGCAGTTGGTACGCAGTGGGTCCCCCCTTGACCAATACCAGCACACCCGTGGAGGCCATCAGCGGATAGGGCACAGGGCCACGTTACGCTTCTCCCTGCGCCGGCGCAGCACAGCCAGCCCGGGGTCCAGACGACCTGGCGACCTCGGTGTGCACTATCATCAGGGATAGGAATATGGCAATTGCATGGCTGGCCGTGGGGATAGCGGCGTTGATCGCGGAGGCGCTGACCAACGCGTTCTTTGCCCTGTTTCTCGCCATAGGTGCTGCGGCGGCCGCGGTTGTCTCCCTCTTTGACGTCGGTTTGGCCGGACAGATCCTGACCGCGGTGATGGTGGGCCTGGTCTCTGCCCTACTGGGGCGCCCGGCGCTCATGCGGGCAGCCAGGAGGCCTTCCCGGCACAGCCTCGCAGCAGGGGCCGCCATGGTCGGGCGTACCGGCAGGGCCGAGGACCACATCGGCGGCTTCGATGCCCCCGGCCACGTGCGGATCGGTGGGGAGAGCTGGCTCGCGGTAACCGAAGCCAGGGACGGCATTGATCCCGGGACGCCGGTGACGGTCCTGGAGGTGAAGGGGACCACGCTCGTGGTCTGGTCATGACGGGGGTGGGGTCGCCGAAAGGGAGGCGCTAGATGCTTGGCGGAACGCTGTTGGTCGTACTGGTCGTCGTCCTGGCAGTGCTTGTCGCCCGCTCGAGCATCCGCCTCATCCAGCAGGGCAACGTGGGGGTCGTCAAGCGTCTCGGGCAGTTCCGTGCGGTTCGGGGCCCCGGCGTGGTATTCCTCCTACCCTTTGTGGACCAGCTCAACAGGGTGGACACCCGTGAGACGCCCCGCACCGGCGACCGCCAGGAGGTCATCACTCGGGACAACGTCGCGGTGACTGTGAATGCGACCATCTTCAGCCAGGTCGTGGACCCTCAGGCCGCTCTGTTCAATGTTTCTGATTACCGCGTCGCCATTGACCAACAGGCGCGCACCACCCTTCGCAATGCCTTCGGCAACGTCACCTTGGACCAGGCCCTGTCGGAGCGGGAGCAGCTCAACGCGTCGATGCAGCAGCAGATGGAGTCGGTGACCGACAAATGGGGCATCCGCATCAACCGGATCGAGATCGTCGACATCACCCCGCCCGCTCCGGTCCTCCAGGCCCTGGCTCTGCAAAAGCAGGCAGACCAGGAGAAGCGGGCTGCGGTGCTGCAGTCAGAGGGCCAGCAGCAGGCCGCCATCAACATCGCAGAGGGCCAGCGCCAGGCCACGGTCAAAGCGGCCCAGGCCGAGAGGGAGGCTGCCATCCTCCGAGCCGAGGGCGCCAAGCAGGCCACGATCCTGGATGCAGAGGCCAGAGCCATTGCAATCGGTGCCGTCTACGGCGCCATCCGGAACCAGGCACCCGATCAGGCCCTGATTGCCATCCTCCAGCTGGAGACCCTGGCCAAGGTGGCCAACAGCAATAATGCGAAGCTGGTCGTGCCGGTCGAGGCAGCGGGGCTTTTGGGGGCGGCCCAGACCCTCAAAGAAGCCCTTGCACCTCCCACATCAAAACAGTGATGCTTTGTGCCATGGCCCTGTTGATGGAACCATCCTCTGGTTAGAGGCGCTCAGCCTGACCTGTGGTCAAGCATCTGGGCGGTCAGCAGACCGAAGGTCTCCTATCGGGATGGCACCTGTATGTTGGGCCGAAATCATCTCACCGCCGGCCGTTGATGCCGCCGGGGCCGTAGTTCAGCAGCCCCGGATCAAGGGAAGGCGGGAAGGCTCGTCGGGTTGGGGACCTCTCCGAACTTGATCGGCTGCCACCCCGCACCGACGGGGTTCAAAAAGTGCGGCGGCGAGAGCGCACGGAGCCTGGAATCGTAGGTGTTCACCGTCGTCGTGTAGCCGTTGACAATCGTGCCACTCGAGTTGGTAAGTGCGGTCAGGTTCCCGAAACGGCCGATGAGGGAACCATTGATCGCCACCTGGCCCATGACCGGTGCCTGGCCGAGCCGTTCCACCGTGAGCGCGTGGTTGATGTCCAAGATGGCGCCATCCACCGTTACGTTGGTCGGCCTCTGGCAGTCCTTGCCATCGCTATGTGCCGAGCCCGTGCCCCCCTCGGCACACGGCGGGCCGTAGACGTAGACGAAGTTCTGAGCAATGATGCCCAGGACGTCATTGCCGGTGAGCACGGTGTTGCCCGGGTCGGTCTTGTTGTTGACGCAGTTGGTATCGGTGGGGTTGCAAAGACTGCCCGTGATAAAGACGTTGTTCGCCGCGGCCGTGGTGATTTGGCCCCCCACGACTCCCTGTTCGAACAGGTTTCCCTGGCAGTTGCTTCCGCTGCTGCCAGACGTGTTGGACTGCCACTGCTGGCCCGAGGGATTGGAGGGGGCCTGGCAACCGTGGCTGGAGGTGGAGTCGGCCACGTAGATGACGCCGTTGGAGGGAAGCGGGACGTTGGTGCCCACGCAGCTGGGATTCGTCTGGCCCACGGCGGTTCCCAGGACGGAGTTGGGGCTGGAAACCGTCATAGTGCCCGGCTGGGATGGAGTGGACGGGGCGTTGAAGGTCACAGAGGTGGCCCCCGTGTAGTAGCAGCCGCCGGTCTGGGCATATTGGATCAGCTGCGCATCGGTGGCCGGCATGCCCAGATATGGCCCGGGGGTGACATTGCCACCCTGGGAGTAGGGGACGCCGTTGAAGGTCGGATTGCTCCCCCCGGGGCACGATCCCTTCGCGTAACCGAGGCTGGGGTCGGTGCTGTTGATCTGAAGCCACCCGGGGTAGGTGCCGCCGCTTGGGTTCTTGGTCATCGACGCCGAGGTCACCGGCCCGTTGAACTGCGGATTGCCGCAGATGAAGAAGTTGTCGTTGGATCCGGCCGGCCCGTTCACCACATTGCCCGTGCCCCAGTAGAGGTAGGTGCAGTAGGTGCTGCCACTGTGCCAGGTCCAGTTGGGTCGGACGGACCCTGTGGTGGGGTTCGCCTGGTTCTCGTCGTAGACGCAGTTTTTCTGGACATTGGAGGCCTGACCTGCGGGGAAGATGTTGGTATCGGTCGGGTCCGGCTGTTCATACATCGAGTAGTAGGCGTAGTTCAAAAATGAGTTCCTGGCGATCACCACCCGGATGGTCCGCGTAGCATTGCCGACCCGCCCGGTGACGGTGAGGTCGACCTTGCCCGTGGTCGCAGTCGCAGAGGTGTCGGCGGTGTAGGTGAAGTACTCCCCGTTGTTGGAGCCCCCCGGGACCGCAGCCCAGCCGCCGATGGCGGGATCGCCGCTCGGGTTCTGCCAGAAGTTCGGGTCCTGCTGCAGCCGGTTCACGTAGTCCGACACGCCGGCGTCTGCGGCCGCCAGAGCGGTGTGGTTGTTCTTTGCCCCCGCAGACAGCGTGAGCGCTCCCAACCCCGCCGCCACCACGGCACCCGCAATCAGCACCAGGGCCAAGACCACGGTAATGACCACCACCATCGCCTGGCCAGCCTCGCCGGAGAGCGATCCCTTCTCCTCCTCCGGACCCTGGCCCGGGCGGATCTGTTCCATGGGGCGTCTCATGCCACTCCAGTCGTCGCAGTTGCTGCGTAGCTGTAATAGTTGTTGCGCACAAAGACCTTTGTGGTGAGAGTCGCATTGGCGCCCTTGGCGTCTGTTACCAGGGTGATGCCCACATAGGTCACCTGTGCCGCCTGGGCGGTGCTAAGCAGCCCACCTGTGCCCAGGGAGAGAAGGTTGTCCTTCTGGCCGTAGTAGGTGAAGCTGAGCGACTGCACCCCCGGCCCAAGGTCGGAGACCTGAGGTGTGGTGTTGTAGGTGAGGGGCGAACTTGGCGAGGAGGCGGGGAAGGTGGC
>JAKAOS010000061.1 GCA_021823165.1 Actinomycetes bacterium | reverse complement strand
AGCGCAAGAGTGGGCAGGCCTGGGTATCCCGCTCCGCCCCGGGTACCCAGGTCGGTCGCGCAAAGGCAGGGCCGACACGCAAAGGCAGGTCGGCACGCAAAGGCAGGGCCGACACGCAAAGGCAGGTCGGCACGCAAAGGCAGGTCGGCACGCAAAGGCAGGTCGGCACGCAAAGGCAGGGCCGTTTCCTCTCTCACTAACCTGGGCAACCCAGCCGTACCGGATCGGCCGGGTCAGGTTGGAGGGCGGAGGCAAAAAGCGCATGGATCTCGAGGGACGCGTGATCGTGATCAGTGGGGCATCGAGCGGGATCGGTGCGGCGACCGCTCGGGACTTGGCGGGACGGGGGGCATCTGTGGCTCTCCTGGCGCGCCGCCGCGATCGGATCGAGGATCTTGCCTCCAGCCTGGCAGGACAGGGATCTCTGGCGGTCCCCATGGATCTGAGCAAGCCCAAGGAGTCCGAGCGTGCGGCCGAGGCGGTGATGAATCACTTCGGCAGGGTGGACGCCGTAGTGAACAACGCAGGTCAGATGCTGTTGGCCAGCTTCGAGAACCAGCCTGCCACCGAATGGGAGGAGATGATTTCTGTCAACCTGTTGGGCGCGATGCGCTTGACCAAGGCCTTCCTACCGGCACTGTTGTCCTCCAAGGGTGACGTTGTGAACGTCTCTTCCGTGGCGGGGAGGAAGGCGAGAGCGCTCTCGGGTGGCTACAGCGCCACCAAGTGGGGCATGAACGGGTGGTCTGAGGCCCTTCGACAGGAGCTGAGCCCCAAGGGGTGCAGGGTGATAGTCGTCGAACCGGGTGCGGTGGAGACGGAACTCTATACCCACATCTCAGACGCCAAGGTGCGAGCGTCTTCGGCGCAGATGTACCAAGAGGTGGGTGCGATAGACGCCTCGGAGGTGGCCAAGATCATTGCCTTTGCGCTCGGCATGCCGAAGGGGGTTTCTTTGAACGAGATCCTGGTTCGCCCGACCGGACAGGCCTACTAGCCCTACTGGCTCCCGCCCTCCTGGCCGGCCTTCTGGGCCACCGCGCTTCTTACCCAGGCCGCGCCATCCGGCTTCCCAAGTCGGTCCCGCCAGCCCGAAAGCACGAGCCGCAATTCATCTTCGCCTGGCACTACGCCGACTATCTCCACCCGCAGGTCTTTGGATGAGGCCTCTTCCGACTGATGCGGGCCGGCGGCGGAGCCTGCCTTGGTCTCGCGGTGCCCTGGATGGAAAAGGTTGTGGGTTAGGTTGGAGAGGCCTTCCTCGATCTCTTGTATCCCAGCGCCGAGGCTTTCCGCGTCGGCGGGGTTGACGATGGAAGGCCAGTGCCGGGCTGGTTTGGCCATGAAGTAGAGCTCACCGGTGTCCCGGACCCAGTAGAGGTCCAACAGGTGTTGCGGGTCCTCAGCGTCGCGCCAGTCGAGCCCGAAAGAGAGCTCCTCGGAGCGCCGTCGCCGCTCATCGGTGTCGTAGAACTCGGCTATGTCCATGGCCATCTCCTCCTACCCGGCCCCAGGGTAGGGCGCTTGAGGCATCGGGTTGGCCTTTTGTTGCGTGGGTATCATTCTGGCAATGGAGACCGAAGCAATCATCCATCCGATGCCGAGTGGCTCAGAGGCACGCGAACACCTGGAGAGTGAACAGGAGAGGCTTGGTGGCCTGCATCAAACCCTGTTGGAGGCTTCCTTGCGGTCCCGTAGCGAGCAGGAGGATCTATCGGAGCTTTCGGCTGCCGACCAGCACCCCGCAGAGATGGGCACCGAGACCTTTGACCGCGAGCGGGACCTGGCAATCGTGGAGAGCGTCGAAGCGGAACTGGAAGAGATCCAGGCCGCTCTGGAACGCCTGGATAGTGGAACCTATGGTCTCTGTGAGGCCTGCGGTAAGGCGATAGGCGAACAGCGCCTCGCGTCGGTGCCTGCGGCGAGGTTCTGCCTTGATGACCAGAGAATCGCCGAAGAGGAAGCCTGGAGGAACCGTAGTTAGTCCCTGATCGCTCCCAACTCTGGCTCACCCCGGGTCTCCGCTGCGGGGCCCGGGGTGTCCGCAAGGCTCTTTTCCCATCCACCATCGACGGCAATGAGAAATCCCCTGGCGCGTTCCGTAAGGGGGTAGCGCTCCACGAGATCCCAAAAGGGCCTCTGATGGTTGGGCTGGCTGAGGTGTGCCAGTTCGTGGACTATCACATAGTCGACCACCCAGTCCGGCAGCCTTGCGAGCCGTGCCGAAAGACGTATCGAGGCCGTAGCAGGGGTGCATGATCCCCACCGGAAGTTCTGGTTTTCACTCCAGCGCACCGATGCCGGCTTGCCGAGGCCAAACTTCTCTGCCAAGGCCATGGCTCGGGCCATTGGATCAGGCCCCTCGAGGGCCGATCGACGTTCGAATCTCTCGGCCATCTTTTGGATCCAGTGCCGCTCTTGCTGCGCGGAAAATGCGGCAGGAATCCGCAGGATGAGGGTCCCATCCACCATGCGGGCCTCGACCGTACGCCGTCTCCTGTCGCTGCGATGAACCTCGATCGACAGAGGCGGGACGGTTCTCCTCTGGCCTTGTTCACCGCCGGGTACTGTGGGCAAGTGGCCCTCCTACGCCTTTTCGCAGCCGCCCGCGAAGCAGCTGGGATCTCCTCGGTTGCCCTGCCCGGCGATACGGTGGGAGAGGTGCTCGCCGAAGCGCAGCGGCACTTCGGCGAGCCATTCTCCACGGTGTTGCAGTCGGCCAGGGTGTGGCTCAACGGCCTCCCGGCCACTCTTGGCCAGGCGGCGGGCAACGACGACGAGATCTCCGTCCTGCCGCCCGTCTCGGGAGGTTGAGGGCCCCCACTGCCCGGAGCCGACTTGGGACTTGCCTAGGCCTTCTTGGTCTCCCAAAAGATGCGGTCGATCTCCGCGATCGAGTCCAAAAGCCCCTGAGCAATGGCTACGTCATTGCTCCGCTTCGCCTGGCTGGTTGCCTTCTTGGCATTCCAAAAAACATCGTGCAGCTGTGGGTACTTTTCCAAGTGGGCCGGTTGGAAGTATTGGTACCACAGGATGTCGAGGTGCTTGTTGACCTCAGCCGCCCGTTCCTCTTTGATGATGATGGCCCGTTCTTTGAAGTATGGGTCATCAGAGGTCGCATATTTCTCCATAATGGCCTTGACCGACTCCGCTTCGACGCGTGCCTGGGCTGGGTCGTAGACGCCGCAGGGGAGGTCGCAATGGGCGTTGACAATTCGTGGAGGCGCGAGGCGGTCGGCAAGCTCGCACAGCTTCGTCAGGAACTGCATGGATCCTCTCCTTGCTCTAGGGCCTCCTGCGCATCACAACATCGGCAGGCAGGCTCATCTTTCCTTGTGCAGCTTGGGTACTGGACCGCTCCCCCGGCGCCCTGGATGGACACATGAGGCCGCGGCCCACCGGTCAGCCTAACCGGGCCTGGTGGCTTCTGTGGGCCACGGCAGCTGTAGCCGGATGCGGTGGGTGGCTATTGAGCCAAAGGGCAGAGATCCAGGGTGAGAGCATGTATCCAGCCCTTGTTCCTGGCGACCGGGCCCTTTTTTTGCCCGCCCTGGTTATGGGACGGCCCAGGGTGGGAGACGTGGTGGTGCTCTCTGATCCTCGTCTGAGTTCCCGGCGGATCACCAAGCGAATCTCGGGGATTGGGCCAGGTGGCCTCGAGCTGCGGGGAGACAACCCCGCTGCCAGCACCGATAGTCGGCATTTCGGGCCAGTTCCGCCAAAAGCCCTTATTGGTGTGCTCTATTACCGCTACCACCCTGCTTGGAACAGGGGGGTCATTCCTCGCGGGCAGCATCAGAAAAATGGCGCTTTTTGGGCATTGCGAAGGTTGGTGTTCACCAAGGTCTCTGAAGGTTATGAGCCTTGAGTTGCCCCGCACCGAATGCAGCTTCGTAGATGGTTTACAATTGGGCTGTGGTTGCCAGCGCGGGATCCCATGGGGTTATGCCAACTTCGAGGTTGGGTGGAGGAATCGAGTTGCCCGCTGATTTATCCATATTGGACATAAACACCATCCGGAAGTTAAACCGACTTTCCCAGTCTCAGGAGGCCTCCCTCTCCTACCGTCGTCGCCTTGCCCAGGCGCGCATCGACCTTCTGCGGGCGGAAAGAGCCCGCCGGGGACGTCTCCGTTTCGGAGAGTCCCTCCTCACGAACCCCATCGTTGAGTTGGCTGAAGCTCTGGGCGGCCGGCACCGGGCAAGTGGTTCTCATAGGCGAGCTGTGTCTGTCGGTGTGGGTGTCGATGCCGCGGCATTGGCGGCCGAGGTGGACGGGATAGCAGACCCGACACTGGTTTCAAATCCATCGCAGTTGTCCCTGTCGGACATCGATGATCTGGAGAGGTCGCTGGTCGGCTATGAAGAGCTGCTCTCTACACAGCGCCGTGCGCTTCACCGCGAGATAGACCGCCTCCATGCCGAACTGGTGGTTCGGCTCAGAGGTGCCCTTGGCGGCGCTTGGAGCTGACCCGGGCCAGTCCGAGCCGACAGAGGATATAACCTGCAGCCTCGTGCATAAGTTGGCTGTCATTTCCATGCACACCTCGCCACTGGCGCAACCAGGAATCGGCGACGGCGGGGGCATGAACGTCTACGTGCGCCAGCTGTCCTCAGCGTTGGCCAGACGGGGCATCTCGTGTGATGTCTACACCAGAGCGTCGTCCCCTGCCAACCCGGCAGTGGTGGAGGTGGAACCGGGCCTCACGGTTCACCACGTACCAGCAGGCCCGTTGGGTCCGCTCCCCAAGGCGGATCTGGCAGGAGTCGTGGAGGAGTTTGCTGCGGCACTGATTGAGCGCATCGATTCGGATCTGGAGCGCCCCGATGCCCTGCACGCGAACTACTGGCTGTCTGGCGTGGCGGGTCACATCTGCAAACACGAACTCTCCCTGCCCCTGGTCTCCACCTTCCACACCCTGGAGCGGGCCAAGTGGTTGCTCCCGGGTCACGAGGAGATCGACGAGAAGCGTGCTGCGGCCGAAGAAGCGGTAATCGCCTGTTCCGACGTGGTCCTCGCCTCCTGCGACGTGGAGGCTCAAGAGCTGGTTTCGCTCTACGGGGCGCCAACTTCGCGGCTCTCCATCGTGGCACCGGGCGTGGAGCATGCATTTTTTGCTCCCGGCGACAAGCGCCAGGCCCGCCGTGCCCTGGGGATGGACCCAGAAAAGCCCCTGATGCTCTTTGCCGGTCGCATCCAGCCGCTGAAGGGGGCCGATACCGCGGTTTCGGCCCTGTCTCTTTCCCGAGTGCCCGATGCCACCCTGGCGATCGTTGGTGGGCCCTCGGGGCCGCATGGAGCACATGCCATGGCAGAGTTGCGCGCAAATGTGAAGGCCGCGGGCTTGAGCGACCGGGTCCGCTTTGTAAGCCCCCAGCCGCATGGGGCTCTCAGCACCTGGTATCGAGCGGCCGACGTTTGCTTGGTGCCTTCGAGGTCGGAATCCTTCGGCCTGGTCGCCCTGGAGGCCGCCGCTTGTGGCATACCGGTCGTCGCATCGGCGGTCGGAGGGCTCACAACCCTGGTCGAAAATGGCCGAACGGGATTTTTGGTGAAGGATCCCGGGCCGCTTCCATTTGCCCTTGGGGCGGACCGCATAATGACCGATCCCGCCCTGGCTGGTCGGATGCGGAGCGAGGCGCTCAGAAAGGCGGCCGGGTTTACCTGGCGGAGTGCGGCTGAAACACTGTCCCAGGCGATCGATTCTGTCATCGAGGGACAGGTCGTCCTGTGCTAAAGGCCGGATCCCTCCTGATTGTGGGTGCCGGGAACATGGGTGGGGCGCTGCTTCGCGGTCTTCTCGGCACGGGTTGGGACCCGGCTGCCATATCCGTCGTCGAGCGTTCTGCGGTCCGCCGAGACGAGCTTTCTGCCGTGGCCGGAATCACAGTCACCGATTCACCTTCGCCCTCCGAAGCGGTGTTGTTGGCCGTCAAGCCATCCGATGCCGAGGAGGCCTGTACCGCTCTGCAATGGACTGGCGAGCATCGCCGTCTGTTGTCGATTGTCGCCGGAGTTCCCTCGGAGTTGTTGGAGCGATGGACCCATGATGCCGCGGTGCTGCGGGCAATGCCCAACGTGGCAGCTGCAGTCGGCCGCTCGGCTACGGCCTTGTGTGCCGGGAGGCGAGCCAAGGATGACGATGTGGCCTGGGCGGAGGGAATCCTGGCCGGCATAGGGACGACCGTCAGGGTGCCAGAGTCCTTGATGGACGCGGTGACGGGGCTGTCGGGTTCGGGTCCGGCGTTCCTGGCGGTATTTGTGGAAGCGATGATCGAAGCGGGTGTCCAGCTGGGGCTCTCGCGGGCCGACGCCGCCAAGTTGGCGACGGAAACCGTTTGGGGGGTAGGTGAGATGCTCGTCCGCTCCGGCCAGGATCCCGCATCTCTGCGCTACTCGGTGACCTCTCCGGGTGGGACGACCGCGGCCGGCTTGCAGGCGTTGGAAGCCAGGGCCTTCCGGGCGGCGGTTGCCGAAGCCATAGGGGCGGCGGCGGAGCGAAGCGCGCAGCTCCGGGACAAGGGCACAGGCTCTGGACGAGCCGCCACAAACAGCTGAACTGCAGCGACAAAGCCCGCCCAGCAGCCTTGTCCGCTCACCGATGGTGGGTCTTGCCCCGCTGGCCTTCGACCTTGCAACTTGGGGTCTCGTGGTGAGCACCGGTGCCGGTCAGAGGTTGCAGGAAGCCTCCGGCTCTTGGAAGTCGTCGGCCTTGGCCAGGCGCACGGTGTGACCGGGGATGACCCTGAGCACCTGTGCAGCGGAGCTCTGGTTCGCCACTATGGCTGCCAGGCCCGAGGAGTCGATCAGGATGCCCAGGGCGTCCTCCCCAAGCTCGGAGAAGGTTTCCACCCGGCGTAGAGCTACCGGTTCTCCATCAGAGAATGTGGCCGTCATCGAGTCGCCCACGGAATCGAGATCCTCGGAGGAAAGGGCCACCTGGATGTTGCCGAAGCGGTCCACCCAGGTGACCTCGGCAACCACTCCTCCCCGCTCCCGCTTGCTCAGAAGCGGTGGCGGAGATTGCAGCGTTGCTGGATCGATCTGAGCTCCGAAAGCTTCGATTGGCTCAGTTCGGCACCAGCGGGCTGCAACCGGAGCGAACAGGTCGCGGCCGTCGAAGGTCGGACCCGTGTTGTAAAGACGTTCGGGTGGCCCGAGTTCCACTGCCACCGCCGCACCACCCAGCCGATCGATTGCCGGCAGCATCAGGCCGTTGTCGGGGCCGATGAACAACAACCCGGGGCGCTCGGCGGGGATTACGGCAACCGCCCGGCGGGAGGTGCCCACTCCGGGATCCACGACCGCTACCACCGCCCCGTCGGCCAACCAGGGGGCGCATCTCCACAGGGTGAGGGCGCCAGCCTTGAGGTGTTGGGGTGCGATTTCGTGCGCGAGGTCTATAACGGGGACTCCCGGAGCCAGCCGCTGCAGCACGGAGTGGACCACTCCCACAAACTCATCCCGCAGCCCATAGTCGGAGAGAAAGCTGACCGCAGGGGGTGCTTCGCTGGAATAGAGGTTGTTCGCGCCGTAAGGCTGCTGTGTTGCTTGCATTCCCTCATCATTGCAGCCGGAGCGGCCCCGCCCGGTTGGCCATCGGTCCCTGCGGCCCAGGCCCGCCGATCCTCACATCCTCAGGGCCTCGGCGGCTTGCTCCTGTGCCCAGAGCCCGGAGGTGGCTTGGTTTCGGTAGCGTTGTGGGCGTGACGGTCCCAGGACGGCATCTGCCCGAAGCAACCATCGCCCGGCTCCCCCGGTATCTGCGTGCCCTGACCGAACTGGCGGAGGGGGATGTGGCAACCGTTTCCTCCGAGAGCCTTGCCGAGATGACGGCCTTGAATGCAGCGAAGGTGCGCAAGGACCTCTCCTACCTCGGAACCCTTGGGACGAGGGGTAGCGGGTATGACGTCGCCATCTTGCTGGGCAGGATCCGTGCCGAGTTGGGCTTGACCAGGGAGTGGCCTGTTGCCATCGTGGGCCTCGGCAACCTTGGCAGGGCTCTCGCCCTCTACGGGGGCCTCCCTGCCAGGGGATTCAAGGTGGTGGCCCTGTTCGACCAGGATCCCGACAAGTGGGGAGAGAAGGTTGGCGGGATTGCGGTGTCTCCGGCCACAGACCTTGCCGACATCGTCTCCTCGAGCGGGGTGGAGATCGGCGTGGTGGCAACGCCGGCATCTGCGGCACAGGGGGTGGCGGACCGCTTGGTTGGTGCCGGGGTCACGGCAATCCTGAACTTTGCCCCCCTGAGCCTTTCGGTTCCAGAAGGCGTCGCGCTTCGCCACGTCGACCTCTCGACCGAGTTGCAGATTCTCTCTTTCTACCAGCACCAACGTTCGCGTCACCGGCCCCCCGTGCTGTAATGCCACCGGCCGATCCCGCCTTTGTGCCCCTGATGGCGGCACTCGATGTGAGGGGCCTCGCCTGCTTGGTGGTCGGTGCGGGCAAAGTGGGGGCGAGAAAGGCGGCTTCGCTTGCACATAGCGGCGCCGAGGTGGACATTGTGGCGACCCAAGTCGGACAGGAGGCCAGGGCGGTGAAGGGTGCGAGATGCCTCGAACGTCCCTATGCCGAGGGAGATGTCGCAACCTACCGACTTGTTGTTGCCGCCACCGGCGATGTTCTCGTAGACCGCCAGGTGGTTGCCGAAGCCCTGGCGGCCGGGGTGTTCGTGCTCGACGCCTCCGGTGCGGGGCAGGTCGCCCGAGGAGGAACCTTCACGATGCCGGCGGTGCTGCAACGGGACCGGCTGTTGGTTTCGGTGTCCACCTCTGCCTCGGCCCCGCGGTACGCTACGTGGTTGCGTGACAGCTTGGCCGAACAGGTGAGACCCGAGCATGGGCTGGCTGCTGCCATACTGGGTGAGGTAAGGGAGGAGATGCTGGCATCGGGAAGGCGGCCCAAGGAACTCAATTGGCGTCGCATCCGAATGTCAGACATGCTCGATATGTTGCGTGAGGGCCAAGTAGGTCCCGCGAAGGAGTTGGTGAGGCGTTGTCTCTCCTGGTAGTGGGCTTGCACCAGCGAAGTGCTCCACTGGATCTGCTGGAACGGGTGTCGCTGTCGGGCGACCGGATAGCCAAAGCGCTTGCTGCCCTTAGTGCACAGCCGCACGTCCTTGAAGCCGTAGTGCTCTCTACCTGCATGCGGACAGAGGTCCATGCGGTGGTGGAGCGCTTCCATCCTGCCGTTGGCGAGGTGCGCGATGTCTTGGCCGAGATGGCCGGCCTGGCACCCGAGGATCTCTCCGACCATCTCTACAGCTACTGGGACCGCTCGGCGGTGAGCCACCTGTTCTCGGTGGCGGCCGGGTTGGACTCAGCGGTGCTCGGCGAGGGAGAGGTTCTCTCCCAGGTGAAATCGGCCTGGCACACAGCCTGGGGAGAGCAGGCCGCCGGTCCGCTGTTGTCTGGCCTGTTTCGCCACGCGGTCGAGGTTGGCAAGCGCTCGCGGTCGGAGACCGCGATTGCCCGGGGGACCACGTCGATCTCGGCGGCGGCGGTGGCCATGGCGGAAAAGCGGTTGGGTAGCCTCGGCGGGAAGACGGTCCTGGTGGCGGGTGCCGGCGAGATGGGCACGGGGATGGCCCAAGCCCTGGCGGGAGCGGGTGGCTACCTCTGGATAACGAACAGGACCCTGGAACGTGCCGAGGCACTTGCCGCGCAGGTGGGCGGGGAGGCAGTCTCCCTTGCTGAACTTCCGGACCGGTTGGCAGATGCCGATCTGCTCTTGGCGGGTACCCAGGCGCCCTCCTTCCTCCTTACTGCGGACCAGGTGGCCTCTGCGGTGAAGCAACGGGCGGAGAGGCCGTTGCTCGTTGTCGATGCGGCCCTGCCGCGCAGCATCGAACCCGCCGTGGGCTCGGTGGCGGGCGTCACGCTTTTGGACCTGGAGGATCTCCGGGCCTTTGCCGAGGAGGGCAGGAAGGCGAGAGCCCAGGAGGTATCGGTCGTAGCGGCCATAGTCGAAGAAGAGGTGGATCGGCATTTTGCCGAAGCGGAGGCGCGGCGGGTCGTGCCGCTCCTCACCATGTTGCGAGCCCATGCAGAGGAGATCAGATCCTACGAACTGGCCAGGCATCGTGCCCGGCTCGGTTCTTTGGACGAACGCCAGGTCGATGCGCTCGAGGCAATCACCAAGGGCATCGTGGCCAAGCTGCTCCACAGGCCCACCGTGGCGCTCAAAGAGGCGGCCGGGACCCCCAAGGGGGAACGCCTCGGTGAGGCGGCTGCCGACCTTTTCGGGCTCTGAGAACAAGCGTCCCGAGCGTGTTGCGTATTGCCACGCGGGGTTCCGCCCTTGCGCTTTTTCAAGCCCGGTGGGTGGCAGAGCATTTGGGTGCGGCGGAGCTGGTGGTCGTCTCCACTCACGGTGATCGGGAGCAGGGCCTGCCCGTGGGTTCTATCGGCGGTCGCGGCGTCTTTGTCAAAGAAGTCGAGCAAGCGGTGTTGGACGGGCATGCCGACCTGGCGGTGCATTCGGCCAAGGACCTGCCGGCCAACGATCCCGAAGGCCTGGTGATTGCTGCAGTTCCCACGAGAGAAGACCCCAGAGACGTCCTGGTGGGAGCCACTCTGGCCCAACTGGGGACGGGGGCGGTTGTAGCGACCGGATCGCCCAGGCGACGCGCGCAGCTCTCCTGGCTCAGATCAGACCTGGGATTTTCGGACCTGAGGGGAAACATCGGGACGCGTCTCGAGCGAGTTCCGCCCGGTGGAGCTGTAGTGATGGCGGCGGCGGCACTCCGCAGGCTCGACCTCTGGGACAGAGCATCACAGGTCCTGGACCCGTCGCTGATGATCCCCCAAGCCGGACAGGGTTGCCTGGCCCTGCAGTGCAAAAGCGACGACCACGCCACGATTGCAAAGTTGGCCTCAGTAGACCACCGCGATTCTCACGCCAGCCTGATTGCCGAACGGGCTTTCCTCTCGAGGCTGGAGGCGGGCTGTGACACAGCGGCGGGTGCACTCGCCACGGTTCGTGCAGATGGCGTCGAGATCCAGGGGGTCCTGGCCTCCGCCGATGGCCAGATGCTTGCCCGCCGAAGCGCGCGGGGCGCAGATCCCCAACGGGTCGGGACCGCCCTTGCCGAGGACTTTCTCACCAGTTGCGGGGGAGCCTTGTTCGTGGGCCAGGGCGGATACGAAGAGGGCATCGGCCCTGTGCTCGCCCCCCAGCGGTGACGGTTTATCTGGTTGGCGGCGGTCCGGGCGACCCCGGACTGCTCAGCTTGCGCGGGCGGCAGCTTTTGGGGCGGGCCGAGGTGGTTGTGCACGACAGGCTGAGCAGCGACGGGCTTCTTGCTCTTGCACCGCCATCTGCGGAGCTTCTGGACGTCGGCAAGGCGCCGGGTTCGTCGCGCTCCCAGGAAGCGATCAACCAGATCCTTGTCGATTGGGGGCGGCGAGCCGAGACGGTGGTGCGCCTCAAGGGAGGGGATCCCTTCATCTTCGGCCGGGGCGGGGAAGAGGCCGCCGCCCTGGAAGCAGCAGGAGTGGATTACGAGGTGGTGCCTGGCGTGACAGCAGCCATCGCCGGGCCCTCCTTTGCCGGGATACCCCTCACCCATCGGGGGCTGTCCGCGTCCTTTGCCGTGGTGACCGGCCACCGTGCCTCGGACTCCACCGAGGATGTCGACTGGTCGGCCCTGAGCGCCGCCGTAGACACGATCGTGATTCTCATGGGTATCTCCCGGCGGCGACACATTGCAGACTCCCTGATGGCCGCAGGATTGGACGCCGGCACACCGGTGGCCGTTGTGCGCTGGGCGAGCCAAATGCGCCAGACCGTCTGGCGAGGCCGGCTGGATGGCCTCGGTGTGGCCGATGTGGGTGCACCCGCAACCATCGTGGTCGGCAAGGTGGCGGCGCTGAGCTTTGATTGGGCCTCCCGCCGACCGCTCTCGGGCAGGAAAGTCGTCGTCACTCGCCCCGCAGCACAGGCGACCGGACTCGCCGAAGCCCTGGCCGAGGCCGGTGCCGAGGTTATTTGCATGCCGGTTATCGAGACCGTGGCACCCTCCGACGCCGGAGCCGGCCTCACGGAGGCCTCCCAGAGGCTTGGCGAGTTCGACTGGGTGGTCTTCACCTCGGCAAACGGGGTCAACGCGCTTTTGTCAAAGGTGAGAGACGCCCGCTGTTTCGGATCGGCAAAGATTGCCGCAATAGGCCCCGCAACCTCCGACGCGCTCGCTCGGCACAACCTTGCTGCGGATCTGGTTCCACAGAGGTATGTGGCCGAAGGGCTCCTGGATGTATTCCCGGCCCCCACTACCAACTCGGGCCGGGTACTGATCGCCCGAGCTGCCGTTGCCCGGGACGTCCTGCCTGCAGGCCTGGCCGAGATGGGATGGAACGTGGAGGTCGTCGAGGCGTATATGACCCGCTTCATCCAACCTCCGGCGCCCGAGGTTGCCGAGGCAGCC
>JAKAOS010000060.1 GCA_021823165.1 Actinomycetes bacterium | reverse complement strand
AGTCGCCCTACCAGGACGAAGGCGCGCGAACCTTTGTGGTCAGGGCAGTAGCTGTTGACGACATAGCCATCACCTGGGCCCGGCCGGTCGCGCTCGGACTGGGGCGTGTCCATAACGGATGAGTGATCGCAAGAGCGTGAGGGGCACGAGAGCACTGCGTTCTCGCCATGGGGCCACACGAACCTCACGTCACCGCTTCGAAGAATCCCAAATACAACTGATGGAATCGGCACCTACGGACACCTCTGCCGCCACCGCGTCGACGCCGCACTACCCCGTGGGCAGCGTTTCCAACGATTGCCCCTACTTCATTAGCCTCCTGAAGGTGATGAATCGCAGCGCATGGCTTTTGGGCATGGGACAGGTGGACACCGGGGCCACCTGTGAAACCAATGCAGACCACCACATGGCACATTTCCGACGATGAACATTGCCCAGGCCCTGGCCGTTACCGGTGCGGCCGCACTGGCCGCACTGTTGGGCATGAGCGACGCCCCCAACGCCACGGCCGCCCTGGTCGCGGGGCGGACACGATCCTTTTCGGCGGTAGCGGCCTGGTCTGTGATCTGGCATGTGCTGGGAGGGATCGTCGCGGGAACCGTCGTCGCCAGGTCCGTGGTCGGCTTGGTGCATGTGCCGCCGAATCTGCTCACGGTGGTGCTTGCCGCAGGATCTTGGACCGCGGTGATATTCACCTGGCTGACCGTGAGAGTGGGCCTACCCACCAGTGCCAGTGTCGGCCTCGTCGGCGGCCTCGCCGGGGCTGGGGTGGCGGCCGGTGGCTGGCATGCGGTGCAGTGGGGCGGGGGCTTTGGCGTCTTTGGTGTAATGGGTGGGATCCTTGCGGCACCGTTCGTTGCCGCCGCGGTGGCCTATGCAATCGAGCGAATGTCCCGCCCGGTCGTCCTGCGGCTCCGGCGAGGAGCAGCCGTACCCGTGCGGGGAGGCCTGTGGGTGGCTTCGGCGGCGGTGGCAGTTGCAGATGGCACCAACGATGGGCAAAAGGCCATGGGAGTACTGGCCGCATCGCTGTCGGGTGCCGGTGTCCTTCACCCCGGTGGCGGTGGAATTTCCTGGCCGGTGCGGGTCACCTGTGCCGGACTCCTGGGAATCTTCAGCGTGATCGGCGGGAGGCGTGTCGTCGTCACCGTCGCTCGCCGGATGTGGCGCTCGGCGACCACCGATGATCTTTCCTCCCAGTCTTCGGCCGCGGCGGTCATCTTCTTTGCGGCATGGACCGGCCTGCCCTTGTCCACCTCGACGGTTGTCACCTCTGCCAAGGTGGGAACCGGCTTGTCCCGGCGCCCCAAACACCTGCATTTCCAGCAGTTGAAAAGGATCCTTGGGGCGTGGTTGGTCACCCTGCCGGCATGCGCAGCTGGCGGGGCTCTTTTTGTCACCGTCCTGGGAGCTTTCCGATGAACAACACGACACCCCCCGAGAAGAAGCGAAGCGGCCATGGCTCGCGGTGGCGCTGGCATGGTTGGGTCGAGCGCCTCTCGCTCTCCTCTGGCCATGAGGTAATGGCGCTGCTTTCTGCCCAGGGCGAGGTGAGCCTGAGGGCACTCGAAGCCTTTGAATCCTGGTCCAAGGATCCGACCGGCGAGAGCGCAACGTCGGTGCGGGAGTTGGAGCACGCCGCGGACGATGCCCGCTTCCGGCTATGGGCGGCTCTCAAGGTTTCTTTGGCCACCCCCGTCGGACAGGAAGACCTCTTCGTGCTCTCCGAACGCTGCGACCGGGTGGTCAACAGGGTAAAAAACATCGTCGCCGAAGCCGAGGTCCTCTCATGGTCGCCAGATTCCTATGCGGCCGAGATGGCGGCGGACCTTCGCCAGGGCATGAGGTCGGTGCTGGAGGGCTTCCAAGCTTTGGGTGGACACGGCGACCAGACCGCCGACGCGGCACTCCAGGCCACCCGCTGCGTGCGCCGGGTGGAGCACACCTACCGCAACGCCATGGCAGAACTCAGCCGCCGACCAGACATGCGCGAGGTCTTCACGGCCCGGGAGATCTACCGCTTCTACGGACGAGTGGCCGAGTCCCTGGAGGCACTGGCGGACCGGCTTTGGTATGCGGTGCTGTCCGAGCCCTGAGATTCCCGCCGGGTGGGACTCGACCGGCGCCTGGGCCTCTTGCACCAATGAAGTTGGCTCCCTTGGTCGGAGTCATTGGCAACACCGGCGCCATTTATTGAATGCCCCATTTATGGGCTGGCTTTGGTTTTCCCTGTAACATCGGGCCACGTGACACCCAGGTGAGCGACACCCCTGCCTCCTTGGGGACCGCCCCAGACGGCTCGCATATCGCCGATCTCGGGCAAATACTCCCCGCCGGACATGGCTTGGTTACAGCCAAGTCCTCCCGCTACAGACGCATCTGGCTGGACACCTTCGACCACCGCCTCGCCGCGTCCGGCTTCACCCTCTACCAACAGGGCGCGGGACGGTCCGCTCGGACCTTCCTGGTCGGACCAGAGGGCGGGGTGATGGCTGTCTTTGAGGGAACTTTGGCAAAGAAGATGGCCGGAGACCTCCCAAAGGAGATGGCGAAGGTAATCGGCAAACTTCTCGGTTTGCGGGCCCTGTTGGAAGTGGGCAGGGCCGCAGTCACGGTAACGAGCGCCGCGGTCGTTGACGAACTCGACAAGACCATCTGCAGGCTGTGGATCGAATCGGCCGAGGGAGCCGGTTCCAGGGTCTCGATAGTTCCCCTCACCGGTTACCAAACCGAGGCGGACCTGGTGTGCTCGGCTGTGGCAGCCGCGGGGCTGTCCTGGTCGCAGAGGCCGATGTGGTTGGATCTCCCCGAGGGGTCGCGGCACGGAGATCCTCCGCTCCGACCAACCCTTGTCCCAGAGGAGCGGGCCGGAACGGCTGTCGCAAGGCTGCTCGCTCATCTTTTTGCTCAGATCGAACTGAATGCGCCCGGTGCCATAGCGAGACATGACACCGAGTTCCTCCATGACCTGAGGGTGGCCGTGCGCCGTGGCCGCTCGGCACTGAAGCTCCTCTCTCCCCTCCTCCCTCCTGATGAGATAGAGCCACTGGCGGCGGAGTTGAAGTGGCTCGGGGATGTAACCACTGCCGCAAGGGACCTCGACGTGCAACTGTTGCAGCTTCCCCTGGTCCGCTCCTCTCTCCCCTCCCACTGGGGCAACCAACTGGACCCCTTGGCGGACCTGCTGGCACACAAGCGCCGCCAAAGCCACAAGAAACTTGCCCAGCACCTATCCTCGGAGCGGTTCTGGGGGCTGGTCGGGTGGGATCTCGGCCCGCTGCAGGCGGCGGAGCCGGATTGTGGATCGCTTGAGGACCTGGCGGCAGGGATCATCGCCTCGGCACACCGCCGCGTCCTGCGGCGGGGAGGCCAGATCGGCGACGATTCCCCACCCGAGTCGCTCCATTCTCTGCGCAAGCGGTGCAAGGAACTCCGCTATGCCATCGAGTTCTTCTCGGACCTGTTCGATCCGGCTGCAGTTGCTACGGCCATAAAGGAGCTGAAGGTGCTGCAGGACAACCTCGGGGAACACCAAGACGCAGAGGTGCATGCAGCGATGCTTGCCAAACTCGGCGAGGAACTCTACGCCAGCGATGCGGGGCCGGGGGCCATTTTGGCGACGGGCATGGCAATAGCAGCCATGGCAGAGCGGCAAGCGGTGGCCCGGTCTGGCTTCCACGAGTACTTCGTTCGCTTTTCCCGGCCCGCAGCCAGAGCCGCCTTCGCCTCACTCACGGGGCGACCCGTCCGGTGAAAGTGGTCGCCTGCTACGGCATCAAAGGTGGGGTGGGCAAGACCTCCGCAGCCGTCAACCTCGCCTACCTGTGGGCAAAAAGCGGCAGGAGGACACTGCTATGGGACCTGGATCCCCAGGCCGCGGCCACCTTCCTCTTCCGGGTCAAGCCCCGTGTGAAAGGCGGCGCCAAGGGCTTGGTCAAGGCCAACAACCCACTCGATGCGCATCTGAAAGCGACGGACTTCGAGAATCTGGATCTGCTGCCCGCCGATTTCTCCTACCGGAACCTGGACCTTGCCCTGGGCTCGACGGCAAAACCGACCCGCCGCCTACGCCGCCTGCTGCGGCCGCTGGCCACCCGCTACGACATGGTGGTCCTGGACTGCCCGCCGAGCGTTTCGCTGGTATCGGAGAACGTCCTGGAAGCCGCCGACGTGGTAGCCGTCCCCCTGGTTCCCTCCACCCTTTCCCTCCGCACCTTCGATCAGCTGGCATCTTTTGCGGAGTTCAGGGGCCGGGGTTCTGGACAGTTAGTGGGCTTTTTGTCCATGGTCGACCGCCGGCGCAGCATGCATCGCAAGCTGGCAGAGGAACTGCCCGGGGAGCACCCGAACATCCTGTCGGCCTACATACCGGCCTCGTCCCTGGTCGAGCGGATGGGTGAGGAGCGAGCCCCGGTCGTGACTTGGGCTCCCCGAAGCGCTCCCGCCCGCTCCTACCGCGCCCTGTGGGCCGCACTGGAGAACCTGTTGCAATCCGGGGCAGGCCCATCCCCAAAAGAGGACTGAGCACGGGGCAGGGATTGACCGGCGAACCCCGATGGCAATTACAGGCCATTGGCAAGCCCGATGAAATCGACGCAGGCGGCCAGGGGATAAAGATCACCAACCCCAACAAGGTCCTCTACCCCCAGACCGTCTTTACCAAGGGCGAACGCATCGACTACTTCTCTTCGGTCTCCGCCGGGATCCTCCCGCATCTTTCCGGCCGCCCCCTCACCCTCAAGCGCTATCCAGACGGGGCGGGAGCAGCGTTCTTCTTCGAGAAGCACTGTCCCAGCTGGCACCCGGCATGGATCCGGACCATAGAGGTGTCGGCCGGCAATGGATCCAAGAGAATCACCTATTGCAGCGTGGACAACCTGGCCAGCCTGCTTTGGGTGGCCAACCTTGCCGCCATTGAACTCCACCCGCCCCTCTCGCGCTTTGGCCCGGGATACGACCCTGGGAACAGCGAGGAGGTAGACGCGTCATTTTTGGTTTTCGACCTCGACCCCGGGGCACCAGCCGGCATTCTTGAGTGCATCGAGGTCGGCCTGGAGATAAGGGACCTCTTGGCTACCGAGGGCCTGTCCTGTTATCCCAAGACCTCGGGCTCCAAGGGCCTGCAGGTCTGGTCCCCCTCAACTCCGCCACCACCTTCCAGCGGACCAAGGCATATGCAAAAGCAGTCGCAGCCTCGTTGGCAAAGGCACATCCAACAAAGGTCGTGGAGAGGATGTACAGATCCCTTCGCGGGGGCAAGGTCTTTGTCGATTAGAGCCAGAATGACCGAACAAAGACGACCGTCGCCGCCTATTCGACCCGTGCGATGGACAAGCCGTCGGTGTCAACGCCTATCGAATGGGGCGAGGCGGAACGGGCCCTCCGACGTACTACGGCGCATCGAGGAACGCGGGGATATCTTTGCTCCCGTCTTGGCAGAGGCCCAGCACCTGGCAGATCACCGGGAGGACGAAGGGCCCTTCCGGGGCGGGAATGCTGCCAAGCGATGAACGGCTTCGCATCGATGCCCGAACCCGCTGGGGGGACCGGAGCACCGGTAGAGAGAGGCCCGGACAACCTGTGAGGGATCCGAAAAGGACCCAGATCCCATTGCGCTCGGGGAGCCTCGGGAAACCGTTGCGCCCGGAATGCAGGGAGGAGCCCGGATGATACGGGTGTGGCCGATCGGGACTTTGGCAGCCTCTACGGCCCGACTACAAGGGAACCCCGAGCGCGCAGGAAAAACTTTTGGTCTTCGGCCCAGATTTTTTTCCGAACGCGCTTGCGAACGCGTTCACGATCTCCTATTCTTGTGAACGAAGGCACAAGCGCCGGAATCCCCCCTCCGGCAACCTTCGGATACAAAGGGGTCGGTTCCCCCCACCGGCCCCTTTGTCGCGTCCAGGGCGACGCGACATCTGTTATACAGGTGAGGTGCCCGAGTCGTCGATTCCCACCCCATTTGTCCTGGCCCGCCTCGGCGAACGAGGCGCGGAGATCCCCGTTGCCCTGGACGCCGGCGGCATTGCCTGGGACCTGCGCACCCTCACCGCGGACATCGATGCCGCATTCTGGGCCAAGGGGGGATTTGCAGCCGTGGCAGACGGCCTGGAGAACGGCTCTTTTGCCGCACTTGGTGCCGATGGCCTGCGGGTGGGGGCCCCCGTGGCACGTCCCGGAAAGGTGGTGTGCATCGGGCGGAACTACCGTGACCATGCGGCCGAGACGGGGGGTCAGGTCGAAAGCGAGCCGGTGATCTTTATGAAAACCCCCTACACCGTCTCGGGTCCCTACGACGATGTGATGCCTCTCAGGGGATCAACCACCTTCGACTACGAAGTCGAGTTGGCCTTTGTCATCGCCTCCACCGCGTCCTACCTCAGCAAGGACGAAGACCCCATGGATTGCGTGGGCGGCTTCTGTGTGGCAAACGACCTCTCGGACCGCGAGATGCAGTTCAGCCACGGGGGCAGCCAGTGGGACAACGGGAAGAACTTCCCTCGCTCCTGCCCGCTTGGCCCTTGGCTGGTTCCCTATTCCGCATTTTCCGATTACTCCTCGGCGGTCCTCGAACTCAAGGTGAATGGAGAGATCCGCCAGAGCGAAGTCGTATCCAACATGGTCTTCGACGTGCCCTATCTGGTTCGTTACCTGAGCAACTGCATGACGCTGGAACCTGGGGACCTGGTGCTGACCGGCACCCCCTCCGGGGTGGCCTACGGGATGGCGGAACCCAAGGGCTACCTCCGCCCGGGCGACGTCGTAGAGGCCTCCATAACCAACCTCGGTGCCCAGCGACTCCTGGTGGTACAAAGCTAACCCACCTACACCTCTGGCGGGCTCGCTCCACCCACAGCAGGGGCGATCCCAGCTTCCCGCGCAGGCCCGGCCGGGAGGATTCGTGCCGACTCTGGGCAGATCCATGAGCCGCTGCGCGGTAGGGGGCGGGCTGGCTCGACCATCGGATCTGGCCCATCTCTGCCCTGGGGGGATCTGAGCGGCCCATAGCTCCGGCCCGTTTGCCCCCCTACCGCCATTCGCAACCCTCCCATCTTTGCCCCTGGCGGCCCGCCTCGTCCTGGTTGGGCCAGCTGTCTCGTTGTTCATGCTGCTCGTTGTGCATGCTTGGGCCTATTGGAGAACAGGCCAACACGCCCAGCGATGCGAGGCTCTCCCCATGCCCCCAGTCCGGTGAGTGTCTTCGCAAGAGGAAAATGACAAGGGTGCTGCTTAGCTCCCGAAGGCTCAAGCACGCATAATGCTAAGAGCCTTGTGACTACATAAATAGAGAACATTATTGGCAGTATTATGGGACTGTTAGCGGATCGCTATGGGAGTATTTCCAATGTTACGCCCACTATAGGTCCCGCTCAATCACAACCCCTATCTCTAGGGTGCCGGAACCGCTACAGACCTCCTCCCCTGCATCAGGCGTTGCCACAAAAGCGCTTCTGACCTGCTGTTATTATTTCCCTGTGAGAGACACGGCAGGGTCATTCTCTCCCCGGCACACCGTTATGGTTTCCTGGCAGTTGCCTTAGATGACAGCAAAGAACCGGCATACAGAAAGGTAAGAAAAATCTCATTGTGGCGTCATGTGTGCTTCATATTGAGTCCTCATACTTCGTTATTGACGTTGTTCCTGCTACCGAAAGGGCGTCGCTGTGACTTCCAGCACAATCCCGCTTGGCGCTGAGGGCCCGACCGGGCACAAGGGGCTGGCCAACCCGACATCGCTTCGGCCGGCTCCCAATGGCAAACCTCAGCGGACCTGTGTGGTAACCGGGGCCGCTGGGTTCATTGGCTCCCATCTCTGCGAACGCCTCGTCGGCGAGGGATGGCGCGTGAGGGGCATCGACGCCTTCACAGACAGCTACGACCCCGCCGAGAAGCTCTCCCGTGCGGCGGCTCTCATGCGCCTCGACGGCTTCAGCCTCCACTGCGGCGACATGGCATCGATGCCCCTCGACGAGATCCTGTCGGGCTCCGAGGTCGTGTTCCATCTGGGCGGCCGCCCCGGGGTGCGCCCGAGCTTCGACATCGAGGCGCGCTATGTCTCCGACAACGTGGTCTCCACCGCTCGGCTTCTCGAGGCCGCCACCAGGTGTGAGGTACGGCGAGTGGTTTATGCCTCCAGCTCCTCGGTCTATGGCAACGGCGCCCGCCCCTTCTCCGAAGAGGGAGAGTGCGGGCCCATCTCCCCCTACGGAAGGACCAAGCTGGAAGCGGAGCGGGCCTGTTTGGGAGCCGCCGGGCAGGGACTGGAAGCGGTGGCCCTCCGCTACTTCACCGTCTACGGCCCACGGCAACGGCCCGACATGGGGATCCGCATCTTTGCCGAGGCAGCCCTGCAGGATCGGCCCCTGCGCCTGTTGGGCGACGGGAGCCAGATCAGGGACTTCACCTATGTCGCCGACATCGTGGAGGCCACCGTCGCCGCAGCGGACGCCCCCGGGGCCTCGGGTCTCGCCATCAACGTGGGCGGGGGGTCCACCGTCTCTTTGATCGAGGTGCTCTCCCTCATATCGGATCTCACCGGCAAGGCGCTGGATGTTCGCAAAGAAGCCTTTGCCCGCGGTGACGTCTTTGCCACCGAGGCAAACCTGGATCGCGCCAGGTCGATCTTGGGATTTTCCGCCAAGGTCCCATTCGAAGAGGGCCTGGCACAAGAGATCTCCTGGGTAGCCGACCATCTCGAATCCAAGGAAAGGGTCGCAGCATGAGTGCATTGCGCAAGGTCCTGCTCTACTCCCACGACACCTACGGCCTGGGCCACCTACGCCGGAACCTGGCCATAGCCCGATACCTGTTGCGCAACCAGCCCGGCATCCAAGTGGTGCTCGTCTCGGGATCGACGGTGGCCGATCGCTTCAGCCTGCCCAGTGGGTTGAAAGTCGTCCAGCTTCCCCCGGTGGTCAAGGTCGGCGTCGACGAATACGCAGCCAGAGATGGCCAACTGAGCCTCGCCCTGGTGCGCAGGGCCCGCTCCGCGGTGATCTCCGATGTCGTCAGGCGCTGGCGCCCCGACGTCTTCCTGGTCGATCACGCACCCCAGGGCATGAAGGGCGAACTGATGCCGGTCTTTCGGGCTCTTGGCAAACACAGCCCGTCAACCAGGGTCGTGCTGGGGCTCCGGGACATCCTCGACGAGCCGGCGCGAGTGCGTTCCACCTGGGAGGCCGATGGCGTCTATGACACCCTGGATCTCGTCTACGACCGCATCTTCGTCTACGGCAGCCCCGAAGTGTCCGACGTGGTCACCGAATACGGGATCGAAGGCCCGGCATTGCAGCGCCTCTCCTACTGCGGATATGTTGCCGCCGAGGCTCCGCCGAAATGCTCCCTGCCCCCCGGCCTGCAAGAAGGCGAACCCTTTGTGCTGGGCACCGTCGGGGGCGGAGCCGACGGTGCCAGGGTCCTGGAGGCGACACTGCGAGCCGCTGCAGAGCTGTCGGTCCGCCCCGTAGTCGTGACCGGGCCCTTGATGGCAGCCCCCGACAGGGCCGAACTCATCGCTCTGGCCGGCCAGGTTCCCGGAGCGGTGATAGTGGAGCACCTTCCCGAACTCCCTGCCGTGGCAATGGCGGCGCGCTGCATCGTCACCCGCGGCGGCTACAACAGCCTCTGCGAGCTGGCGCCGCTTGGGGTTCCAACCATTGTGGTCCCCCGGAGCTGGCCGCGGCGTGAACAGGTGCTCCGGGCCGAGGCCTTTGCCCAGCGTGGCCTGGTGGAGGTCGTCGAAGAACACCAGGAGGAAACCGACGCCTTCCAATCCCGCCTCGCCGCCGCCATCGGCCGGGCACTGCAGGCCCCCCTCTACATCGGGGGCGAGAGCTTGGACCTGGGCGGTCTCAGCCGGCTCACCGAGGGCCTGGTGGAGACCTGCAGCTCACCCAAGGCCGCCCCTGGGCTGGGCAGCGAGGAGGACTCAAAACTCGTGGGGGCCGCGCTGTGACCGAGGAGTCTTCGGGCCCCGTCGCCTATCTGACCAAGCGCTTCCCCAGGCTATCGGAGACCTTCATCCTGGACGAGATACTTGGCCTGGAGGCGGCGGGCGTGCCTCTGCAGCTGTATTCCATCGCCAATCCCAGAGAAGCCATCGTCCAGCCCAAGGTGTCCCAGGTCAAAAGCTCCGTCCGCTACCTGCACCCCGAGCCGGCCGTTGGGGGGTCACCAAGGGCCCTGTTCAAAGACGTAGCCGAGGTTGCCGTCGCCACGGGCAGGATCCTGGTCCGCCACCCCCTGGCGTGGTTGTCCACCGTCGCCTACATCGCAAAAAAGCGGCGTCACCTCTCTACCGTCAAGCACTTCTTCGAGGCAACCAAGATGGCCGTCGCGGTGGAGGACGAGGCCAGCACGCACGTGCATGCGGCCTTTGCCCATGGGCCTGCGTCGGTCGCCCACTTCGTCTCCAGACTCACCGGGATCCCATTCAGCTTCTCGGCCCATGCCAAGGACCTCTACCTGTCTCCGCCCAACCTCCTGGCACGCAAGGCGTCGGCGGCGAGCTTCGTTACGGTCTGCTCGGCTTCGGCGGCCGCCGAGCTGCGCCGGGTCATCGCCTCACACGATGACCCCGCCGTTGCCAGCCAAACTGACAAGGTGATCCTGGCGCCCCATGGCGTCGACGTCGAGCGCTTTCACCCGGTGCCCCGCGCCATGGCCGACAACAGGACCAAAGCACGCATCCTGGCGGTGGGCCGACTGGTCCCGAAAAAGGGATACCCGGTTCTGCTCGATGCCCTGGAGTCCCTTTGCCGGGACGGCTTGGACTTCGAGTGCCGGATAGTGGGCACCGGGGATCTGCGCCAGGAAATGGTCAGTCGCATCAGCTCCGGCCCCCTGGCCGGCCGGGTAACGCTTCTGGGCGCCCTGGCCCAACCCGAGGTGCTCGCTCAGTATCACTGGGCGGACATCTTTGTGCAGGCAAGCGTCGTGGTCTCCGGCGGGGACCGGGACGGGATCCCAAACTCTTTGGTGGAAGCCATGGCAACGGGGTTGGCGGTCGTCGGCAGTGACGTAGCTGGGATACCCGAGGTGATCACCGACGGCCGCACCGGCATCGTGGTCCCATCTGCCGATGCCGCCTCGCTGGCCGATGCCCTGGGATCGCTGGTGGGCGACCCGGCCAGGCGCCAGGAACTGGGTGGCAAAGCAAGGCGCTGGGTCGAGCAACACTTCTCTCGGCAGGACTGCATCGCTTATATGGCAACCCTCTTCGGCTACGGCGCGGCCAACGAAACGACCGCGGCCGGGCAAGCATCCTCCCTTATTTCGCAGGACTTCGAAGATGTCGAAGATCCAGGCTCGGACATGGCGGTGGAGGGTGTTTGAGGGCACCGGGGCCAAGCCGGCGGACCAGCCCTTCGGGACGGTCGCATACGTGCTTGCCGACCCGGGCATTCCGGTCGGGGGAACCAAGGGCGCTTCTGTCCACGTGTCGGCCATCTGCCGAGCAATGGCTCGCCTTGGGCTACGGGTCACGCTGTATGCGGCCAAGGTCGTGGGGCCGCTGGCAGGCCCCGGTTCAGATGGGGTGGAGGTCAAAGAGTTCTCCTTCGGACACGTCCCGTCGGGGACCCCGGGCGAAAGGGCCCGGATAGCGGGTGCTGCCGCCTTCTACGAACGACTGGACCGGGCCATGAGCGACAGGCCGGTGGACCTGGTGATAGAGCGTCTGAGCCTCTTTGCCCGGGGATCCGGCGCAGTGGCCGAACGAGTCGGTGCGGCCCGCCTGGTGGAGGTCAACGCCCCGGTTGCACAGGAGAGGGCCCGGCATTTCGGCCTCGGCCATGCCATGGAGGCCGCCGAGGCAGAACGAAGCGCCCTGGAGGGGGCATCGGTCGTGGCGGTTTCCGGGCCTTTGGCAGACTGGGCCATATCCTGCGGTGCCGCAAGCGCTGCGGTGGTGGCCAATGGGGCGGAGGTCTCCGCACTCGATCCCGATGCACAAAGCCAGGCCGGGAGGGCTTTGGGCAAAGAGTTGGGCATCTCCGGGGCGGTTGTGGTCGGATTTGTCGGATCCCTCAAGCCCTGGCATGGCGTGGAGGTACTCCTGGAGGCGATGGATCACCTGGATGCTCCCCTGGTTGTCGTGGGTGACGGCCCCATGAGAGAGAGCCTCGAGGCACAGGCGCACCGACTAGGCATCTGGTCCCACTTTGTCGGGGCCGTGCCGGCCCCGGAGGTCCCCCGCTACCTGGCGGCAATGGATGTCTCGGTTGCGCCGTATTTGCCAGCCGACCCCTTCTACTTCTCCCCCCTCAAGGTGGTGGAGGCGATGGCCGGGGGATTGGCGGTGGTCGCCTCGGACTTCCCCACCGTGGCCGACGCCCTGGGAGACACCGGAATACTGGTCCCCCCGGCCGACCCTTCGGCGCTGCACGATGCCCTGGTTCGCCTCCTGGGCGATGGCGGGCTGCGCAGTCGCCTGGGAAAGGCGGCGAGGGAGCGCGCAGTCGCTCAGTTCGACTGGGAGGCGGTCGCCGCCAGGGTGCTGGCACATGCCGCGCACCCCCAGCCTGTCACGCCTCGGACATCGGT
>JAKAOS010000192.1 GCA_021823165.1 Actinomycetes bacterium | reverse complement strand
CACGTGGTATGCCTTGGCAGACCTTTATGAACGGGCCGGCGAGCTTCCCAGGGCCAGGGCCCTATTTGCCCAGGTCGCAAGCCAAGACCCCTCCCTTGGGGACTCCAAGAGGCGCAGCGACGCTCTCGGCTGAGATCCAGATGCGCTAAAGAGCCTTGCCGGGGGATTCCTCCCAACAATCCTTTTGGTGCCATCTGCCGGTTTTGATGTAATTGCATGAGTGCTCAGCGTGGTAAAGTGGGGAAACTGCAGTAGTTGCGTCCTTCCCCGGAGGCTTCCGTGCCCTATTCGATCTCCGCGCACCGGGTTTTATCGGCAGCATCGGCTGCCCTGGCGGCCGGAGTGCTGTCCATTGCCGGCTCGGGCATAGCCGTCGGTGCTCCTGGTCCGACTACAGCCACTTTTGGAACAAATGGCATCCCCATAGCCAGGGCCATTTTGAAAGGGCAGGGGAGTGGCCTGTTGGAAGGGGCCACCAACATGGTCGTAGCGAACGCCGTGTCACCAATGACCGGGGACCGCGGCACCTCTGCTGTTGCCGTCGTACCGGTGACAAAGGGCCTCCTTGTGGCGGGCGACGTGCTGGTCGCCAATGCTGCGGGACCCTCTGGTGGACAAAACGAGGGGACGACCATCGTGGAGGTCGATCCCACCCAGGGCACCCGCAGGCTTTTATACGTGTCCAATCTGACAAGCCAAATGGAGGGACCTCTTTCGATCTCCATAAATCCCGTCTCCGGCACCGTTTGGGTGGCGGACAGGGGTCGTTCACCACTGGGACTGGATGCCAATATCACCGCAATATCCCCCTCGGGCGTTCTGCAGGCCGCATTCGACGAAACCTCGGTGTCCCAGGGTGCAGTTGTCCCATCGATCTTCGGGTTACAGGCAGCCACCGTTGCCCAATCAGGCACCGGCACCGAACTCTTCTGGACCCAGGCGTCGGCCGCTGGGGCCTCGTTGTGGAGGGCCAAGGTGACTACCTCGCCCTCGGGAGGGCTGGCTCTCCGATCCTTCCAGCTGATCTCCTCGTCGCTCCCATCGATGCTGGCTGCTGGGCCTGGGGGAGTGGCGGTCAATGCCCCAACCGGGACCGCTTATGTCACCGATTCGGCATCTGACCAGGTAATGGCCTTTCCCGGAGCAATGACTGCAACTTCGCCCGTTCAGCCCCAAAGCCTCTTTGCCGGCCCACCACTTGCAGGCCCTCATGGCATAACGCTGGCAACCCCAAACGGAGTTTTATGGACCTCCAATGGGACAAACAACACGATCATCGGGATCTCGCGCTCGGGACAGATCGTCGGCTCCTATGCGGCCCTGCCCGGGGCTTCGCCCAACCAGATTTCCGCCCCTGCCGCCACGACCACGGCTGGGCATGCCACGATTTGGTTTGCCGATTCCTCCAGCGCCACCGTGCATGCCCTTCAGGGCACCGGATACGTCGTGGCCGCATCCGACGGGTCGATCTTCGCCAGCGGAGGGCTTTCGGTTGGATTCCCTGCCACGACCCAGCGCCCCCCGCAGGTGGCCGGTGTCGCCGCAGACCTCCAGACCGGCGGCTATTGGCTCGCCACCCGCCACGGCAGGATCCTTCCCTGGGATACCCCTTGGGCAGGTGCTCCCCACTCTCTGGCGCCGGGAGCAGTGGTGGTGGGTATCGCCTTTGACGCCAGGACCGGGGGCTACTGGGTGGCAACATCAAAGGGCAACGTCTACAACTTCGGCGGGGCGCCATGGAAAGGATCTTTGGCCCATACCAAGCTCGGGGCTCCGGTTGTGGGCATCGCTTCGGGCAACGGAGGAGCCGGTTACTACCTGGCCCTTTCCAACGGCCAGGTGATCAACTTCGGCATCCCATGGCTCGGTTCCACCCACGTAGAGCGGATTGCCACGCCGATCGCCGGAATAGCCTCTCCAGCTCTCGGCCACGGCTATTGGCTGTTTTCCCCAACGGGAGAGGTCTTCGGATTCGGCGTCACCCAGCATGGATCGCTCGCCGGAAACAACGTCGCTGGATCCGTAACGGCCATGACTTCCACGCCAACGGGGAATGGCTATTACCTGTTCACCTCGTCAGGTTCGGTCTACGGCTTTGGTGCAGCAGTGCTCGGATCGCCTCCCCAGGGCTCCTCGCGATCCTGGGTGGCCGCTGCAAGCTAAGCCGTGCTTGGCGTCACCCAGAGGACCTGAGATCCCCTCCTCGTAGAGTCGGCTCGCGCTCTGAGAAGCGATCAACCGGAGCGGCGGTCCACCTTGTCGGCAAGATTGGCCGGAAGGGGCTCATAGTGGTCGTGCTCGGCTATGAAGGTGGCCCACCCGCCGGTCAATGATCGGAGGTCGACCGCGTAGCGGATCAACTCGGAACTGGGCACCAGGGCGGAGATCACCTGTTCCCCGTCGTAGCCCAAATCGGTCGCCAATACCCGGCCACGTCGCGCATTCAAATCCGCAAGCACCTCTCCCTGCAGCGAGGGGGGAACCGACACCTCGATACGGCTAATTGGTTCCAGCAGCACGGGGTTGGCCTTGGCCAAGCCTTCCCGAAACGCCAGCGCCCCGGCCATCTTGAAGCTCATCTCGGAGGAGTCAACCGGATGGTGCTTGCCGTCCAGGCACACGGCCTTTAGGTCAACCAC
>JAKAOS010000191.1 GCA_021823165.1 Actinomycetes bacterium | reverse complement strand
AGGCTTCCCTTTGGGGCCTGGCCTTTTGGGGGCCTGGCCTTTTGGGGGCTTTTCCCGGATCACCTCCGTGGAGTGGGATTAGATATCCTAACGCGTCTTGGGACGGGCCGTGCAGGGGTGGGGGGAATTTTTGGAGGGGGAACGGGGGGGTGGAGAGGTTGGCAGGTGAGGGGGGTGTCCCTATGGTTTTGTCAAGCTGCTGTGGGGAGATTTCTCGGCGCAGGCGGGCTGTAGAAGGTACCTGTGCGGAGCATGGCATGGATCACGTCGCAGCGGCGCCGTGCCAGGCAGATGACCGCGGCGTTGTGTTTCTTGCCTTCGACGCGCTTGCGTTGGTAGTAGGCGGCCGAGTCAGGGTCACAATGAGAGGCAACCCAGGCGGAGCGGAACAAGGCGTTCTTGAGCTGCTTGTTGCCGCTTCGGGCGGGGTGCTCTCCGCGGATCGACTTTCCGGATCGGCGGGTGACGGGGGCGATGCCGGCGTAGGCGGCCAGGTGGGCCGCAGTTGGGAAGGCGGATCCGTCTCCAATGGCCAGGAGGATGGTGGCTGCGGTCTTGACCCCGACTCCTGGCATCGAGATCAAGACCGCTCGAAGAGGGAAGTCCTCGAGCAGCCTCTCCACCTCGTTCGCAAGCTGGGCGCGCTCGGCCTTCAAGCTCTTGATAGAGGCGGCGACACGGGGGATGATCGTCTCTATCGCCTCGGTACCGATCACCGTCACGCTCTGCTGCTCAAGAGCGGCGAACACCTCTTCGATGAGCTTCTCGACGCCACGGTGCTTGGTCCGCCTGGCCCATTGGCGGACTCGGGCAGCGCCTGCCCGGCGCAGCCCGGTGGGTCCGCCATAGTGAGCGAGCATGTCCAAGGAGAGCTGGTTGGTCAGCCTCGTGCCGGAAAAGACGCGCTCGAGGGCCGGATGTATCTGCACGAGCAGGGACCGGAGCCGGTTGGTCGAGCGGGTGCACTCGCGCGCCAGGTCGTCGTCGTAGCCCGAGAGAACCTTCAGGGAAGCCAGGACCTCGCTGTCTCGGTCGACGGCACGCAGGGTGTCGGGCATCTTGAGGGCACAGGTGGCGATCACGAACGCGTCTCGTGCGTCGGTCTTGGCCTCCCCGGGCATCAGTTGGGCGGCCTTTCGCATGGCCAGCCCTGGCAGATAGCCGACCCGGCAGCCGCAGTCCCTGGCTACGGCAACGGCCAAGGCACCGATCGTGTTCGGCTGGTCTACTACCACCAGCACCGCACCATGGGCCTGCAGGCCGGCGAAGACCTCACGGAGCCTTCCTTCGTCCTGTGGGAGCGCCTTGTCATAGAGGCGTCGGCCATCGGCGGCGAGGGCGCACGCATGGTGCTCTTCCTTACCGACATCCAGCCCACACCAGACGGCAATGCCGCTGGTGTCCACCAGTTCATCAGCCACCGGCCTTGGTCTCCTTCCCAGCGCAGCTCCAGGCCACCGTCACGACGTCCGGTCCTGGCATCCACATTACGAAGAGACCTTTGCCCCATGGAGGCTCGGCCGCGTCCCTATCAGCAGTCACCCGACGTCTCTGCGCCCGGCGACAACACCCCCCGGATCATCGAAGGACAGGGTAGGACAGTCATACCGGGCTCAGCGACCAACCCCGGCAACCGGGGTCACCTTGAAAGGTAATGGGTTGAGAGGGGAGAGGTAGGGGGGTGGAGAGGTGGAGGTGAAGGTGGTTGAGCCGGCGGGGGCTCCTGGCAGACTGGAAGCCAGTGTTAGTGGCGGCGCGAGGGAAGCACGGGGGGAGGTGAGGGCTGAGCAGGAAGCTGTCGTTACCTGCGTCGACATGCCGAAAGACCCGGGGGTAGAGGGGGCTGAGAGAGAATGAAAAGGGCCTTTGCCAGGCGGAACAGGAATGCCGCAAGACTGGCAGCGCCCCGCGTCATTTGTCGCGGGGCGCTGCTCGCCTCTCACAGAGACGGCGTTCAGCCTGAGGCTTCCTAGAATACCAGCTCAGTTCACAGTGCCAAAGTCAAACTGTGGCTACCAGGCGATACCAGCGGTGCTGGCCTCGTTACCCCAGCCTCCGGTTCCTGCGGCCGGCACTGTGGCAATGCCGCTGCACGGGTCCTTGGTCCCCCCGTAATAAAGAGTGCCGATCGTTGGATCGTCGTACATCGCATAGATGTTCCCGCTTGCCGACTGAGCGGAGACGCAAACGCCATCCAACGAAGCAGTGGAATTTGACATCACCGCGACATCAACCTGGTTTGCATTAGTTGCAGAAACCGCAGTGGCCCAAATCAGAGAGGGCTCGAGCGCGGTCATGCTTGTGACGGTAAGGCCGGCATATCCGTCGTTATTAGTGAAATACACCTTCGCCGACGTAAGTGCGTTGCGAACCGAGGACTCGGCGGCCCGGTTCTGAGCCCCTCGTCTTGCGCCGAGGAACGTCGGAACGGCGATAGCCACCAGGATTCCGATGATCAAGACGACCACCATGAGTTCGATCAGGGTGAATCCCTGCTCTCCCTCCTCGGCTCGCCTGACCCATTTTGCCAGTTTGTTCACGATTCTCCTTCTCCTGAACATTGTGTTGCGCTGGGAGGCGCAGAACCGAGCTGATTCGACAACTCCCATACGGTGAATCGTAGCAACAGATGTGTCACT
>JAKAOS010000059.1 GCA_021823165.1 Actinomycetes bacterium | reverse complement strand
CCCCCGAGGTCCCAAGCGTTTCACAACCACCGGCAGCCTTCACCCCGGGCATCAACATGGTGGAGTGCCACTGGCGGCCCTCTCTGTCCTTCACGGTGGGCAGAGACTGGCCGGAGGGCGTCTATCTCATAAAGATCACAGATTCGGCGGCCCAGCAACGCTATGTCCCCCTTGTGCTGCGCAATGACCAAAGCAAAGCAGCCGTAGTGATCCAGCACTCCGTGACCACATGGCAGGCCTACAACTGGTGGGGTGGCTACTGCCTCTATTACGGCCCTCCTGGGCACAACTTTTTCAACAGGTCCCGAGTCGTCTCCTTCGACCGGCCTTATGCCAGCCAATGGGCCTTTGGCGCCTCGGACTTCATCGGGAACGAACTTCCCCTGGTGATGTTGGCGGAAAAGCTTGGCCTGGATGCCACCCACTGGACCGATATCGATTTCACCGAGCGCCCTCAGTTGCTCTCCAACCACAAAGCACTCTTCAGCCTCGGCCACGACGAGTACTGGTCCCCCGCCATGTTCGATGCATCCCTGGCCGCCAGGGACAGAGGCGTCAACTTCGCGTTTTTCGGAGCGAACGCCTGTTTCCGCCGCATCCGGCTTGCGTCGTCACCGCTGGGACCCGCCCGCCGGGAGATCTGCTACAAGGTGCCCACCGAGGACCCCCTGTATGGCAAGGACAACGCATTGGTTACAGCCAACTTCCCCGACCCCCCAGACGCCCGTCCCGAGAGCCTCTTGATTGGAAACATGTACCAGTCCTACGGCGTGCTGGCGGACATGGTGATCACGGATCCAACCTCCTGGGTGCTTGCCGGAACCGGGGCCAAGGCTGGGGACCGTCTCAGGTCCATCGTGGGCTCGGAGTATGACGGCATTGACCCTGCGGTTGGGGGGCCACGCAACATAGATGTGATAGCTCACTCCCCGGTGACCGCCCAGGGCCAGCCGGGCTTTTCGGACATGACCTGGTATACCCAGGGCTCGGCCGGTGGGGTGTTTGCCAGCGGGACGAATTTGTGGGTAAACCGGCTCGCCGATTACAGCGGTAAGTTCGCACCCGGCCTGGTTCCCCCGGCGGTCCCAGGGGTCACCGCGGAACTTACGACGATGACGGAGAACATCTTTGCAGTGCTCTCCCATGGCCCGGCGGGTCGCACCCATGGCTCCTCGGGGAACTGGGCCTCCCTCTACCCCGGCCCGGTTCCCTCGGAAACCGCCTCCAACTACCGGAACTACTGGGGTGCCTGAGTGCGATGTGGCTCGAGTTACCCGGGGAGGGTGCTTGGCAGCCGCTCAGCTGGGCTTGGTGGCTATGACGGTGACCAAAGGCGGCAAAACAACGGCCTCCTCCCCGGGATGCACCCCCGAAAGGGACCCGAGGTAGTCCGGGACGGGCCCTGGTCCGGCCCAAGCGGGTGCATATCCCCAGGCCTCGACAAGTTCCAAACCGGAATCCCGCACCAGGCCGGGAAGTAGAGCCCCGATGTCGGGGTGGCGCGCCGAGGGCATCGACAGGGGACGACCGCCGACCCGGCCGGCCGAGGTGATGGGCTCCTGGGCGATTAGGAAGGCTCCCGGGGCCAAGGCATCTCTCATCTTGGAAAGAGCGCGCTCCGCTTCGACCACGTGTAGCAAAAGGAAGCGGCAGTAGACCAGGTCGAGTGGTTCAGGGAGGCGGAGTTCCTCGGCGACCTGGGTTATGGCGATCACCTGGGAGTGCTGAGCCGCGGCACGGGCCGTCTCGTCACGGGCGGCAGGGTCGGCATCCACCGCATAGACGCGGCCAGATCGGCCCACGACCTCGGCGAGGGCGACACTGACGTCCCCCTGCCCGGCGCCGACATCGGCCACCCTCCACCCCTCCGACAGCCCCACCCTGTCCAGGGCCGTCTCAAGCGGGCGGCGGTAGACGTCATTACGAAGACCGAGGGCCTTGCGCCCTGCGCGCCCGGCACCCGGTGGCATAGTCCGCGCAGTACTGGTCATCTGGCCAATCCTAATGCAAGGAGGCAAATGGAGGTTAGGTGGCACCCGCGTTGGGTTAACGTGTCTTGGGTGAAGGCGATCATGATGCTGTGCGATGCGGTTCAAGTGGTAGAGGGGAAGCTCTACATGCTCGGCGGGGGATGGAGTGTGATCGGTCCCGATCCCACTCCCTTTGGTATCGCGATGAAGCTGGACGTATCTTGGACCGAACTCGATGCTCCCCACCACTGGGAGCTGTTCTTGGTGGACGAGGATGGCCATGAAGTCGTGGTGGAGACGCCGGACGGCCCCCAGCCCATAGAGATGCGCGGAGATTTCCAACTGCCCCGGCCTCCGGAGCTGCCCGACGGTAGTCCGGTAGCGGTTCCCTTTGCCCTGAACCTGCCGGGCCTCCCGCTGGCCATGGGTAAGCGGTTTTCCTGGCGGCTGACAATAGATGGTGATTCCGATCCATCCTGGGAGCTCACCTTCATGACTCGGGACACCGTGCCGGAGATGCCTGGGTTCCCCGATGGCTTTCCTCCCCCTCCTCAAGAGGGCGGACCCGCTTCCTCCTGAGTCCTAGCCCGCCAGGGCGTCCAGGCCGGGGACTATCGGCTGCTCCGCTGCCAAGGGCGCAGGCTTGGCAAAGTAGAAGCCCTGCAGGGCATCGCATCCCGCCACGCGCAGGGCGTCGGCTTGGTCCTTTGTTTCGATCCCCTCCGCTATGACCCGCAGGCCCAGGTTGTGTGCCAGGTTCACCATTCCTGCCACGACCGCCCCGCTTGTCGTTGCCCTGGACAGCTCGGAAACGAAGGAGCGGTCGATCTTGATCCAGCTGACGGGGAGGTGCTGAAGGTAGGAGAGGGAGGAGTATCCGGTCCCGAAGTCATCTATTGCCAAAGACACGCCGAGGTTCTTGAGATTCTGCAGGGCAGCTTCGCATTCTGGAAAGGTTGCCAGCATCGTCTCTGTGACCTCCACCACCAGCCGGCCCGGGGGCAGGCCCGAGGAGCGGAGTGCATCTTTGACCCTTGGGAGGAGCGAGGGGTGGGCAAGCTGGCGCACCGAAACGTTGACGGTGAGGATGGGGGCGTCTCTTCCCGTGCCGAAGTGCGCCACCGACTGCCGGGTCGCCTCCTCGATGACCCAGTTGCCCAGTGCCACGATGAGCCCGGTGGTTTCGGCGATGGGGATGAACTCAGTTGGCCCAACCAGGCCCCTGGTCGGGTGATTCCAGCGCAGTAGCGCTTCGTGTCCCAGCACGTCGCAACCCGATGGGTCGACGATCGTTTGGAAGTGGAGTTCCAGTTGCCGCCGTTCCAAGGCCTCTCTGAGTTCGGCGGCGAATACGACGTCGATACCGGTGGCGGTAGGTTCCGACCCGGCAAGCCGGGATCCGTTCCCCCCTCGACGCTTGACTTCATACATGGCGGCGTCGGCCCTGGCGATTAGATGCTCGGGTGCCTCGGCCGGCTCCCCGATGGCGATGCCCACACTCGCGGTGAGCATGACCGGCTGGCCGCCGGCCACGAGGCCTTCGCCAATTGTCGCGACGATCCGTTCCCCTATGCGCCGGGCAACCTTCTGTGAGGGGACATTCCAACAGAGAGCGACGAACTCGTCACCCCCGAATCTGGAAAGCAGGTCGCCCGGACGCAGGATGTTTCGGATCCGGGCTGCCACCACGGCAAGGCTTTCGTCACCCGCCTGGTGCCCCAGGCGGTCATTGATGGCCTTGAAGCGATCGATGTCTATGAAATAGACGACCGTCGCCGCAGCGGCCGGCCCGCCAGAGGCTGGGGTCATGCCGAGCTTCTCCAAGGCCAGGCACCTGTTGGCGAGACCGGTCAAAGAGTCGTGGTGAGCGAGGAAGGCAAGTTCTTCCTGTGCCGTGTCCAACTCTGAATCGAAGTGGCCCGCCACGCTGACGATCAGGCGATTGGAACTCGTCTGCAGCAGCCGGATCACCTCCCATGCATCCGCCACTGCGATCCCGAGCTTCTCCGCCTCCTCCTCGCACACCGATATCGCAGCCTCGGTGAGCCACACCAGCAGTTGCATGAGCAGAGCCACCGGCAACCTCCGGCGGGCACTCTGGCGACCGAGCCTGGCCAGGAGCAGGTCCTCCTCGTAGGACATTGCATCGCCCAGCAGCGCGGCGGCCATGGTCTCGGCCACCCGGCGAGCGGCACTCCAACGCTCCTCCAGATCCCGGCTTTCCACGCTGGAGGCGGTATCGGCGGAGGCCATTTCCTCCCAGGGGACCCTTGCAATGACGTCGTCGATCCTGTCCGAAAGGGCCGCTCCCAGGGCCGTAGCGATCCTCGGGCGCTCCTTCACGGCCTGGGCTCCCTTGCGCTGTCTGCCACGAGAGTGACTTGCCGGCGTCGCACATCTAAGTATCGACGCCACTTTGGGCAACTTTATGCAAATGGAGTGATTCTCTTGAAGGCCCAGCTGGGAGCGTGAAGTATGCTTCGGCCTCCGGGGCGGACCCAGGATGCTGGCGAGATCAGGCGGTGGTGGAGGCCGTAATTGTGAGGTCACCGACCGTGCCGCTGGAGCCGAGCATGGCTTTGACTGCCGCAGTGGTGTGTGGTGACACCGAGGCGGTGAGGCCCGTAATGACGTCGTGGACCCCCTGGCGGGCCAGATCCGCCGTGCCGGACAGGGTGAAAAGCGGAACGTTTGGGGAGCCGTTAACCGTGGCAGTCACCACCTTGGTGCTCAAATTGATGTTGAGGTCGACGACGGTAACTGCCGGGCTGGAGCCCCCCGTCAGCCTGAATCCTCCAGAGTGATCGACGATGCCTGTGATGTGGTGGTCTGTGGTGTCAAAGGTGAAGTTCCCGCCGACAATCGGCAATGAAATCGTCTGAGCGCCGCCCGCTGTGGCAATCGATGCAGGCGCGACTGCTGTAGTGCTCAGCCCCTTTGAAACGGGAGACGATGACGATGGCACCAGGCGAAGCTGGGTGTCCACCCCGGTGAGCTTGGTGGCAGAGATGTCGACGCTGTGAGCCTCCGTCTTGGTGTGACGAATTGTCGCAGGCTTTGCGGTGCTGGAAGCAGAACCGGTGGCTCCGCATGCCGCCAGCGCCATTGACATGACAGAGATCCCCAATACTCCGGTCGAAAAACGGCGTATGGAAAGATGTTGTTGTGCTGAGTTAGTCATAGAAGTGCCATTCCCATTTCGCTGTCTAGCAAACCAAAACGAAACTTAAATGGTCGTTAGGTGAGAAGAAAGACTTGCCTGCCACGGCGGTGACCTCGCCGGAAGGGCTCCAGGACATACACGCTCAGAAGATAATGCGACAGATAGCGGAGCTATAGACGACATGGATTTAAATATTCAAGCTGTGCAGCAGGACATAACAGTTCCCTATTCGAAATACCACAGGAAGCTAATAGAAGGACGGCCTGAAGCATTGGCCATGTATATAACATAGCTATGTGAATCAATACTCGCCTCGGGCAAAACCGGCCTCGGAAGCAGGGGAGACCTCGGACCTGGCGGGAGATCTGCTGGCGGTTCTCACCACCCTCACCTTCCTCCTGCGGCGAGAAGCCGCCTCGGCTTCGCCCCTCTCTTTGTCTCAGGCCCAGGTCCTTCGGGTGCTTCAGGACTGCAAAAGCCGGTCGGTGACCGAACTGGCCTCGGATCTGTGGTCATCCCAGCCGTCGGTGACAGCCCTTTTGGACCGGATGGAAAGGGACGGCCTGGTAGCCAGGCGAGAGTCCCAACTCGATCGCAGGCGTGTGGAGGTCGTTGCCACCGACCAGGGACGCAGGCTCCTGGGGGTTGTCGCCGATTCCAGGCGCGACGCGCTGGCGCTCCGGGTTGCCGTGCTCGACGGTGCAGAAAGGGGTGCTCTGGCACAGGCCCTGCCGGCCCTAGAGCGTCTCGTTGCGATCTGGCGGGCAGCCGACCCGGCCGTCGGAGCGGCGGGGGAGAGGCAATGACAACTCAGAAAACCCAGGGAGCGTCGGAGAGCGAGGGCAGTCCAGAGCATCCCGAGCAGATCAAGACGAGCGTGTGGCGCCAGCCGAGATCCGTATGGGCGGTGGCCTTCGCCTGTGTCGTGGCCTTCATGGGAATTGGGTTGGTGGATCCCATTCTTCCCGCGATTGCCAGGGGGCTGCACGCTGGTCCTGGTCAGGTGGAGCTGCTTTTCACGAGCTACTTTGCCGTAACAGGTGCCATGATGCTTCTGACCGGGGCGATCTCGAGCCGCATCGGTCCGCGTCGCACCCTTATGACGGGACTTCTTGCCGTCGTGGTGTTTGCGGCGCTTTCGGGGACCTCCTCCAGCGTGGGCGAACTGGTTGCGTTCCGTGCCGGCTGGGGTTTTGGCAATTCTCTTTTCATCGCAACTGCCCTGGCGGTGATGGTTGGGGCCGCCACCGGGGGGGTTCCGGGGGCAATCATCCTTTATGAGTCGGCGCTCGGGCTCGGGATCTCGGCCGGTCCCCTGGTCGGGGGCATTTTGGGCGGGATCAGCTGGCGGGGTCCATTTTTCGGCACTGCGACTCTGATGGCGGTCGGCTTTGTCCTGATTGCGACTCTCCTGCGAGATGTGCCCCGGCCAAGGGTTGCTTCGTCCCCCCTGGATCCGCTGCGAGCGTTGAGGCACAAGGGACTGCGCATGATTGCGATCATGGCGCTCTTTTACAACTTTGCCTTTTTTACCGTGCTCGCCTACAGCCCCTTCGTCATCAACGCAAGCGCGCACCTCCTGGGTGTCGTCTACTTCTTCTGGGGAGTGCTGTTGGCGGTGACATCGGTGTTTGTCGCTCCCCGGCTCGAGGTGCGCTTCGGCTTTGTAGGGCCACTGCAGGTGGCTCTTTTACTACTGGCAGCGGCGGAGTTGGTGATGGCTTTCACCTCCAAGGCAGGTGTCGTGGCCGCGGTCATCGCGTCAGGCGCGGTGCTGGGCATCTGCAACACCCTTGTGACCCAAAACGCCATGACGGTGAGTCCGGTCGAGCGATCCGTGGCGTCTGCGGGCTACAACTTTGTGCGCTGGATTGGCGGTGCGCTGGCCCCGGCCGTCGCGGGCAGACTTGCGGTAAGTGTGGGACCGAGGGTGCCGTTTTTTGTGGGCACCGTTGCGGCACTTATGGGGATTGCGGTGTTGGTAGTTGGCCGCCGCCATCTGCGTGGGTTGCCGGCCGAGGAAGCCGGCTTCTTATCCGAGCCGGCTGCCTCCGATGCCGTGGGCGCCTAGCTGCATTCTCGGGTGGAGGATTTGGAAAGCCCAGCTGCCCGGGCGCACAGAGGTATCCCTGTTGAAGGACAAGGAGTCGGTATCCTGCCCTTATGGAGCCAGAATCGGAACTGAGCACGGCTGGCCCGGCCGGGGCGCTGTCCTTTTTGGTCGGGGTATGGAGGGGAGAGGGCCACGGTGTCTATCCCACCATCGATGCCTTCGACTACGACGAGGAGATCGTTTTTTCAGCCACGGGTAAGCCATTTTTGGCCTACGCCCAGCGGAGTTGGGCCAAAGACGGCCGTCCGCTGCACGTAGAGACCGGCTACTGGCGGCCGGGTGATCAGGGGGCGGTCGAGGTGACTATTGCCCAGCCGACCGGGTTCGCCGAGGTGGCCGAGGGGACCGTGGTGGACAGAGTGGTGGATGTGTCCTCCAAGATGATGGGCCGGACCTCCACCGCGAAGGAGGTCAGCTTGTTGCGGCGGGTGATCGAGGTCAAAGGTGACGTGTTGGAATACCGCATCGACATGGCCGCGGTGGGCCAGCCCATGCAGAATCACCTGAGGGCAACTCTGAGGCGCGCCTAACTTCAAGGACGTGGCGTCCTAGTGGCCGAGCGCCGCCTCGTTGTGGCGCCACCACTGCCATCCAGCCGCCAGGGCTGCGACCAGCCCGGGATCTCCCGCAACCGCCATGGCATTGGGCCAAGAGAACCACCGGACCGCCCTGCTTTCGCCCGCAGCTGGCCTGGGCTCCCCCCTCCCTATCAGGATGTAGCGGAGATCGAGGTGCAGATGGCCACCTGCTGGGTGGACATCGACATGTGCCAGCACGGGCCCCGATGCGGGATGGCTGAGATCGAGGCCGGTCTCCTCGGTCGCTTCCCGTTCGGCAGCCTCCCAGGGTTCCTCCCCGTTTTCGATGTGGCCACCGGGCTGTAGCCAGAGCCGCAGGCGCTTGTGAAGGTGCAGTGCGCTCCCCAGCGGCCCGACCACTATTGCCGAGGCCGTGAAGTGCGTCTCCGCCCTCTTTGGGCTTCCCCCATCCTCGGCTCGTTGCTGGAACTCCCTGCAAAGCTGGAGGGAGTTCTTCTCGCGCTCTCCCTTTGCCAGATGGCCGGCCAACGCATTTGCAATTCCGCTCATCAGGCTTCCTCTCCGGTGACCCGCAGCACTTCATGCCAGAGGCATCCTCCCCAAGTCAAGCCCGGTCCGGGCCGCCGCCGGCTCGGACAAAGTAAAAAAGTGTGAGTTCTGCTGTCTCGGCATCCTGCAGCGCCCGGTCTGCTTCGTTACCGTTGGGCCAAGCGATGCTCGGTGCTCCCGTCTCGGCTACGTTGCCCGCATGAAGACAGATGCCGAGGCGATCGAGAGGCTGTGGGAGCGCAGAGGGGACCTTTCCCCCGGCGACGCCGAGTCATGGGCGGTGGTGGCCCAGGTACTCGAGGGCCTGGACAAAGGGGAACTTCGGGTTGCAGAGGAGGCACCATCGGGGGAGGTGGTAGTTCATGGCTGGATAAAAAAGGCGATCCTGTTGGCCTTTGTCCTGCGCGAACTGAGTGTTACAGAGGTCGGTCCGTTCGAATACGTGGACAAGCTTCCCCTAAAACGCGGCTTCGCCGAAGCCGGAGTGAGGGTCGTGCCCGGCGCATCGGCGCGATACGGCAGTTTTCTGGGCCGTGGCGTGGTGATGATGCCCAGCTATGTGAACATCGGAGCGAGGGTGGGGGCTGGGACGATGGTCGACACCTGGGCCACTGTGGGATCGGCGGCACAGGTCGGGGAGCGGGTGCATCTTTCGGGAGGGGTCGGGATCGGTGGGGTACTTGAGCCACCGCAGGCCGCTCCGGTAATGATTGGCGACGATGTCCTGGTCGGGAGCAGGGCCATGATCACCGAGGGTGCCAGGGTCGGCAGGGGCTCTGTGATTGGGGCCGGCACCATCCTCAATCCGTCGATCCCGGTGATCGACGCCGAGAGCGGAGCGGAGATATCCCGGGGCATCGTGCCCCCCTGGTCGGTTGCCGTGAGTGCATCCCGCCGCCGGGAGTTCCCCGGGGGAGAGTTTTTTCTGCCCTGCGTCTTGGTGATCCGCCGTCTCGATGAGGGACAGCGCCACGACAAAGCCGCACTGGAAAGTCTGCTCCGTTCCCACGGCGCAGCCCTCTGATGAACTCGCCCGACCTCCTGGGGGCCACGGCGGAACTCGTGGCCATTGCGTCGGTATCGCACGAGGAGCGGGCGATCGCGGACTTGGTGCAGGCCAGGCTCGCCAGGGCCGGCCACCTCCGGCTACGCCGGACGGGCAACAACATCGTGGCCAGCACCGAGCTTGGCCTACCCCGACGGGTGGTGCTGGCGGGGCACTTGGACACGGTGCCCCCGACGGTCGGGGAGGATCCCGGCTCTGTGGTCATCGACGGGGATCGTCTGGTGGGCCTGGGTGCAGCAGACATGAAGGGTGGCCTTGCGGTGATGCTGTGGCTCGCCGAGACCCTGAAGCACCCGGCGGTGGATTTGACCTTTGTCTTTTATGCCTGTGAGGAGGTAGAGGCGCGCTTTAGCGGCCTGAGTACCGTGTTTGCCGAGATGGCTGATGTGACACATGCGTCGGCCGCCATTCTTCTCGAACCGACCGGTGCAGTGGTCGAGGCCGGATGCCAGGGAACCCTGCGCCTTGGGATCACCCTCGCCGGCCGCCGGGCACACACCGCGAGGCCTTGGATGGGCCGCAACGCCATTCACCGCCTAGGCCCGCTCCTCCAGGGCATCGGTGGCTTCAGCGCCAGAGAGCCGGTGATCGATGGCTGCCAGTTCCGAGAGGCACTCCAAGCGGTCGGGGTGAGTGGCGGGGTCGCAGCGAATGTCGTCCCCGACTCGGTGGAACTTACCCTCAACCATCGCTTCGCTCCCGACAGGGACCTGTCGGGAGCCCAGGCGGCACTTTTGGAGTTGATAGGTCCGTTTTTGGAGCCGACAGACCAGGTCAGGGTCCTTGATTCTGCGCCGTCTGCTCCACCGTCGCTCTCGCTTGAGATCTTCGGATCCCTTGTAGAGACAAGCGGAGCCCCGCCCAGGGCCAAGCTCGGCTGGACCGATGTCGCCAGATTCGCCTCCGTCGGTGTGCCAGCGGTGAACTTCGGCCCTGGAGAGCCGACGGTTGCCCACACGGCTGGCGAATGGGTTTCTCGGGAGCAGCTGGATGTCGTGGGGGCCACCCTGGCAAAACTTCTGGGCGGCTGAACCAGGTTTTGTGGGGTCAGGCCTCGCCGTCTGGCGTGCCCGTTTTCAGCTCACCCCTACCAAAAGAACCCGGCACTGTCGCCAGCGCCGCACAGATGCTCTCCAGGAACGCCCGGATGGTCGACTCGGCGATCCGGTGCAGCAGAACCTGGTCTGCCATCCGGCCCAGCGCGCCGGCCGGAGGGTCGTAGCGTCCCTGGAGGGAGATCGCAGTCTGGTTCGTGCCGAAGGGCGCGACCTCGATGTCTGCATCCAGCCGGGGGAACAACGACGCATCCCCGGTTGCCTCCCACCAGAAGGCGACGAGAAGCCCATCTCCGTGAGGGCGAATGGGCCCGGGATGTATCTCCACGGTCTTGGCCAGCGCCTCCGGCCATCCCGCAGGCCCGACCCGGATCAAGATCTGTTCGCCTGCTTTGCGGGTGGAGGCTATCGCCGCGTGCAAAAGCGGGTCGATGTCGTCTCTGAAGTGCTGTGCCACGTCGTCGTAGGGGACGGCGAGTGTCTTGAAATCCTGTACGAACACCATCGCCTCCTAGGGATGCCGGCTCAGACCTGGCGTCCCAGCAGCACCGGCTGCAGGCGGTGCCACCAGGAGCGAAAGGAAAGAGAGTGCCACACCTGTGGCCCGAGCGAGGCAACCATGGCGACCAATGCTGGGCCAAGGTCCAGCCTCGCCGATGCCATAACACTTGGCGACCAGAGATCCCCCGTTGTGCATTGCCGACCACCTTGCATCCACCATCGCCGAAACCTTTCTCCCGCGCCAGGGTCTAAGGGCCCCAATCTCGCCAGCGCCCGCTGGCGAGTCGGGTGAGTGCGGGATGCCAGCCAGCGGTCTCTCTCAGGGGGAGTGCTCCTCGCGTTCTGCCTGAAGTGCTCCATAGGCGGCGGCCTGGCTGCGGTGGCTCATCCCCAGCTTGGAGAGCAGGCTTGAGACGTAGTTCTTTACGGTCTTTTCTGCCAAATAGATTTCGTTGGCAATCTCGCGATTTGTCCTGCCCAGGGCGATAAGGGCGAGAATTTCTTTTTCGCGCGGGCTAAGCAGTGCTTTGGTCTTGTCCTCAGCCTCGGACCTGCGCAGCTGTTCGGCCACCCGCCGGGCGGTCTCGGCACCGATCAAAGAGTGCCCATTTGCTACCGCCCGGATGGCGCTCACGAGGTCGTTGCCGCGGATCTGCTTTATCACGAAGCCGGCCGCCCCGGCCAGGACGGCTTGAGCAAGGGCCTCGTCGTCGGCGAAGGAGGTGAGCATCAAGCAGGCAATTTCGGGGTGCTCCGATCGGATCTCCCTGCAAAGGGTCACCCCGTCGCCGTCGGGCAAGCGGACATCCAGCACCGCAATGTCAGCTGCGGTATTTGCTATCGCAGAGGCGGCACCGGACGCGGTGGCCGCCTCGCCCACCACCTCGAATCCCCCCTGGGCCTCCAAGAGCCGGCGAATTCCCCCCCGCACGACCTCATGGTCGTCGACAAGGAAGACTCTTATCGCCATGCGCCCTCTTTTCCCTGGGCCAGTCTCTGGGGTGCAAGGATAGAGGGGGTGAGACCTCCCCGCATAGCGGACCCGGCGAGGCTCAATGCCCTATTGGATGCGGTGCTGGCAGTGCAGGGGGCCGAGGATTTGTCCTCCGCCCTGTCCCTGGCTGCCGAGGCACTGGTGGAACTGACCGCTTCGTTCTGCGCCGCCCTCTACCGCCCCGGTGAGCGGCCGGGGGCGATGGAAAAATGCGCTGGTGCTGGACACGCGCACGCGCTGGACAGCCTCGGGGGCTCAATCGGCGCCCAGCTTGCCAATCGGATCCTCTCGGCTCCCAAGCCCATTCGCTTGTCCCGCCCTCTGGGGCAGAGATGGGATCGGTCCGGTATCCCATGGGGTCCCTTCCTGGGCATTCCCCTTGCGTCCAAGCAGGGACCGCTGGGCTGTGTATGTCTGTTTCGCACCTCATCGGAGGCCGAGTTCGGTGCCGAGGATGAAAGCATGGCCGTAGCGGTTGCCAAGGTTGTCTCGACAGCCCTCCGTCAATCCGCCCTCCAGGAGCGGGTGGCGGAGTTGAGCCTTGCGGCCGATCGAGAGCGCATAGCGCGTGAACTCCATGACACCGTCGTCCAGCGTTTGTTCGCAACCGGCCTGTCCCTCCAGGCGGTTCTGCCCACCGCCCGAGACCCATTTTTGCATGACCGCATCGACGGGGCGCTCGGAGAGCTTGACGAGAGAT
>JAKAOS010000058.1 GCA_021823165.1 Actinomycetes bacterium | reverse complement strand
CGATCTGATCTCGTTGAATGTGGTGTTGTGGAGTTTCCGCTTCCTGGTGGTGGGCGTACCGATAATTGCAGGTTTCGTGGCCCACAGGGTCTGTGTGGAACTGCAGGGTTGGGATCGCCGCGACGCCCACCACGGAACGACGCTGATACTTCGCTCACCCGACGGCTCATACCACTCCGAGATGGCTCCACCCCGGCCCGATGATTTCCACCCTGCCGCACCCATCGCCGTTCCGGAGGAGGCATCCTATAAAGGCCCAGACAGTGAGGCCCCCTCGGCAAGCCACGGCCCAGCAGCCGATGAGATGTCTCAGAGCCACGGCCATGCTCCTCAGGGCGGCTGGCTGGCAACTCTGCTGGGGCGCACTCCGCGGCGCTGAACCTAGCCAGCGGCCTCGGTGCTGCCTCGACGTGGCAGCGTGTGGCACTCAGGGACCAGGGCGTGAGAACTGGCGGCATGTTCGATCACCCAGCGCTAGTCGTTGTTGCCCCAGTTGGCCTGGAAGGCGCCAACTGAAGGTCAACTCTGGGCTTCAAACGACCCAGGAGAGCCCATTGAGTATCTAGTGACCGGTTTGCTCGCTCGGAGGTGGCCGGCGCGGGTAGTTCCGAGAGCCGCAGGCTAGGTTGTGCCACCCCGGCGGGCCTCTTTGACCACTCCAACCAGGGCCGAAGCCAGCATCGATGCCCCTACGACGGCGGTCCATGCGCCGAAGACCATACCGAGCACGACGAAGGTGGCCCCAGTGCCGAGAATGAGGGGCCAGATGCTGCCATCGGGGAAGGCGCCCAGGGGGCCGGTTTCGGCCGCGTAGGCGCCATCGGGTCGGTCCTGCTGGCGTGGCCTGGATTGCTTGGACCAGTACATGAGGAATGCACCGGGCAAGAACCCCCAGATGGCGCAGGTCATGAGCAAGGCGGCTCCGGTCGGCTGCTGGCTGGGGAACTGCCCCGAGAACACGGTAAACACCGTTCCCACCACCGCAAAGAACACTCCCACGCCCAGCATGAGCTGACTTTCTACGCGAAAGAGCGCGATCTTTCTGTGAATTGGGGGATGGCTCCCAAGATCGGGCATCTCCTCGGTTCCGTGGCCGAAACTGGGCTTGGGCGAGGTGATGCCGCCGCCAACTTCTCTCGGGCCCACCGGGCCTGTGGGCTCCTCGGGGTTATCGCTCATGCGCGTGTTCCCGATGCATTGGCGCCTCCTTTGCCACGGGCCTGATGCTCCCGTGCCGACAGCCATGAAGCAAAGGTGTTGTTTGGAACGATCTTGACCGAGAAGAGCATTTCGGCGTGGTATAGGCCGCAGTAGAAGCCGCAATGGCCCAGGAATGTGCCCGTCTTGGTCGGTGTGAATGCGAAGTGATTGGTGATCCCCGGCTGCGCGTAGCGCTCGAAGAGGAACTGGGGGACGTTGAACTCGTGGACCACATCTGCAGAGGTGAGGGTGATGGCGGTCGTGCGGCCCTCGGGGAGGACCAGCTGGGGATAGTGCGTGGCGGTGGTGCGCACCGAGACGTTGGTCCCCTGGTAGTCGAATATCCAACCCCACCGGTAGGCGATGACGTGCACTTTTACGGGAGCGGCCGGCGGCACCGCATCCACTTGGTTCTCGATTACATAGGTGAAGCCGAAGATCACCGCCACGATGAGAATCGGCGTGACGGTGTATGCGACCTCCCAGGGGATGTTCTGGTGGGTCTGCTTGGGTATGGCGTGCTTCTCCCCGGGCCTGGAGCGGTAGCGGAAGACGGACCAAAGGATGAGCCCGACGACGAACAGGCCTATGACTATGGCCGCCATGACCAGCACCGACCACAGGACATAGGTGTTCTTGGTCTGCTGGTCCAACGGGTGAAAGGCGCCAAATGCAGGCAGACGACACCCTCCCAGGGCCAAAGCGGATGTCAGGCCCAACAGAAGGCCCCACCGGGATCTTCGTCCTGCCTGCCGTGGTGTCCCGATGACGGCGTGGGAATTCCGGAGTTCGTCCAGGCCTCGCGGCACCTGGCAGCGTGCCGTGCGGCTTGGCCGTACTCCGCTGGGTCTCTGCGACCAGTGGCTCACACCACCGACGCTATCGCGAGTCCACGAAAAGGTCTAAACGGCTTCTAAACGGCTCTCAATTTTTACGACTCCGGCGGGTTGGCCTTTTCTGCCGGGCCGGGCTCGCTGTCGCCGCTTCCTTCCTCGAGCCCCTTTTTGAACTCTTTCTGGGCAGAACCCAACGACCTGGCGAGTTTCGGGAGCTTGGCGCTGCCGAACAGGAGCAGCACGACCAGGATCACAGCCCCCAGGTCAAAGGGGCTGTCGAAGAAGGCAATCATCGCTGCATGCACATATTTTCCTTCCGACATCTCCAGGCTACTCACCCCCGGCACCACTCGGAAGCCCCTGTTGGATCTTTGGGCTCGGCAAGGCGTTCCGGAGCCATGGTCTGGCGGGGACGAAGCGACTGTGGTCGCTTGGGCCGTGTCTGTCCGCGGAGATCTGCTCCGATGCCCTGCCCCCGCTCTCTGGGACCCTACTGCGGTGCCGCCAACGCCATTCTCGCGTAGGCCCTCACATCCGCGTCCGCATCAACCAGGGCCTCTTGGAGCACACGAGCCACTTCGGGGCGATTTACCCCGGCCCCGAGGGACCGTACGGCCTCCTTTCGCACGTCGGCGTTGGCGTCAGAGCACAGATCGCAGAGGAGAGCCATGGCGGCGTCGGTGGTCACACTTTTGAGCGCCGTTGCAACACCCTTGCGAATTTCCCAACTCCCAGAGGAGCCGAGGTCTAAAAGCTTCGCCTGTTGGGCAGTTCCGAGCTGCAGTGCCAGCCCCGCGATGGTCTCTGCTGCTTTAGCGACTACCAGCGGATCTGGGTCGTCGAGCATTTCCCAGGCCAACTTTCCCACCTGTTCTGCTCCAAGGCGAGCGATCCTCTCGGCGACGGCTCGACGCACCCGAGGGGAGGAGTCACGTGCGGCTTCCCGAAGTTCTTCGCCGGCGTCGAGTGACACGAGACCTGCTACGGCCTCCTTTTTTACCGCTTCTGCCGAGTCCTGCAGGCGCTGGGAAAACCACGAGGCCGTCTCCCACTGTTGCAGGCGGCAGACGCGCACGGCCTTTGCGCGCATTGCAGGCTCGGTGTCGTCGATTGCAAGCTTCATCATCGCCTTTGCCAGTGCTGCCTCCTTGCGCAAGAACTGCCTTAGTTCCTCTGCGGCCGCCAGGGCGGCTTCCCGCACTGCGGGATCAGGATCCTCGAGTCCCACCAGGATCGCTTCGGCGGCTGCCTCGGGGTGGACCTCCAAGATCACAGAGAGAGCCGCTCTCCTAACTCCTCCTGTGCCATGTTTGAGGTAGGGAAGGAGGTCTTCGAGTTCGGCTTCCTGATCGGCCATGGACATGAGCGATGCCACAGCGGCGGCTGCCGAGCCATCTTGCTGGGGAGTGGCGCTCATCTCAGTAGCAAAGGCATGTTGACCGACACCGCACCAACCGGGCACCGGGCCGCACAGGGACCGCAATACCAGCATTCGTCTACATACATGTAGGCTTTTGATGTCTCGGGGTCTATGGCCAGGGAATCGAGTGGGCACATGTCGACGCAGAGCCGGCAGCCTGTGACGCAAAGATCGGCGTCGATGCTGACCGGGACCTCGGTTCGCGAAAGAACTGACGGCATACGTTTCTCCTTGCTGGGCGTCAGGCGGCATCGGGCTCGCCGTCGCCGGCGGCAGTGGTGGGAAATTCGAACCCCTCTACCGGTACTACGTAGGGAGCAACCGGTCGCGTAGACATCTCCATCGCGCCGGCAGAGTCCTTGCGTAGGATCGAGTGACAGAACCAGCGGGCGTTGTCCCGGTCGGGGAAGTCGGACCGTTGGTGGTAGAGGCCCCAACGGCTCTCTGTGCGGAATAACGACGCACGCGTTGCCATCTCGGCGCAGTCCCTAATGACAGAGACCTCCGCACACCGCATGAGCTCGTGGGGACTCCTCGCACCCAGCCGGGCAATCTCGGTCTTTGTTCGTTCGAAGTGCTCCAGTGCTATCTCCATTTTGGTTGCGGACTTGGGGGGCGCGACGTAGTCGTTCACGAAGCGACGAAGCTTGTACTCGACCTGTGGTTGAGGGAGCCCGTCAGGATTGGAAAGCGGAGGATAGATCGCGTCGATTGCGGCCTCCACCTGGGACTCGTCGGGATCCACAATGGATGATGAGCGACCATGCTCGATTGCCGACAGTGCGGCCAACTCTCCATAAACGAAGGCTCCAATCATGTAGTTGTGCGGTACGCAGGCCAAATCTCCAGCGGCATAGAGACCCGGAACGGTCGTTGCAGCCTTTTCATTCACCCACACGCCGGAGGAGGAATGACCGCTGCAGAAGCCGATCTCGGAGATGTGCATCTCCACGTCCCTTGTTCGGTAGTCGTGCCCGCGATTCGCATGGAACGTGCCCCTCGTCGGGCGTTCGGTGGTGTGGAGGATTCCCTCGATGGTTGAGATGGTGTCGGAGGGGAGGTGGCTTAGGCGCAAATAGACGGGGCCCCTCCCGCTTGCGACCTCTTCGGCCACCTCGGCCATCATCTGGCCCGACCAGTAGTCGCAGTCCACGAAGCGGTTTCCTTCGGAGTTCACCGTGTAGGCCCCGAACGGACCTGCTACATAGGCGCAGGCAGGCCCGTTGTAGTCCTTTATTAGGGGATTTATCTGGAAGCACTCCAAACCGGTGAGTTCGGCGCCTGCGTGGTAGGCGAGGGAGTGACCGTCCCCGGAGTTGGTTGGATTCTCATATGTCCCATACAGATATCCCGAGGCGGGCAACCCGAGCCGCCCCGCTGCTCCGGTGGCCAGAATCACAGCCTTGGCCGAGATGGTGACCAGGTTGCCGCTTCTGGAGTCGAAACCCACCACCCCGGCGGCACGGTTCCCGTCCTTTAGGAGCCTCACCACCATGACCCGGTTGGTGCTGCGAACTTTGGCCAACCTGAGAGCGCGGTAGAGGACCTTTTTCACGTCGCGACCCTCGGGCATGGGTAGGACATAGCTGCCCCTGCGGTGAACCTGGCGGACTGCGTATTCGTCGTGCTCGTCACGCTCGAACTTGACGCCGTAGGACTCGAGGCGCTGGATCATGCCGAAGCCCCGCCGCGCCGTCTGCATCAGGGTGCGCTGGTCGACGATGCCATCGTTGGCGATGGTGATCTCCCTCACATACTCCTCGGGGGTCGCCTTGCCTGGTATGACGGCGTTGTTCACGCCGTCCATGCCCATTGCCAGGGCGCCCGAGTGCCGGACGTGGGCCTTGTCCACCAACAACACGTCGGCTCCGTTTTGGGCCGCGGTCAAAGCAGCCATGCTGCCGGCGGTGCCTCCGCCGATCACAAGGACGTCGCAGTGCTCCTGTCGCCGCTCGGTGGTTGTGAGGCGTCTTATCTCGCTATTCATGGCCGTTGGTCTCCTGTGTATGGGCAATGTTGCCGTGTCTGGGCAAGGTCGCATTGAGCCGGAATCGATCCCCCCTATAGCGGATCACCTCCAGATCAAAGGGAGTCGTATCTTGTAAGTAAGTGAGGCGATGGAGGAGAAGTAGTGGTGATCCCTGTGGCAGTTGCAAAAGCTCAGACGTGGCACTGTCGGCAGTAACCGCTTCGAGTGTGATCTCAGCCCACCCCAGCGTCACTCCCAAGCGCTGCTCCAGTAGGTGGAAAACATCGGTAGTCTCCAGCTCCGAAGCCGATACCGCAGGCAGCACTTCTATGCGTAAATATGAGGTGTCGAGCGAGAGAGGAATACCTCCGACCGAGCGGAGACGCTCAATGAACGTCACCGGAGCTCCCTCCTGCAGTCCGAGGCGTTGGGCCACCCATGGGTTCGCCCGAGCCTCGCGAACGGCGCGCACGGTATTGTCCACGACAAGGGCGTGCCCGCCGAAGGACTCGGCCAAGCCCTCTAGACGGTCGAGCCTCATCCGCAGCTTCGCACCAGTCACCAATGTGCCGATTCCCGGTGACCGCTGGACAAGCCCCTCCTCGCGAAGGCGCCCGAGGGCCTCTCTAACCGCATTTCGGCTAAGGCCATATTCGCGTGCGAGAGCCATCTCGTCAGGAAGTACCGCGCAAGGAGCCGAGATGCCGCCGAATACTCCGTCCATGATCTGGCAGCGGAGCAAATCGGCAAGCCAGCGAGCAGCATCGGCACGGCTCCCCAGATAGGGGCGCCCCTTGCGGTAGGGGGGTCTGGCTCGTTGAAGTGCCATGGAGTGAGTCTTGGCGTCCCGGATTTCGCCTCGATTGCTCGGCGTTGACGGCATTGTTACGCCACCTGCCCGGGTAGTGCGGCCCAGTACAGGAATCATTGCCTGGCGTTACCTACCCAGCTACGCCACCAGTGGTTATGGAAGTTCCGTCGCAGGCTGGAGGTCGCCGAGCCGTGCCGGAGCAACTTTCGCCGGCTTCTGCACCTCTTCGTTTTCGATGTTGACGCCCACCGGCTCCCAGCGGATGATCATCGTGGCAACGAGGATCGCAGCTGGGGCAGCCGCTAGGGCTGCGAATGTGGCGGTGAAGCCGAATTGTGCCAGGGAGATGGGGAATACCAGAAAGCCGATCACGCTACCAACTCTCAGTATCCCCTGGGTCCAACCGGCTGCCGTGCCGCGAATGGAGGTGGGAAAGGAGAGCGTCCCATATGCCATGCCCTGGGGGCCTGGGCCCACGGTATGGCCGATCATGAACGTACTAAGCGCAACCGCCTCCAGGGGCAACGATGAGATGGACTGTCCGGCCGCAATCCCGATCAGCGAAACTGTCGCAATGGCGGCTCCCAGGATAGTGAGGGGCCTGATGCCGGTCTTTGTGCATATCAGTGCCTGTACGGTTGCACCGGCAAGTCCGATACTGCTAAAAATTACGCCTCCCTCGATGGCCCTGATGAGGCTGTGGCCAAAAAGCATTTGGGAGATGACAGGGAGATAGAAGATGACCGCGTAGTACTCGATGCTTTGCGCCCATCCGATTATCGCAGCAAGCACGGCACGTCGGCGGTAGGGGGGTGAGAACAGCACCGAGTAGTTCTCGGCCAGAGACGGTAATGGCCGCTCGTGAGATACCCCGGATGTGTCGACTATCACCTCGATGTGCCTGGTCCGGCGAAGGATCTCCGCTGCGCCCTGCAGATCTCCCCTGTGAGCGGCCCAGAGGGGACTCTCGAGCATGTAGACGTATCGCAGCACAAGAAGTATCAATGCAGGCACGGCCCCAAATCCAACCTCGTAGCGCCAGAGGTTTGGTCCCGCTCCGGCGGCATAACCGACGAAGCTCGCCGCGAATCCCAAGATTGCAGCGGTGTACCAGTTCACATAGCTGGCATTTACGTAGCTACCCCGCTTCAGCCGTGTCGAGAACTCGGCAACAAAGCTGAGCGCAACCGGGAAGTCCAGCCCTACGCCGAGCCCCATCATCAACCTTGCAACGCCAAGGACCCAAAGGTTGGGAGCCAGTGCAGCCGCAACTGCCGAAATCACAAAAAAGTAGAGATCGAGGAGGAACATCCGCCTGCGGCCGAGCTTATCGACGAAGTATCCGCCGAAGCCAGCCCCGAAGACCGCGCTCACGGCCATGGTGGCCGATAGAAGCCCGACCTCGGACGCGCTCAGGTGGAACTGGCTTCGGAGCTGGATTACGCCCATACCCAGGCTTGTGAAGTCGTAGGCGTCGACGAACACTCCTCCAAGGGCGATTGCCACCACAAGCAGGTTCATGCGCTTAGCGCTGCGCTCCTCTTTCGCCGTGGCATGCTCTGCCTTCGCCTCCACCAGACGGACAACGTCAGATGGCTCTCTGAGGACGACGGGTGCATTTGGTCGGATCGTCTCGCCCACCGACCGAGCCGCAGGAGTTTCCACCTGGTTTCTCCTTCCTTGTGACCTCTTCTCCGAGCAAGGCCAACGAAGGTTGTTTACAGATGGATTGTTTCAGCAGGGCGGAAAGGCAATAAACGCGACGTTACGCCACCGAAGACAGGATGGTGCTCACCCAAATCCCAGCGTCAGCTTGCCGAGAAGCGCCCCGGCAAGACTGATCTGGCCAACTACCGCCACCCCTGGGGAGTTCGGTTCCTTGCGTCCACCCGACATGGAGCAAGACCCCAGCAACCGAAAAGGAACATGGTGTCCGACATCGACCATGGGCGCCGCCGCTGGATCAGCGGATCACGTTGGGTTCGGGGGCCGTCGGGTCCGCACCGTTGTCATGAATGGGGAACTCGGCACGGTAACGGGGAAGGGACTCGGGCATGCGCTGGTTCAGCCACGTCACCATCTCCTCCCTGACCGCACACTCCAGATCCCAGCGAGAGGAGCTGTCCCGGGTGCTCATGAGTGCCCGCAGCTGAAGTGTCGTCGGCCCCCACTGCGTGGCCTGAAGGTTCCAGACCTGGCGATCCCACAGCGGGTGTTGTGCCAGCATTTCCCCCAGGTGCTTGCGCAGCTCATCGATTGGGGTTTGGAAGTCAACCTCCATATGCACATACCCGAGCAAAGCGGCCGACGACCGGGTCCAGTTCTCAAAGGTGTTGGTGATGAACCACGAGATGGGGAGCACCAGCCGCCTCAGATCCCAGATCCTGACTACCACGTAGGTGAGGTTTATCTCCTCAATGCGTCCCCACTCCCCCTGGACGACCACCACGTCGTCTACCCGAATGGGCTGGCTGATTGCAATCTGCATCCCAGCCAGGACATTGGTGGCGACCGGCTTTGCAGCGACACCCGCCATGAGCCCGATCAGGCCGGCCGATGCCAAAAGCCCCGCGCCGGCCGCTCGGACCTGGCGGAAGCTCAGCAGGATCACGGCTGCTGCCAAGACGATTACCAGGACGACGACTATCCGCCTGAATACCTGTATCTGAGTGCGTATGCGCCGGGCACGCAGGTTGTCGGCATCCTCGATGCTGAATCTGGCCAGGATGACGTCCTCTACTACATAGGTCATCTGCGCACCCAGCCAAGCGATGGAGGCCACCAGCAGTATGGATAGAAGGTGAGAAAGCCATGCTTCAACCGAGGGCCGCAGTCGCACTATCCCCATGGCTATCCCGATTGACGCCAGGGGAAATATGGCCAGGAGGGGAGCCCTGGCCCGCTTTACAAGCGAGCGTTCAAGAACGGCCCCGGTTCTCGGCAAGGCCCTTCTGGCTGCGATCAGTCCGAGCAGGTGGGCCAGCAAGCCAATGATGGCCGCCCCCACAATCACCGCAACCAGAGGAAGGTCCGCCATCGGACCCTTCCCGGCCCCCAGGAACAAAGCCACCAGAGATAGATCGTCAGCCATGGATCCCTTTCTCGATGCGTGCGTCTCCTCGATCTGTGCCTCCGGAGCCAGCCAGGGTGTCCGAGGCTTCCCGGGCCGACTCAGCCCGTCTGATTAGCGGTTCCCAATCGGGTCGGCGCACTTGCAAAGAAGCTCACTTGGTCGCAGGGGGATTGATGCCCTTTGCGCCTTTGGAGCCACCAAGCCTAGTGATGCCGAGTCGTAACCCTTGGCTGGGCCGGCGCGATGCCGTGATCCTTCCCGCCGTGGCGGTAGTTGGAATGCCAGGGCATAGCGGGGATATCAGGGGCGATGAGCAAGCCAAATGGGGCTCGAATACGCAATGCTGTGACCACGCGCGGGGAAAGTCGATGGAGCCCGCCGGTCGGAGGAACGAGAGGGATCGCTCACCCGCACCACCAGCCATGCGTGGCGATCCGGGTCCAAGGCCACTTCCAGGCGTTTGCTCGCCTTTGGCTGGGGGACGGACAACTCATCGGCGAGCACCTCTGGTAGGAGAGAGCCACTCCGTCGGCTGCCTGCAAGCACCTGGATTGCGAGGCAACGGCCGTCGCAGAGAAAGGGGCCGGGATCTAGGTCCACGTCCACCTCTACTGTCCCTTGGGAGGTGACCTCTATCTCAGCTCCCATTGGTGCCCCGCCTGCGGTGACCATCAGCCGCAGTCCCTTTTCCCGGGTTGCAAAGGCCATTCTGGAACGCAACGCCTCCTCGGTAGCCGAGAGGCTCAGGTCTGTCACCCACAGCCCGCTCCTTCCCTTGCCCTCGGGAAAGCCCCAGTCGTCCCCGTGCTCGTCGCTGGCGCCGGTCAGTGCGGGGCGCCATCCCGCGGCCAGGCACTGGACCAACGGAGATGGCTTTCCCCGGTCAACTCCCTGGAAGAGATAGTCGTCCTTTTTGTTGAACATCTCCAGGGAAACCACCCGCTCAGCAAGCCTGGCGTCGTAGTCGAAGTCGCCAAAACGGGTCGTGCTCCTGCCTCCGGGATGGTTGAAACCCGCCAAAGCGTGCCTTGCGGCCGGCTCCTCTGCCAGCCATGACCAGATTCCTCCCATCCCGGCCCCGTCCCGCTCGGGACGGGTGAAATCGGAGCTGAGCCACAGGCTCAGGTGCCCAAGGGTGGGATGGGACCACTCGAATCCCCGGAGAGCTATGAACTTGCCGGCGACGGTATGGTCTTGGGCCAGTTCCTCCAGGAGTCGCCAGCCCTTCTCATCGAGGGATCCCGGCCCGGAGAGCCGGCCAGAGCGGCCCGGTAGTACGGGTCGGCCCGGCATTCGGGTGTGGTCGGTGATGGCGGCCACGTCCAGCCCTGAGTCGCGTAGGGAGGCGAACGCGTCTACGGGGTCGCCTGCTCCATCGGACAGCAGCGTGTGGTTGTGCAGGTCTGCGTGTACCAAGAAGCGCCCGGGATTGAGGTCGGAAAGGCGCGAGGTGCCCCAGGCGTCGATCATCGGAGTCGATCCCGCCTCGAGGTCATTTTGTGGGTGGGTGTCAGGATGCATGGCTCGGATCGTCGGTAACAAGCGGCGTTGGTGGGCCAACACCTCAATCGTAGCCACGGGGGATGGTTCCCTAACGGTTCGGCCCGATCCCAGGTGGTCGGCTAGCCTGCCCTGGGCATGGATGATCTCGTCGTGGCCAGCTTCAACGCGCACTGCGCGGTTGATGGATGGGGGAGACCCTTCGACGCTGAATCGGTCCTGGCAAGCATCGACGCCGACGTGGTGGTGTTGCAGGAAGCATGGTGGCCGGCTCCGGCACATGGCGCAGAACCCACAGCCGTGATGGCGGAGCGTGCTCTAAGGGGCACCTCGGTGAGGGTCGGCCTTGCTCGAGGCCGCCTCTTGGGCCCTCATCCCTCACCGGGGAGAGGCTGGGGTCCGTTGCAGTGGATCGGTCGCCACAAGCGTGCTTTGCGCCTGGATCCACCCGAGCGCGGAATGCCGATTTCCCGCCCCTTCTCCCACCCAAGGCCCTTCGAAGGCGCAGTGCCAGAGTTCCCCGGCAGCGCCTGCCCTCCGCTGAGCGACTCGGCGTTTATTGCTTCTAACGGGTCCGCCGCACACAGGGGCTGGAGCGAGGGTGAGTGGCAGCTGGCTGTCGTCGCCCGTCCTGCGATCCAAACCCGGCAGTTGATAGACCTGGGCCAGCTTCGCCGGGACGTCGCTCGCAGGGCGGCACTGGTGGTGAGGGTCGAGATCGGGGGTGGGTGGCTCAATGTCGTCGGCACCCACATCTCGCATCTAACCCATGGCTCGCCTCGTCAGCTCCGGCGCCTTCGCAAAGCCCTTTCGCTACTGGGTGGCCCCTCTGTGGTTTTGGGAGACATGAACCTCTGGGGAGTTGCCGTGGACCGGCTCCTCCCGGAGTATCGTCGTGCCGTCACCGGGTCCACCTGGCCGGCCGGGCGACCCGTAGCTCAGCTTGACCACATATTGGTGTCCCCAGGGATCGAGGTGATCGACGGTGGGGTGGTCGGGCCCTCCGGTTCGGACCACCGCCCGGTGTGGGCGAGGCTGAGATTGCAACAATCCGGCGAAGGTCTTCGATAGCTCACCGGGTCCTGATTTTCAGACACCACCAGAATTGAACACCAAGGGCCACCGCCGGAGCGGTGGCCCTTGGTGGTTGGGAGGGGTTGCTTGGCGGATCAGGCAGCGTGGGTGGGCTTCCCAGCCAAAGCCAGGGAGCGCAGGATGACCACCAACCCAGCCGAGGCGTCGGCGGCCTGGGGGTTCTGCCGGAGGCTGTTTACGATCTCCAATCTGGCCTTGTCGAGGCTTTCCACCCGTCCCCCTGCGGCTCTGTAGAGGGCACGGGCTGAGGCGTCCCGGTCGGGGAGAAACCCGAGTCGTACGGCAAGGCCTGCAAGTTCCGAGGGCACTACCTCGGGCCAGGCTGCATCACGTACCTCTTTGACCAAGGTGTCTATGCCGACACCGTGGGGGGCGATGGCAGCTTTGGCCACCACGGTCGCTCCCTTGGCCTCCAAGACCGAAACCAAGGTGTCAAGCGCTCCTTTGGGGCTGAACCCGTAGGTGCAGAAGACGGCGAAGTGCTTGTTGGCCATTGCGGGTAGTGACTTGAGCCACCGCACCGTCGTCTTGGCCGGTGCGACTGCGGTCACCACCATTCCCTCCACCCAGGTTCCCAGGATGACAAGTTCCGCCAGGGCCAACTCAGTCGGCCCCACCTTGGAAATGGGGAGGACCCTGACCTGCTCGGCGAGAAGCCCCAGGCTTTCCGCCATCTGCTCTGCAGCCTTGCGGGTATTGCCGCCTCGGCTGTCGTAGGCGATGAGGACATTGCGGGGAGCACTTTGGTTCTGTGAGCTTCGCTGTGGCCTGGCTTCGAGC
>JAKAOS010000057.1 GCA_021823165.1 Actinomycetes bacterium | reverse complement strand
GGTCAAGGGCCTGGGGGACCCGTCCCTGCCGGCCGATCTGCGTGCCGGGCTGGCCGATGGGCTGGAGGAGGCTCTTGGCAGCCATCCAGGGCTCGCCTGGGCCGCGATCAACGAGGCCGTGGGGCATGTGGTGCTCGAGCACGATGCCGTGCCGGTTGCCGAGATCCTGGGGATCATCGAGGAGGTCGAGGCCTCCTACGGCCTTTCGGAGGCCTCATTTCCCCACCTGCGCCCCGATCATCCAGGTGACGACTCCGCCTTTCGCCGCCAGGCTTTGCTGGCGGGCTTGGATGCGGCCTTTTTTGTGATCGGGGCTGCGTGCCGGGCAGGCGGGGTCACGCCCCTGGCTCACGAGGTGGTCTCGCTGGTCTCCTTTTTGGACGACCAGCCGACGTTTTTGGCCTTGGTTTCCCAAGCGGTGGGCGCGCGTCAGGCCGAAGTGCTACTCGGGTCTGTCAATGCCGTAGCCCAGGGCCTGGCACAGGGACTGCCAGGCCTACTCGTCGACCTCGGCTATCGCTTGGCTGCCGCACATGCGGCACGCTCGCGCACGGTTGGCTTTGGCCGCCTGGAGCCGTCGTTGTTTGGCGGAGTTGAGTTTGGCTCTTGCAGGATTCCAAGCCTGAGAGAGAGGGGGCAGCGATCCCAGCAGGGACCGGTGCAGCGCCACGCGAGGCGCTCGCTGGCGGCGGGATCGGCAGGTGGGATCGGCACGGCACTGGTTGCCTCCGATTTTCGCAGGGGGGTCGCAATGTTGCATGCGGGGATCCCCAAGGCATCCCGCCTCGGCCAGGAGATGTTCCTGGCGCAACTTGGCACCATTCTCGCTCGGCGGGAGGCCCTGGTCATGGATCCGGCTTCCCTTGGCATCCTGGACCGGGTGGATACCGTCCTGGTTGACGCCGACGCCTTGTCGCTGTGCAGCACAGAGGCGTTGGACCGGCTCGCGGCGGCGGCGAGGGATGCAGGGCACATGTTGGTGGTTCAGGGGGACAAAGGTGGCATCGAGCGGTTCTCGCACTGGGAGCCGGACCTCGTTTTCGCAGCGGGCTCCCAGCTGCTCGATGCCATGGCGATGTTGCAGGAGGACGGCTGTGTGGTGATGGCGGTCTCTTTCGATGCGGCGTTGCTCGAAGCCTCCGACTTCGGGGTGGGCCCCCTTGTCGAGGACAAGCCGGCCCCATGGGGTGCAAGCCTGTTGGCGCCAGAGCGGGAACTCTGGTGGCTTGCAGAGGCGGCGTCCACCGCGGCCCATCTCAGTCGCCAATCGGTTGCCATGGCCTCGGTGGGGGCCGCCATGGGATCGGTGGCGGCGCTCGGTACTACCGAAGGTTCCGAATCGGGGCCGAGGGCGGCTCTGGCGGTCAATCTCGTGTCTCTTTTGGCCATGGCCAATGCGGTGCGTGCCTCGGCGGCGTTGGCCTCCAGGCAACCACCGCAGCTTTGTGAAGAACCGCCGCCCTTTCATTCGATGCCCGTCGAAGCGGTGCTCGAGAGGCTGGGAAGCTCCGAGGAGGGCATATCCGATCAGGAGGCGGCCCTCCGCATGCCAAAGGCAACCCCCGCTGCACGCCCGGCGGTGGTTCGTCTGGCTGCACATGTGACCGAGGAACTCGCCAATCCCCTCACCCCGGTGTTGGCGGCCGGGAGCGCAATGTCTGCCTCGCTCGGTTCGACTCTGGATGCCGGCATCGTTGCCTTCGTGGGGCTCGCCAATGCCATGCTGGGTGCCCTGCAGCGTCTGCATGCCGAGGGCGAGCTGGAGCGCCTGGAGGCCGAGGTGGAGATCCCCGTTTCCGTGATCCGCTCCGGGAGGCGGCGCCTGGTCCGGCCCAAGGAGGTCGTGGTTGGTGACGTGGTCGAACTCGCCGGCGGGGATGCCGTGGTGGCCGACTGCAGAGTGATTGGCTCCGAAGGCCTCGGAGTGGACCAGTCCTCCATCACCGGAGAGAGTGAGCCGGTCTACAAGTGGGCCACTCCCTGTGAACACGACGAGTTGGGCTACGCGAGTTCCATGGTGTATGCGAATACGGCGGTGGCCTTCGGCACCGCCAGGGCCGTGGTCGTGGCGGTGGGGGAGGATACCCGGGCCGCCATGGCTGATTCAGCCGGCGAGGGGACCTTCAGGCCCGGCGTGGAGGGTCGCTTGGCCAGGATCACCTCCGCTGCCCTTCCCGTCTCGCTGGGTGGCGGCATGGCGGCGGGGCTCGCTGCACTTCTGCACGGCCAGCCCTTGTCTGCCGCCCTTGGCACGGGGGTGACACTGGCGGTGGCGGCTGTTCCCGAAGGGCTCCCGGTGGTGGCAACCTTGGCACAGCTGGCCGCCGCCCGCCGTTTGGCAAAGGTCGGTGCCCTGGTGAGGAACCCCAAGGCCGTGGAGGCGTTGGGGCGGGTCGAGGTGTTGTGCACCGACAAGACCGGCACGCTGACCATGGGCCGCGCCGAGGTGGGGATGGTGAGCGACGGGGTTGCCGACTGTGTGCCGGGGGAGTTGACCAGGAGGCACAGAGACATCGTCGCGGCCGCACTACGGGCCACCTCCCAGCCCGCAGGCGAGGGGAACTTCATCCATCCCACCGATGCGGCAGTTGAGGAACTCGGCGCCAAAGAAAAGATCGGCCGCGGTAGGAACATGGCCGCCTGGGAGGCCGTAGGGGAGCTCCCATTCGATCCATCCCGTGCATTTCATGCAACCCTGGGGGCAGTCGGGGGCCGGCATTACTGCAGCGTGAAGGGCGCCCCCGAAGTCCTCCTGCAGCGTTGTGGGCGCTGGCGAACCACGGGACGGTCCCGTCCCGTAGTGCTGGACGGACCCAACAGGGCGGCGGCGGAACGCAAGGTTGAGGATCTGGCCCGGCGCGGCATGAGGGTGTTGGCGGTTGCCGAGGGCCTGGTGGGCGGAGGTGATTTCTCGGACGCCTCGGTGGAGGGATTGACCCTGATCGGCTTTTTGGGCCTCTCCGATCCCCTGCGCCAGGAGGCGGCATCCGCTCTTGGGGGCCTGGCAGATGCTGGGGTGAGGGTGGTCATGGTGACCGGGGATCATCCGAGCACCGCCGAGGGCATCGGGGCCCAGGCCGGGATCCTCGATGGGGGGCGCATGCTGGCAGGCTCGGATCTGGCGTCCATGTCAGATGCCGAGCTGGATGCCGTTGTGGGGGAGGTATCGGTCTTTGCGAGGGTTTCCCCCGCCGACAAGGTGCGGGTAGTGGAATCCCTGCAGCGCATCGGGAAGGCCGTTGCCGTCACCGGCGACGGGGCGAATGATGCCGCAGCCATCCGCTTGGCCGACGTTGGGGTCGCGATGGGGGAGCACTGCGCTCCGGCGGCTCGCCAGGCCGCCGACGTCGTCATAGCCGACGGGGACCTGGAGACATTGATTGCTGCGGTGCTCGAAGGCCGAGCGTTGTGGCGATCCGTGCGAGCGGGCCTGGCGCTGCTGTTGGGCGGCAACCTCGGCGAGGTCGCCTTCACCGTCGCCTCCTCGGCGGTTGGGGGCCGGCGGGCGCTCTCGCCGCGCCAGCTGCTCGTGGTCAACCTCATGACCGATGTGGTGCCGGCGCTCGCCGTCGCCACCCGGCCTCCTGCTCCGTATGTGTCGGCAGATCTTTTGAAAGAGGGACCGGAGCTGTCACTCGGGAGGCAACTGGAACGAGCCATCGTGCTTCGGGCCGGGATCACATCCGCGGCGACGGCAGGGGCCTGGTTTGCAGCGCGGGCCACCGGGGATGCGAGCAGGGCCTCGACGGTCGCCTTGGTGACCCTGGTTGGGGCACAGCTCGGCCAGACCCTGGTCTCGGGGATCAATCATCCGCCCGTGGTGGCTGCCTGCACGGCCTCGGCGGCTCTGTTGGCAGTTTCGGTCCAGACCCCCGGCCTCAGCCGCTTGATCGACTGTGTCCCCCTTCCCGGTTACCAGTGGGCGATTGCTGCTGTGGCCTCCTCGGCCGCTGCGCTGGGGGCGGCGGTGGCCCCAGCGATGGCAGGTCCGGCCTTGGCCCTGGTGCGCGAGTTGGTGCCAAGGCCGCCATGGGCGGAGGCCGGTGAGGGAAAGTAACAGTCGGTGCTCCTGGGTGTGGGAACCGGCGAGCGCAGGCGGTCGCCGGCAGGCCGCTGCCCGGGGTGGCTTTCGCCAACGGGCTTGGAGTATGCCGGCTCGCCTGGTATTGATACTGGGACGCGGCTAGGAGGCGGGCTTGGCGATATTTGCCACTTCGGCGACCCGGGTGATTGTCCAGGGGATTACGGGAACTCAGGGCCGTTTCCATGCTCTTAGGAACCGGGCGTATGGGACCCAGATCGTCGCCGGGGTCACCCCGGGCAGGGGCGGTGCCATGGTGGATGGGATCCCCGTCTATGACAGCGTCTCAGAGGCCCTTTTGCATCACGAGGCAGAGGCATCTTTGGTGGTTGTTCCTCCGGCCTTCGCCCCGGGTGCCATTCTGGAGGCCGCAGGGGCGGGGATATCCCTCATTGTTTGCATCACCGAGGGCATTGCGCTGCATGACGAGGCGCGCTGTGTGGCAGCATTGGCGCGAGATCACCCAAGGGTTCGATTGATCGGTCCCAACAGCCCCGGAATCCTTTCCCCCGGAGCCATCAACATCGGCATCACGGCCGGCGAGGCCGCCCTGGCCGGGGGACCGGTGGGGATAGTTTCGCGGTCGGGCACCCTCACCTATCAGGCCATTGCAGACCTGAGCGGCATTGGGATCGGCCAGACGACCTGCGTGGGGATTGGGGGAGATCCGCTCCCGGGAACCTCCTTCGTGGACTGCCTGGAGGCCTTCGGATCCGACCCCGACACCCAAGCGGTGCTGTTGATAGGCGAAATAGGCGGTTCGGCCGAGGAGGAGGCCGCCTCTTATGTTGCATCGGGTTTTGCCAAGCCGGTCGTGTCCTATGTAGCCGGCCGCAGCGCCCCCGAGGGCAGGCACATGGGCCACGCCGGGGCCATTGTTTCTGGTGGCAGAGGCGGTGCGGCGGCCAAGATTGCGGCCCTCGAATCGGCCGGGGTGCTGGTTGCGCCGAGTCCCGCAGAGGCGGCTCGCATGCTTGCAGAACTCCTTTCTGACACTCAGACCAGCGGAGTCGAGCCCTGAACGACGCAGTCGTCATCGGTTCGGGTCCCAACGGCCTCGTGGCGGCAAACGTCTTGGCCGATGCCGGTTGGGAGGTGACGGTATGCGAGGCGAGCGACACGCCGGGCGGCGCGGTATCGAGCGACTTTTTGGCACCTGGCTTCGTTACCGACCGCTTCAGTGCCTTTTACCCCCTGGCGGCGGCCTCGCCCGTTATTGAGTCACTTGGATTGGAGGATTTCGGACTCGCCTGGCGGCACGCCCCCTCCGTCCTGGCGCATCCATTCAGCGACGGGTCCTGTGCAGTGCTGGAGAGGGATCCCGAGATTACGGCGGATTCCCTCGACGCCCTCGGGTCGCGGTCGGGGGAGCTTTGGAGATCGTGGTATTCACTTTGGGGCGAGGTTGGCGAAGAGTTGTTGGACGCGCTCATGTCCCCCTTTCCTCCCCTGCGGGCAGGCGCCCGGCTCTTGAGGGCGGCCCGGCGCCCCGGTTGGGCCCAATCTGTTCGCTTTGCTCTGGCCTCTGTCGATTCGGAGAACACCGAAGACCATCCCGCCCCAGCCACCTCGCTTTTGGCCGGCTGCGCGCTCCATTCCGACGTTGCCCTTGACGATGTGGGTAGTGCCGGCATTGGTTGGCTCTTGGCGATGCTTGGCCACGCACGGGGATGGCCCGTTCCCAAGGGCGGTGCGCAGAGCCTCACGGATGCTCTTGTGTCCCGACTCGCTCGCCGGGGCGGCACGGTCCTCTGTTCCACCGAGGTGACCGAGGTGGTTTTGCGTTTCGGAAGAGCCGCAGCGGTGAGGACCTCGGGGGGCGAGACGATATCGGCACGCCGGGCCATCTTGGCCGACGTGAGCCCGATGAGCCTCTATCTCGGCCTCCTTGCCAACCAGGAGTTGCCCGAATCCGTTTGGGAGTCCTGTCGGAGTTTCCGCCCGGATTTTCCGGTTTTCAAAGTGGATTGGGCCCTGAGGGACAAGATCCCATGGCGGTCTCCCAGGGTGGCAGATGCCGGGACGGTGCATTTGGGCGGGAGCTACTCCGAGATGCTGCAGGACCGCGGCCGGCTGGGAGCGGGGATCGTATCCGCGGAGCCCTTTTTGATCGTGGGCCAGATGACCACGGCGGATCCGACTCGGTCTCCGCCGGGGACCGAGTCCGCCTGGGCCTATGGGCACCTCCCGCATTCGGTCCTGGGTGATGCGGCCGGGGCTGGCATCGTTGGCAACTGGGACCGGGGCGAACTCGAGTTGCTTGCCGACCGGGCCCAGGCCAGGCTCGAGTCCTTCGCCCCCGCCTTCGGCTCGGCTGTGCTGGCCCGCAGGGTGATTGGTCCCAAGGAACTGGAGTTGGCAAATGCCAACCTGGTGAAAGGGGGCCTAGGAGGGGGCACCATGGCCCTTTACAACCAGGGATTCCTCCGTCCGACACCCAGCTGGGGGCGTCCCGAGACGCCGATCGAGGGCCTATTCCTGGCCAGCTCCTTTGCCCATCCCGGCCCAGGGGTGCACGGAGCCTGTGGCGCAAATGCCGCCAGGGCTGCCCTGGCGCACTCCGGCCGGATGCAGCACCTCTTCCTTCGCCAGGCGCTGCGATCCTGGGAGCACCTGAGCGGCCCCCGCAAAGCGCAAGGGCCCCGCCCGAAGCGGGGCCCCACGCCCTTTTGAAGTCCTGGCAGCCGGCTGCTGAGCTAGCGGTGCCAGGGCTGGCAACAGCGTCGCTCAGGTGGCAACCGAGGCCTCGCTCGCCCGCTTCATGGAGTGGCGAACCAGGGTCAACAAAGTCTGCTTGGTTGCTTCTCTGGAGCGGGCGTCGGTGTAGACGACGGGGGTGTCGCCTGGCACGTTGAGGGCCTGGCGAATCTCCTGGGTGTCGTGGAATGCCTTGCCGTCAAAGCAGTTGACCGCCACGATGAAGGGCAGGCGGTGCTGTTCGAAGTAGTCGACGGCCCCGAAGCAGTCGTCGAATCGGGACGTATCCACCAACACGACCGCCCCAATGGAGCCGACGATGAGGTCGTCCCACATGAATGAGAAGCGGTCCTGGCCCGGAGTGCCGAAGAGGTAGAGCCAGAGGTTTCCCGGCAGGGCAATCCGGCCGAAATCCATGGCGACCGTGGTCGTCATCTTCCGGTCCGACACCTGGCCGGCGTTGTCGACGCCGATGCTCTTGGAGGTCATGGCGGCCTCCGTGGTGAGCGGCGTGATGTCCGATATTGAGCTGACGAATGTCGTCTTGCCCACGGCGAAGCCGCCGGCGATGACGATCTTCACGGTGGTTGGCGGCGCAGTGCTGGCCGCGGTGCCGCTCGGGGGAGCGACCATGTTGTCAGAGCGAAGCGATGCCATTTAGGACACTCTCCAGTAGCCGGATGTCAGTGGACGAGGCGATGGTTTGGGCGCGGGTGGCCGATGCCTTCACCACGCCTTCGCCGATGAGGTCACTCACCAGAACTCTTATGACGCCGATTGGCAGCGATAGTTTTGCCGATATCTCTGCAACCGAGAGGAGTTCCGATGTGCACAGGTCGAGGATCTTGTGCCGTTCGATGGCGACTCCCCTTACGGCTTTGGATGGGGCGTCCCCGGTCGGGTATACGAGGGCTTCGAGGGGGAGGTCGCCCTCACTCGGCCGAGTCCTGCCGCCCGTCAGGGCGTAGGGGCGCACGAGGCGGGATTCCTCGAAGTCTTCTTCGATCCCCTCGCTCATGGCTCACCCGCCCCTCTTTGGCTGCCGACGGACTCGACTGGGAGACGGGAGCGCATCTCGGCGATCAACTGCGGAGTCATGCTTGCCTCCGCCCGTGCGACCAAGAGAGCCATTTCGTAGCCGACCAGGCCCACGTCTGCCGTGGCGTCGGCAACAACGGCGAGGATCGAGCCGTCGCTCACATTGGTGGTGAAGAGCAGCAGGCGGTCCATTTCGACTATCGCCTGGCGCATGCCCCCTGCGTTCAGCTGGCGGGCGGCGCCCCTTGTCAAACTTGCGATCCCCGCCACCAGAGCGGCCATGCGGTCGGCGCTTGTGCGGTTCATCTCGTCCGACATGGCCATCAACAGGCCGTCTGCGGAGACCACAAGGGTGTGGCGTACGCCGGGCACTCTTTTGGAGAAGTTGCCGAGCAACCAGTTGAAGTTGGTTGCCTCGGCGCTAAGGGTGGTCACAGCTCCTCCTCGTCTGGGTCGGAAAGCCCGGCACCGGGGCGGTTGCGGCCCCGCTCCACGCCGGAACGGAAAGCGGAAAGCATGCCTCTTACCTCACCCGGAGTCCTGTGGACCGCCGGGCCGAGATCCACCTCGGCCACCTCGGCATCGGGGTTGCCGCCTGTGGGTGCCGGCCGGCTTGAGAGCCCCGAGCCGTCAGATACGAAGGTCGGCCGATACTCCGGCTCTTCGATACCGAACAGCGAAGAACCTTCCAGCGGCACAGGGGCCTGAGGCACAGGAGCCTGAGGTGCCGGCGAGGCGGGTCTCCGGGTGGCGAGTGGAGGTGCGGGTGGCAACGGCGGCTCTGGGTGAGTTTTTGCAGCCGGGGGCCGCGTCGGCAAAGCCGAGCCGTTCATGGCCGGGGCCGCCCACCGCTCCCGCCGCTGGGGGACCGCCGTGGGCTGTGGCGCAACTGGGGCCTGGGGGACTGCGGTGGGCTGTGGCGCAACTGGGGCCTGGGGGATCGCCACCGGTGGCTGCTGTGGCTCGGCGGAATGGGCAACCATGGCCGGCCTCTCGGCCTTTTGCGCCGCAACGGGCTGGTCGAATGGCTGGGCCAGTATCGCCTGGGGGATGAGTGTGTGAGCTATGGTCCCCCCAACTGGGTTCATGGCGAGGGCCACCTTGGTGCCGAGCCGCTTTGCCAGCCGGGCCACGACCAAAAAGCCGAGGCGCTCGGTCAGCACGCTCTCGCCGACTGCGGGGTGCGCCAGCTGGTCGTTGGCCTGCTCCAGGTCCTCATCGGTCATCCCGAGTCCGGCGTCGACCACCGATACCAGGACGCTCCCATCTCGGTGCCAGCGGGTCATGACCTGCACCCGGCTCTGGGGGTTGGAGAAGTTGGTAGCGTTCTCCAGCAGCTCCGCGAGCATGTGGGAGAGGTTCAGGGCGACTCTCCCCGAGATGAGCGGGTCTGCCTCGGCCATCAGGTCGACCCGGTCGAAGCTTTCGATCTCGCTCACCGCTATGCGGATGACGTCGGTCAAAGGTGCCGGCTTGCGCAAGCGCCTGGTGCTGTCGATGCCGGCCAGCACCAACAGGCTTTCGGCGTTCCGGCGCATCCGGGTTGCCAGGTGGTCGAGGCGGAAAAGGCTTTCGAGGGACTCGGGGTCCTCTTCGGACTGCTCCAGCTCATCGATGAAGGAGAGCTGGCGGGAGAGCAGGGATTGATTCCGGCGTGCCACGTTCACGAACATCTCGGCGATCCGGCCTCGCAGTGCCGCCTGCTCCCGGGCGATTCGCACCGTCACCTCGTTCACGTTGTTGAACGCCTCGGCGAGCCGGCCAATCTCGTCGGTGCCGTTGACGGGAAGGGCAACGATCTCCAGTTCGGGGTCGGCACCGGGTTCCTGCACCCGCTCCACCATCCGGGGCAGTTCGTCGCTCACTTCCTTTGCGGTCTCGGTGAGTTCCTGAACCGGGGTAAGGATCCGGCGCATGAGGAAGAAGGTGAGTGCCAAGGCGGCCAAAATGCCTCCCAGGGCGGCAGCGGAGACGGCCCGCTGGGTGCGCAGGGCGGAGTGGTACTGGCCGGCCGCTGCGGTCATCAGCTCGTTGACCACCGGCGTCTGGAGGTTGTAGATGGCATTCATCCGGGTGGTGTTGGCCTGCTGCCACTTTGTGGGGTTAATGGCGAGGTTGTGGGTAACGGGCCAGGACAGGGCCGCAAAGCGCATTGAGTTGACGGCAGAGCTGGCAGGGAGGTTCACCACGTTGGAGAGGAGCTTGTTCTCCGAAGCTGTGGCGTTTAGTTGGTAGACGCCTTCCCAGCCGAGGTGCACCCGGCGTTCTGCGACGAACTGGTTGAAGGCGGCCTTTGTGAAGCCGTGGTTGAGGAGTGCGTTGGCGACCAGGTCTCGTTCCTGGGCGGCGGACTCGGCGATCTGCATGGAGGCGCCGTAGGTGCGGAGCTGGTGCTGCAGGGTCAGGTTCGAGGTTGATTGCGCGGTGGCCTCGGGCATCATCAGAGCCATGGCGATCATCTGGTCGTAGTAGGAGAGGAGGCTCGGGGAGGTGGAGCCGTGGTCAACGGCGGTGCGCACCTGGCCCAGCCGCCCCAGCATCTTCCCCATCATCGACATGCCCTGAGCCGCCTTGGGGGAGACCTTCCGCATGGGCGAGTTGGGTCCCATCTGCTGGCGTAGCCATGTCATCTGGCCATCCAGCGCCTTGCGAGCAGCGGCAAGGGAAGCCTTGTTGGCCGGGGTGGGTTGGGCCATATAGGCCATGGTGGCGCTGCGTTCGTTCTGCATTGCATGTACGAACGCCGTGTATGTAGCTGAAGTGTGGGCCAACTCGTCGATGATGTGTGCCTGATGCGCGGTGTTGGTAGCACGCACAACCAGGTAGCCGGAGGTCCCGGCAAGCAGTAGGACCGGTATCAGGACGATTGCCAGCAGCTTCCAGCGGAGGCTCATATTGGCGAGCATGAGTAGCCTTCCTCGGACGGGCCGGTCCAGATGGCACCGGACACGCTTACTGCTGCTCTATCGGCCTCCCGAGGCTCCTCTTTAATGTTGTATTGGCAACTTTCTTCCTCAGCTCAGAAAGATCGTCGTCAAAGCCGTCTCAGAGAAGCGGCCAGGGGTAGTTCGGGGCGTTTTCGTCGGCAATGGGCAGCCTGCCGTCGGTTACGAGATTGGAAGAGCGTGCACGGATAGCTTCGATCTCGGGCTGGCTCAGCAGATCAGAGAGGGAGTCAAGGCAGGACTCGGAGATCCGGGCGAGGTCCTCTCGTGCCGCATCGGTGAGCCGATCCCCGGCAAAGTCCCATATGACGGTCCGCAGCTTTGGTTCCACGTGAAAGCAGAGGCCGTTGTCTATGCCGAAGATGCGGCCCCGCTGGTCACGTAGGCAGTGGCCGGCTTTGCGGTCGGCATTGTTGGCAACCACGTCAAAGGCGGCAAGTTCGATTAGGGCCGGCCGACAGGAGGGGTCCTCCAGGAGGCGGAAGTAGTGGAGGGAGAAGTCGGCGTCCACGAAGCGCTGGAGGGAGCCGGGGCCCAGGGGGGCCTCGTTACGCAGGACGGTCTCGGGGACCAGGCCCCAACCAAGTTCCTCGGACAAGACGTAGGCTGCGACCTCCCTGCGATCGAGGCCGGCGGGGAAGTCCCAAAGCGGCCGCTCCCCGGCTCGCGGCTTGTAGATGGCCTTGGTGGAGAGGCCGCCTTCGGAGACGGTCACCAACAAAGTCGCATTGGAACTCCACGCGATGCGGCCCTCGATCTCGATGCTGCCGCTCCCGAGCAGCCCTAGGTAGTCGGGGGTCTGTGACCGTTGGTCTTGGGGCACGCGTGGCCATTTGGGTCCAGTGGAAATCCGCACAGGGGACAGGGAGGCCTACCGGCCTCTACGAGGGAAGTCCCCCTGATGGCAAGGGCCGCAACCTGTTCCCGGCTGGTGCCGATCCGGGCCGAGGCGCCCTCTCGATCCTCCTCCATGATTGCCTCCTCGATGACCAGGAGGAACCTGTCTGTGGCTTCGTCGTAGGAGATGCCCACGGTGCCGACGGCCCACTCGGGTTCCTGGGGATCCTCCAGGTCCAACTCCTCGGGCAGGTGCCCGGGCCGCGCTCCTTGGGAAACGAGCTTGCCCAAGTACTCGGCCAAGGCCGCAACCTGGGCCTTTTCCATCTTCACGGTAAAGACGCGGCCACCTTGGCGGGCCTGAAGCAGAAAGGTGCGTTTGCCAACCGGCCCGATGGTCCCCACGGTGATCCGGTCTACGGGATCCATGTCAAGCGGTCCGGTCACCGAGACCCCCCCTTTCGCCGCCGGTCTTGCGATCCACTTTTCCGCCCCGAGGTTGCCCAGGGAGCGGCGCCGGAGTTGAGTGCGAGGATGGACGGGCCATCCTCACCGAAGGAAATGGCGCTGATGGAAGCCGGCGACACCGTTATCCGCTGGAAAAGGTCCACGTGCTGACCCACGGCGTGGGCAACCAATGCCTTTATCGGGTCTGCGTGAGAAACCGCGACAAAGGTCTCGCCCGGGTGACGGTGCACCAGTTCGGTCATGCAGGAAACCATGCGTGCCTGCATCTCCAAGAACGACTCACCTCCTGGGAATCTCCAACCTCCCGGCCACGACTGCACGGTTCGCCACTCCCTGAGCTTGCGCAACTCCGCTAGGTTTGCCCCGGTCCATTCCCCGAAGTCGCACTCGGAAAGCCGCTCCTCTACCTCCACGGCAAGCCCAAGCCGTTCCGCAATGGGCGCTGCAGTCTCTCTGGTCCGCTCCAGGGGGGACGCGTATACGCCAGCCACTGCGCCTGAAGATGAGATTAGCTCCGCTGCGGCCTTTGCCTGAGCCACGCCCTCCTCGGAGAGATGGAGCCCCGGGGCGCGCCCAGGGAGGACCTTTCCGGTGGTGGGGGTCTGGCCGTGGCGGACCAGCAGGGCCAGCGTGGGCCGGCGGGCTGAGCTTCGTGGCATGGGTCTCCTAGGGTAGTTGTCCGATGCCCGCCTCCTTCGACGCCGCCACCCGAGGGGA
>JAKAOS010000056.1 GCA_021823165.1 Actinomycetes bacterium | reverse complement strand
GGCGCCGACGAGAAAGCCTCGGGGTACTTGCTGGCAGGCTCGCCTGGGAGAAAACGGCACCCACGCCTGGGAGATTCGAGGCGAAAGGGAAAGTCCGCGGGCCTGGAGCCGCTGTCCGGCACTGATCACTGTCGCAGGGCCGTGGCACAATGCCAACAGCTTGAAAGGTGCATGTGATCCCCACCCAAACGTGAAGACCTTTTGGTGGGCGAGGGGGGACTTGAACCCCCACATCCTTTCGGACACAGGAACCTGAATCCTGCGCGTCTACCTATTCCGCCACTCGCCCAACAATCGCTGGCAGCCTAGCGCACGGCAAGTTCGTTCCTTCCTGGGTAGGATTTCTCGGACCATGGGACTCGGGAATTTCGAACGGCGGTTGGAGAGGCTGGTGGAGGGCGCCTTCGCCAAGGCATACCGACGCGGGCTGCAGCCAGTGGAGATAGGGCGAAGGCTCACGCGGGAGATGGATCTCCAGCGCACGATGGGTGTTCGAGGCGCGATAGCCCCGAATCTTTTCCGGGTGGTGCTCTCCAGCGAGGACGTAGGCCGCTTCGAGTCCTTCGCGGATGCGCTTTCTCGGGAGTTGGCAGACACGGCTCGTGAGCATGCCAGAGACGAGGAGTACGGCCTGGTAGGACCTGTGGAGGTTGAACTGCTGGAAGATCCTGACCTACGTGCTGGGGTATTCATAATCGAAGCCGAGGTGACAGAGGGACCCGGCGGAGGCCTTCCGGCTGCCCTCGTCATGCCCGACGGCCGGCGCATACCCATCGAGGATTCCGAGGTTGTGCTGGGGAGGCTGGCAGGCTGCGACATCGTCATCGACGACCCCAACGTCAGCCGCAAACACGCTGAGGTGCGGCGCGAGGACGGCCAAGTCGTGATCCGCGACCTGGGGTCCACCAACGGGACGCTGGTCAACGGCTCGCCGACGCTCGAGCGCCGGCTGAGCGATGGTGACCGCATCACCATCGGCAAGACGACCCTCGGCTTCGAGACCGGCTGATATGCCGGTCCAACTTCTGGACATACTCAAGTTTTTCCTTGTTGCCCTGGTTTGGCTATTCTTCCTAAGAGTCCTTAGGGCGGTATGGGCTGAGACGCGTCGGTCACGAGAGGCGCCTTCGGCGCCGACATCCCGTCCAGGTGCCTCCAGGTCCGCTTCGCTTCAGCTTCGGATCCTCCAGCCAACTCGAATGCAGGGAAAGACCTACCAACTCCGCGATGACATGACTCTGGGACGAGCAGCCAGCTGCAACGTGTCCCTGGAATACGACAACTACGCATCAAACAGGCACGCTCGAGTGGTGGTCCGTGACGGCACGGTCTGGGTGGAGGATCTCGGATCGACCAACGGCACCCGGGTGAACGATTCGGTGATCACCTCCCCTACAGCACTGCATCGGGGTGATCGGCTGAAGATCGGGCAGACCCTCTTCGAGGTATCGGCGTGATCATGCTCGATGCGGCGGTGGCCACCGACGTCGGCCTCGTGCGCAGGTCGAACCAGGACCGGGGGGTTGCAGGCGCCGTGCTGTGTGCGGTGGCCGATGGCATGGGGGGCCACCAGGGAGGGGAGGTGGCAGCTCAAACTGCCATAGACACCCTGCAGAGTTCCTTTGCCTCCCAGGGCGGCAAGGAGGGTCTGGAAAAGGCCGTCAGGGATGCAAACCGGGCCGTGTGGGAAAGATCACTGGCAGACGAAGCGCTGCGAGGCATGGGCACGACCATTACCGCCGCAACCATCGACCCGAACGGAGCCGGCCAGCTTGTGGGAGTGCATGTACGTGATCCCCGTGCCTACCTCCCGCGGAGCGGCAGCCTGGAACGCTTGACGGCCGACCACACAGTTGTGGCCGAAATGGTCCGGTCCGGTCAGTTGAGCCCCTCGGAGGCCGCGGTGCATCCAGGACGGCACATCCTTACGCGCGCACTTGGCATAGAGGCAGATGTCGACGTGGACGTCTGGGAGGTAGAAGCGGTACCCGGTATGCGCCTGCTCCTTTGCTCCGACGGACTTGTCAACGAAGTAGGCGAAGAGGAACTTTCCTCGGTGCTCTCGGCCGCCTCCAGCGCCGCTGAGGCGGCATCACGCTTGGTCGAGGCGGCCAGGCTCAACGGCGGGAACGACAACATCACAGTGGTGGTGGCAGACGTGCTGGAGGATGCCTCCGGCATCGCTCAGCATCGGGGTGGAGGCGAAGCGCCGGCCAGTGATCCATCAGCTTCCAACGACGGGTTTTTCGAACCACTGCCTCCGTCGACTGCTGAAGCCCCCGGGGCGGCCAAGGCACGCCGATCCCGTGGCCGGGGTTCACGGCGCATAACCCTCAAGGTCGTGTTGTTCCTGTTGCTGTTGGCGGCGGTACTCGGAGGAGCGGTGGCCGCCGTCATCCTCTACAACAACAGCTCCTACTTCGTGACACTGCAGAACGGGCGCGTCGTGATCAAACAGGGACTCCCAGGCGGTCTCCTCTGGATGCCACCGCGCACCGTGGAGCGGACAACCCTGTCAGAATCCAAAGTCCTAAGGTCCAACCTCGCCGGCCTGAAAGCCGGGGTACAAGAACCATCCCTTGCAGCTGCAAAGCACTACGTACACAACCTCGTGACGGAGTACAACGAACTGCCCATTCTTCCTAGAACAGCTCGTCCCACTACGACCACCACCACGACAACCGCTACCACCACGACCACCGCTACCACCGCGGCGGGGGGTTGATATGGACCGCCAAATCAGGCGCTTGGGCCTATTCATGCTGGCGTGTTTCGCCCTGCTCTTCCTCCAGCTGAACAACATCCAGGTACTCCAGGCCTCGAGCCTCGCCAACGCCCAGGGCAATCCACGCGCCTATCTCAAGCGCGTGGCAGCGCCCCGGGGGACGATCCAGACCGCTGACGGAGTGGTCGTAGCACAATCCGTTCCCTCTCACGATTCGCTGAAGTATCTCCGGGTGTATCCACACGGTCCGCTTTATTCGACCGTCACGGGCTACGACTCACTCATTTATGGCACAAGCGGCGTGGAGCAGACCTACAACAAATACCTACAGCCTCACACCGCCCCCCTCCAGTCCATCTCGGACCTCCTGGCTCCCCGCACCACCACCGACAGCCTGACACTCACCATCTCGAGCACCCTGCAGTCCGTGGCAGCATCGGCCCTCGGCAACCGGCACGGCGCCGTGGTGGCCCTGGATCCCTCCACCGGGGCGATCCTGGCGATGTACTCCTCGCCCTCTTTCGACCCGAACCTGCTGGCAAGCCACAACAACACCACCGAGGTCAATGCCTGGAAGTCCTATATCGCCAACCCGAGCCAGCCACTTCTCCCCCGTGCTTACCGCCAGATCTACCCGCCCGGGTCGACCTTCAAGATCGTCACCTCGTCGGCGGCATTCGACCGCGCTCCCAACTTGGCAACCAAGATCTTCCCAACGCTCACGGCTCTGCCGCTGCCCCAGACAACCCACAAGCTGCACAACTACGCGAATGAGCTGTGTGGGGGATCGCTTGCACAGGCCTTCAAGGTCTCCTGTGACTCCACTTACGGCCAGTTGGGCCTGGATCTTGGGGCCCAAAAGCTCTACACCGAAGCGCAGTCTTTCGGCTTCGACCAAGTGCCCCCGATCGACCTTCCCCTGGCCGCTCCGTCTTCGTTCCCCAAGCCGGCAACCTTTACCAACCAGCTGCCGGCGCTGGCCTTTTCGGCCATAGGCCAACAGAACGTCGCCGCCAGCGCGCTTCAGATGGCGGAGGTCACCGGAGCCATCGCAAACGGCGGCAAGATGATGACCCCACACGTCATGGCGCAGATTCATGATGCCCAGGGCAACCTGATCAAGAGCTACCAGCCATCGGTGTGGAAGCAGGCGACCTCCCAGGCGACGGCTGGGGCCGTTAGCAAGTTCATGCAGGGCGTGACTCAGCCCGGCGGGACGGCATCCAACGTCGCACTGCCCGGAGTGACCGTCGCAGCCAAGACCGGAACCGCACAAATTGGTCTACACAACGGCTACACCGACGACTGGCTCGTCGCTTTCGCTCCCGCTCAGAACCCCTCGATAGCAGTGGCCGTTGTGGTCACCAATCAACCGCCGCCCTCCACCGGATCGTCTCAAGCGGGTCCCGTTGCACGTGCGGTGCTCCAGGCTGCACTTTCGATGAAGAGAGGCTAAAGTGCCGACCCCTACCCCTCCTATTTTCGGCCCTAACCCAAGATGTGCAATGGGACGGTGCCGGTGACTCCCACCGCTTACAACGACCGGTATGAAATTCTCCGGAAGATCGCCCGGGGCGGCATGGCCGAGGTCTACCTCGCCAAGGACCTGAGCCTGGATCGCTCTGTGGCTCTCAAGGTGCTGTTCCCCGAACTCTCGGTGGACCGCTCCTTTGTCGAGCGCTTCCGCAGGGAAGCACAGTCCGCCGCCCGGCTTTCACACCCCAACATCGTCTCCGTCTACGACTGGGGAGAGGCGGAGCGCACCTACTTCATCGTCATGGAGTACATAGAGGGAGCGCCCCTTTCAAATATCATTCACGAAAATGGCCCCCTGAACCCAGAGCGGGCGGGGATCATCGCCGCCGATGTCGCCTCCGCCCTCGAGTACGCGCACAAGCGGGGCGTCATCCACAGGGATGTGAAGCCGGGAAATGTCCTGATCAACGAGGACGGCCACGTCAAGGTCGCCGACTTCGGGATTGCCAGGGCAAAGAGCGGGCAGGAGAGCCTGACCCAGACCGGCGCGGTGCTTGGCACGGCCAACTACTTCTCGCCAGAGCAGGCCCAGGGAAACTCGGTTGATGCAAGAAGCGACGTTTACTCCCTTGGGGTAGTCCTCTTCGAGATGCTCACGGGCCAGCCGCCCTTCAAGGGAGACAGCCCGCTATCCATTGCCTACAAACACGTCCGCGAAGAACCGGTAGCACCTCGCCAGCTCAACCCCGCCGTGCCCGCTGCTTTGGAAGCAGTCGTTCTCCGGGCAATGTCCAAAGACCCCGGCAAGCGCTACCAAAGCGCCCAGGACATGCGAAACGACCTCGTTCGCTTCGCCAGGGGAGACTCTCTGGCGGCCGAGACCATGGCTGCGGGCGCCGCAGCCACTGCGGCGATGACGGGGGTTAATCGCCCGCCGTTTGTGGAGCCAGCGCCCACCCAGATGGTCACCGCAACAGCAACCCAGGTTCATCAGGCGTTAAAGGTTCCGCCGAGCAGGGACAACGGGCAAAAAAAGCGGTCACAGGCTCCCTATGTGATATTGCTGATCGTTCTGCTGGCGCTCCTGGCGGGCCTTTTGTACGTATTACTCAAGGACCTCGGAGTATTGAGCAGCCGGGTGAGCGTGCCCGGCGTCGTAGGCGACTCCCTGGCAAAAGCCGAGTCTTCGCTCTCTTCGGATCAGCTCACCTACAAGGTGGTTGGGCCCTCCTCTCCCTCGGCGAAGGTAACGAGGCAATCGCCTTCCCCTAACTCGCATGTAGCATCCAATACCCTGGTCACCCTCTACACCAAGCCGGCGACGCGCAACGTCCCAGACGTCGTTGGGCAGCGGTATCACACCGCTCTAAGCAGGCTGCACCAAGTCGGCTTCAAGGTGCACGAGAAGTTGGTTCCCAACCAGGGCACCCCGGGGTATGTCACCTACCAGTCAGTCACGGGACCGGCACCGGCTGGAACGACGGTGACTTTGGATGTGAGCGGGGGGACCGCCCTGCTCAAGGTTCCCAACCTTTCCGGCTACACCCAGACCCAGGCCGAGAACCTGCTGGGCACGGGAGGCTTCACCATTGGCAGCATCGTTTCGCAATACAACGCAGCCTCCCCGGGACAGGTCATCTATACCTCCCCAGCAGCCGGAGCTGACGTGAATCCCAACACTCCCATCACCATCTACGTCTCAAAGGGCCCACAGCCCACGACCACCACCACGGCTCCCTCCACGACCACCACCACGGCTCCCTCCACGACCACTACCACGGCTCCCTCCACGACCACTTCGAGCACCACGACTTCAACGTCAACAACTGTGGGGTCGGGCACCGCAGCCGGCGTCGTTTCTCCCAAGAAGACCAAATGACGGCCAAGCGCGTCCTGGTCGTGGACAACTACGACTCTTTCGTCTACAACCTCGTGCAATACCTGGGCGAACTGGGCGCAGAGGTCATCGTCCGCCGAAGCAACGAGATCGACATCGCATCGGCCGAAGCACTCCGCCCCGGGGGAATCTTGATATCCCCAGGGCCTGGTCACCCAGACGATGCCACCACCTCCCTGGAACTGCTCGCCACCCTGGGGAGACGGATTCCGCTCCTGGGTGTGTGCCTGGGCCATCAGTGCATCGCAGCGGCCTTTGGCGCCCGAGTGGTGCGGGCAGACCGCGTCATGCACGGCAAGACATCGCTGATATCGCATTCGGGCAAAGGAGTTCTCGCCGGCCTGCCGACCCCCTTCGAGGCCACCCGATACCACTCCCTGGTTATCGACCCCGCCTCGCTCCCAGCGGAACTGGAGGTCACCGCCACTGCAGATGACGGAACCATCATGGCCATCCGGCACCGCAGCTATGGCATAGAGGGAGTCCAGTTTCACCCAGAATCGATCCTCACCGAGTCTGGCAAGCGGATCCTGGAAAACTTCCTGGCCGAGATCCCCGAGGAATCGCACGCCCTCTCCTGAGCCCCCCACCTCTCCTCGGCCCAAGAATTCCAACTCCGGCCACAGCAAACGATACGGTGGGGGGATGCCACGCAGCGGGCGGCGGAAAGCCAAAGGAGCGGTGAGCGCTCCGAAGTCCCGTTATACGCCTCCTGCTGCTCGGATAGGGCCGGCGCCGAGGTGGATTCCAGTGCTCACCTTGGCGCTCATAGTTGGCGGTCCGGCGGTAATAGTGCTCAACTACCTGGGCGTACTGCCCGCAAGTCCGACCAACTGGTACCTGCTCGTAGGGATAGGGATAATCGGGCTGGGCGTTTTGGTGGGGACCCAGTATCGCTAGGGCGTAACTACAACAAGGGGATTCTCCCCAACTTTATCCACAACCTGGGGATAAGGAGTAAGTCGAACTCATGGGGTCCGGCCCACAGATCGAGGTATGGCGGGGAAGCATCACACAGGCCGACACCGAAGCCATCGTGAACGCGGCCAATCGGTCCCTGAGAGGCGGTGGGGGTGTAGACGGCGCCATTCACAGAGCTGCCGGGCCGCTGCTCGCCGAGGTGGCATCGAAATATGCTCCCCTGGCCGTGGGCGAGGCGATTGCGACTCCGGCCTTTCAACTTCCCAACCCGATCCGTTGGGTCATCCACACAGTCGGGCCGGTCTGGAAGGGGGGAAACTTTGGGGAGGCCGAACTGCTTGGCCGCTGTTATGCCTCCTCGCTCGCAAAGGCCGCGGAACTCCAGGTTGGCTCGATTGCCTTCCCCGCCATATCGACCGGAGCGTACCGATATCCTCCCAGCGCCGCGGCGGAGGTGGCAGTACAAAGCGTTCGGGCTGGCAGCAGTAGTCCTCTGCGGATAGTGCTGGTCGCCTATGACTCTGCCACCGAACTCCTCTACCGGAGACGCCTCGGAGCGTAACGAGCACTCCTCGCCGTAGTCTGCCACCATGTCATCGCCTGCGACCGAACCTTCGGCCACCAAGCCTCGAAGTGGCACCCAGGGCCCCGCTTCCGTCCTGACGCCGCAGCGGGAGGATTTTCCTCGCTGGTATCAAGAGGTGCTGGCAAAGGCGGAGATGGCCGAAAACGGGCCGGTGAGAGGCACCATCGTCATCCGCCCCTATGGCTATTCGATCTGGGAGCGCATGCAGGAGAATGTGGACCGCCGGATAAAGCAGGCCGGTGCATCCAATGCATATTTTCCTCTTTTCATTCCCCAAAGCTATCTTCAGCGGGAAGCCGAGCACGTCGAAGGGTTCAGCCCCGAACTGGCGGTCGTCACCCATGCAGGAGGGGATCGCCTCGAAGAACCCATCGTCGTGAGGCCCACGAGCGAGACGGTCGTGGGTGAGTACATGGCGAAGTGGGTCCAGAGCTACCGCGACCTGCCGCTATTGCTCAACCAATGGGCGAACGTGGTCCGTTGGGAGCTTCGACCCAGGCTCTTTTTGCGGACCTCGGAGTTCCTCTGGCAGGAGGGACACACGGCACATGGGACCAAAGAGGAGGCGGCTGCATATGCAAGACAGATTCACCTCGACGTCTACCGCTCCTTTTTGACCGACATTGCGGCCATTCCCGTCCTGGTCGGGCACAAGACGCCAAGAGAGCGATTTGCTGGGGCCATCAACACTCTCACCTGTGAAGCCATGATGGCGGACGGAAAGGCCCTGCAGATAGCCACCAGCCACGAACTGGGGCAGAACTTTGCCCGCGCCTTCGGCATCGACTTCCTTGGCCAGGATGGGCAGCGCCACCTGGCATGGACCACGTCGTGGGGCTCCTCCACCCGGATGGTTGGCGGTCTCGTCATGGCCCACGGCGATGACAGGGGGCTCAGGATCCCACCGAGGCTCGCTCCGATCCAGGTGGTCGTCGTGGCGGTCCGCAATGATCAAGCGGTCTCCGACGCGGTGGAGAAGCTGGTTTCAGCGTTGTCCCAGTCGGGAGTGCGGGCCATCTCAGACATCCGGGAGGGAAGCTTTGGGAGGCGGGTCACCGAGTGGGAACTGAAGGGAATCCCGCTGCGACTCGAAATTGGACCACGAGACCTGGGAGAAGGGCGTGCAACCATAGTGCGCAGAGACCTCCCGGCCGATGTGGCAAAGAGCCAGATAAGCCTCCAAGAGATCCCTCAAGCCGTCAAAGGCATCTTGGAGGAGATCCAAGCCGCTCTTTACGATCAGGCCCTTGCCAGACAACTCAGCCTTTCCACCCAGGTCGACTCGGTTGGCGAGGCCATCCAAGCGGCCGAAAAAGGATTCGCCTACATCCCCAAAAACCTTGTCGACGAGGCTGCCGAGGAGGAAATGGCAGCCTCGGCGGTCACCGTTCGCTGCGTACAGCGACCTGACGGCTCCCTTGCCGACAGCGAAGACGAGGAGGGCCTCGTGTGTGTGGTGGCCCGGTCATACTGAGCATTTTCGTGGCGCTCAGCGACCCGGCACCCGTGGGGATTGCCTCGCCACTACGGTGAAGGTATCCCAACGTTGCCGGGCCGGCGGATGGCCGGGGCAGTGCCTGATGGCGCATTGCGGCAGCGGCAGCAGACCGGGAGGTTGCTCTGATGATGCCTGGCGCGATGTTCGGTCCCGGGGGACCCCCCGGAATGCGCATGCTGCGAACCGACCAGTCGGTGACCAAGCAGCCGATCACCCCCGGCACGGCAAAGCGCATGCTCCGCTTTGCCGCCCCCTACCGCAAAATCCTCGCAGTGTTCCTGTTGGTCATCATCTTTGACGCGGCGATCAGCGCATCGGTTCCCCTCCTCTACCGCCAGATCATCAACGCCGGCATCCTGCGCCATTCCGAGACAACGGTGATCCTCTACGCCTCCCTGATCGCAGCGGCCGCGGTTGCTGTGGCGGGGATGTCGATAGTGGTGCGCTGGATCTCGGCCAAAGTCGGTGAGGGACTCATCTTCGATCTGCGCTCCCATGTTTTCGAACACGTCCAGCGAATGCCGCTCGCCTTTTTCACCAGGACCCAGACCGGGGCTTTGGTGACCCGCTTCAACAACGACATCCTGGGAGCCCAACGGGCCTTCACCGACACCCTCTCGTCGGTGGTTACAAACCTGGTAACCGTGACACTGGTGTTGGCCGCGATGCTCATCCTGTCCTGGCAGATAACCCTGGTGGCTCTTTGTGCTCTCCCCCTCTTCGTGTTCCCCGCTCGAGCCCTGGGCAGGAGGCTTTCGCACATCACACGGGAGTCCTATGGCCTGAATGCCGAGATGAACAACCTCATGACAGAGCGCTTCAACGCAGCCGGGGCCCTGCTCGTGAAGCTCTTCGGGCGGCCAGGGAGGGAACTGGAGTCCTTTCGGCGCAGAGCGGCGCGGGTGAGGGACATCGGAATACTCCAAGCCATGTATGCCAGGGTTTTCTTCGTGGGCTTGATCCTGGTGGCATCTTTGGCCACCGCCCTTGTCTATGGCTGGGGTGGAACCATGGCGGTGAGGGGAGCACTGTCGGTGGGAACCGTGGTAGCTCTCTCCTCCTACCTGAACCGCCTCTATGGTCCACTCACTGCCCTGTCCAACGTCCAGGTGGACATAATGACCGCCCTGGTCTCCTTCGACAGGGTCTTCGAGGTGTTGGACCTGCCTCCGATGTTCGACGAATCCCCATCTGCGCTCCCCATTCCCCCCGGCCCAGCCAAGGTGGTCTTCGACCACGTGAGCTTCCACTACCCCACCGCCGCCGAGGTGTCTCTGGCCTCCTTGGAATCGGTGGCCGCCTCCGATCCCGGAGTCTCGGGTCAGGTGCTCCACGACGTTTCCTTTGTCATCGAACCCGGGCAGATGGCGGCGCTTGTGGGGCCCTCTGGAGCCGGCAAGACCACCATTAGCTACCTCCTGCCCCGCGTCTACGACGTCGATCAGGGATCGGTGCGCATAAACGGTCTGGACATCCGCGAAGCAACCTGGGACTCCATCGCCGATCGAGTGGGAATGGTCACCCAGGATCCCCACCTGTTTCACGACACGATACGGATGAATCTCACCTACGCCCGCCCCGAAGCAAGCGAGGCCGAGATGATGGAGGCATTGGCCGGTGCTCAACTGGCCGAGTTGATCACCTCGCTCCCCGAGGGCCTGGATACCGTGGTCGGTGATCGCGGCTACCGCCTTTCCGGCGGTGAGAAGCAACGTCTTGCCGTGGCAAGACTGCTGTTGAAGGCACCCGATGTGGTGGTGCTGGACGAGGCGACCGCGCATTTGGACTCCGAATCGGAACTCGCTCTGCAACAGGCCCTGAGGATGGCTCTTTCGGGGCGCACCTCTTTGGTGATCGCACACCGTCTCTCCACGGTTCGCCAGGCAGACGTGATCCTGGTGGTGGACAAAGGGCGCGTCGTGGAAAGGGGAAACCACTCGGAGCTACTGGCGAAAGGGGGCCTGTATTCGGATCTCTACAGGATCCAGTTCGAGGGCCAGACCCAGCCAAACGGTGCCGAGCCAAGTCGCCTGTCGGGATGACAATCGGGCCGGGCGAACCAAGGGGTGCATCGGTTGTCACAAGGACACCGCTGCACCCCTTGATGTATGGCCGCAAGGTTGGCCGCCGAGGCCGTGACAGGGGCACGCTTCTCTGACGGCGCGCCTATGGCACCCGGCTTCCCGCCATACTGTCGAGGTGAAAGAACCTCTGCGCGTCTGTTTCGTCTGCACGGGGAACATTTGCCGCTCACCCATGGCCGAGGTGGTCCTGGCCGCCAAGCTCCAAGAGAGGGACCTCGACGCCAAGGCGGTCGTCGACAGCGCCGGGATCGGCAACTGGCATCTGGGTGAGGACATGGACCCTCGAGCAGCCGCCGCTCTGGCAAGGCGAGGCTACGCAGTACCAAGGCACCGGGCTCGGCAGTTCAAAGGGGCTTGGCTGGACACAATCGACGTCGTCGTCGCCATGGACCGGTCGCACCTGTCATCCCTTCGGTCCATAAGGGCTGCCAGACGCCCCCCTTTCTCCAGCGGCGAAGTTCACCTCTTCGGCAGCTTCCAGCCGCAACGTGGCATCCTGGGGACCGATGGGGCTTCAGCCCATGCAGGTGACCCCGACATACCCGACCCCTACTACGGTCCCGATAGCAGTTTCGATTCCTGTTTGGAGATGATCGAAAAGGGTTGCGAGGCCCTTGCAACAGAGATTCAAGAACTCCTGGGGCCAAGCGGAACAAGTGCTGGGGAGCAAACTCCTTGAATCTGCCGCCAGGCTGGCCGATCGGCCTGGAGGACCGGCTCCCGGCACCTTTGGCGGCCATCTCGAAGCTGGGAGGGAACTACCTCCTTCGGCTGGCGGACGGGTCGGCGATTTTTGCCAAGGCTGGTAGCGCTCCTGGGCTCGAGGCAGAGGCGGCAGGGCTCAGGTGGCTGGCAGAAGCAGAGGGCCTCGTTGTCGAACTCTTGGGCCACAAAGACACCTTTTTGCTCACCCGCTGGTGCGAACCGGTCCAAGCCGACCCCGATGCCGCCCGGCGCTTTGGTGCCCGCCTTGCCCGGCTGCACCGCCTTGGTGCCCCCAGCTTTGGAGCGCCTTGGGCCGGCTTCATCGGCCCGCTCCCAATGGACAACTCTCCTGCGACCGACTGGATCGCCTTCTACGGTTCCCAGCGAGTACTCCCCTATGTCACTCAAGCCGTCGACAGGGGAGCCATGACCCTGTCCCAGGCCCGGGATGTGAAGGAGGCTTTGGATGCAGCACAAGGCCTTCCCGGCCTGGACGAAGCTCCCAGCCGCATCCATGGGGACCTTTGGTCGGGCAACGTTGTATGGACCTCCAGGGGAGCCTGCATAGTGGACCCTGCGGCTCATGGAGGCCACCGGGAAACGGATCTTGGGATGCTCCAACTCTTCGGTCTTCCCTACCTGGAGGACGCGATAGGTGGCTATGACCGGGAATATCCCCTAATGGCTGGCTGGCGGGAAAGAGTTCCGCTTCACCAGCTTCATCCCCTCGCAGTTCATGCGGTGCTGTTCGGCCCCTCCTACGGCCACCAGTGTGCCGCCGCTGCCCGAAGCTTTCTCGCCTCCAGAGCCTGAGTAGCCTCCCCTGGTTCTGTAGGCGTCGTTCAAGTTCGGCCGTGTAGTTCTTCTGTGACGTCCGAGCGGGTGCAGCAAGCGTCAGCTTGAAACTCACCTCTCTCCGTGGCGACAACATTACCGCGCGTGAATAACATGCTATTGCACGCCAATCTATTACTTGCTATAACGGTCGGCGTGGCTTGTTGGGGACCCAAGCGCTGCCAACACTCTCATCCGACAGGAGAGGTTTCGCAATCTAGGCGAGGCCAGGAGGGAAGTAT
>JAKAOS010000055.1 GCA_021823165.1 Actinomycetes bacterium | reverse complement strand
TGACGCGCCCCTTGGTGAGATCGAAAGGACAGCACGTTCCGCCGCAGAGCGTTGCCGGTTGTTCGGGACCCTGAGCACGCTTGACTACCTGCGACGGGGTGGACGAATAGGACCGGTGAAGGCACTTGTCGGCCAGGTCCTCGCCTTCAAGCCCATAATCGAACTTCGTGGGGGTGAGGTGAAGCTGCTGGGTCGCACCCGCACCAGGAAACGGGCCATCCAGGCAACTTTGGAGGCGGCCGCTGGCTGTGGGAAGCTCGAGCGGGTGGCCATCGTTCACTCCGGTGCAGCTGATTGGGAAGATGTTTTGGCTGCGGCTCGAGAGCTTGCACCCACAAACCCCATCGTGGCCATCTTCGGGCCGACCATCGGCACCCACGTCGGTCCGGGTGCGATCGGGATAGCGGCCCTGGTCTCGGACTGAGCACCTCTGGCTCTCTCCGGCCCCGGCCGCAAAGCTCCGCCTCGAGACATGACCCGCTGTAGCCAGCTGTTGCACCGACCACCGCACCGCGGCGGGGAGGGCGGGCCAGCTGGGTCGTAAGACCCTGGGCTTCAACGGCCTCATCCTCCTCGGGGCCATGGGGCACGGGAGGTTCGCATCAGTGTCGGTCGGGTAGGCTTGCCGTCTATGAGCAGCCCGAACCCAGCCGGTCCACCCGCACGCGGCGATTGGCCGGCCCAGCTGACCAGCCGGCTCGAGAGTGTGACCGCCATTGTCGAGGACAAAGCGGTAAGGCCGCTTGTTTGGCTGAGCCGGCTCCTCGTCTATGGGATCCTGGCGGCGGGCTTGGGCTTGGTGGTTGCGGTGCTCGGGACGATAGCGGTGGTAAGGCTGCTGAACACCTACCTCCTGCCCGATTGGGGCTCTCTTGCGGTAGTCGGTGGAATCATGACGCTCTCTGGGATGTTGTTCTGGTCTAGACGCAAAAAAGGGAGCGTGAGTTAGTGGCCAGGCACCGAAAAGTAATCATCTTGGGCTCCGGTCCGGCCGGGCTGACCGCGGCAATCTACACAGCCAGAGCCGATCTCGAACCCCTGGTATTGGAAGGGGAGCCGTCCTCGACGAGCGACCAGCCGGGGGGGCAGTTGATGCTCACCACCGAGGTAGAGAACTTCCCCGGGTTTCCCGAAGGCATCCTCGGTCCCGAACTCATGGGCAGTATGCGCTCACAAGCCACCCGGTTCGGTGCAACCTTCGAGACCGTGAAGGCCTCCAGGGTCGACTTTTCCGTGCGGCCATTCCGTATTTGGGTTGGGGATCCGACAACCGAAGACTCCACCTACGTAGCCGACAGCGTGATCGTGGCCACAGGCGCCCGGTCCTTGATGCTCGGGCTCGACTCCGAGCGGCGCCTGTTGGGACATGGAGTCTCGACTTGTGCAACCTGTGACGGCTTCTTCTTCCGGGATCGCAAGGTCGTGGTGGTGGGGGGCGGCGATTCGGCGGTTGAGGAGGCACTGTTCCTCTCCAAGTTCGCATCCGAGGTGATAATCGTCCACCGGCGCAAGGAGTTGAGAGCTTCCAAGATCATGCAAGACCGGGCTTTCCGTAACTCGAAGCTGTCGTTCCGCTGGGACGCCGCGGTTGTCGACGTGCTCGGCGAGGACAAGGTCGAGGCGGTGGTCCTGAAGGACGTCAACACCGGGGAACTCAACGAACTCGCCGCCGATGGGCTATTCGTAGCCATCGGACACGTGCCGAACACCGACCTGTTCAAGGGACAGCTCACCATGGAGGAATCCGGATACCTGGTTACCGGTCCCGGGAGCCAAACCAACGTGGAGGGAGTGTTCGCCTGTGGTGACGTTCAAGACCACGTCTACCGCCAGGCCATAACCGCCGCCGGCTCTGGGTGCACAGCGGCCATCGACACCGAGCGCTGGCTGGAAGGCCAAGAGCACCGCAAGGCACTTTCCGACTAGTCGTCCTCAGCCGGAAAGCTCAGCGGCAGTAGTTTTTATTTTCACGCGGCAAAAGGCCGCGACGACCAAGGAGGTGGCATTGGCCACAGGTAAGCCCATAACGCTGTCCGATGGGAGTTTCGACGAGGAGATCAACGGATCAGCCGTTCCCATCCTCGTAGACTTCTGGGCCGAGTGGTGTGGCCCGTGCAAGACAATCAGCCCGATCCTCGAGGATCTAGCCCAGGAACGGGCCGACAGCCTGAGGATAGGCAAGCTCAACGTGGACGAGAATCTGGAGACGGCAAGGCGATACGAGGTAATGAGTATCCCGACGCTGATCCTGTTCAAAGATGGCGAGCCGGCGAGGCGAATCGTGGGGTCCCGCCCCAAGTCCGCCCTGTTGCAGGAACTCGAAGCGTACCTATAGCTAATTCCCTGCCCCTGGGCAAAGGAGCCGAGGGCGAGGCGGTGGTAGACCTCTGCCGCCGCCTGGCCGTTGCCCTCCAAGAGGACGAGGGCCTGCTTCAGAACCTGGTCGTCACCGACGTTTTCGACGAGCGCGTGGAGGCCAGTATCCGGCGTTTCCAAACAAGTCGTGGCCTGGAGCCAACCGGGATCTGCGGCAGGCACACATGGGAGCGGCTGGTAGAGGCGGGCTATCGATTGGGCGACCGCCTCCTCTACCGACGCTCCCCACCGTTACGGGGCGAAGATGTGGCGGATCTTCAAACCAAACTCGGTTCACTCGGATTCGATGCCGGGCGGATCGATGGTATCTTCGGCGACCTTACCGCGGCGGCTCTCGCTGACTTCCAACGCAACGTCGGACTCTTCCCAGACGGGAGATTCGGCACCTCCACCATGGAGGAGTTGTTGCGGCTGCGCACTCCCGCCGACCTCGGAGCCGTCGTAGCCAGTCTCAGGGAGCGAGAAGAGCTGCGCCATGGCCCCCAAAGCCTTGCCGGGTCGATAATCACGGTGGCTCATCTTGCCGGCCTAGATGCACTGGTCGAAGCCGTTCGCCGGAATCTCACCGCCGCCGGCGCATCGGTGGTGTCCCTGAATCATCCCGACGGCTCACGACTCGCAGCGCAGGCCAACTCCGCAGGTGCGCGAGGCTTCATCGCCTTCGTTGCAACATCTGAACCCATCGGCTGCACCTGCTCCTATTACGCCAGCTACCGCTGGGAATCCCCCAGCGGCCGCCGCCTGGCAGAAGCACTCCAACAGTCGGTACCCCACGCCGCCGGTGTACCCGCCCTGGGCACCAAGGGAATGTCGGTACCGATCCTGAGAGAGACCCGCATGCCGGCCGTGATCTGCGAAGTCGCCCCCACCACTGCCCTTGTGCAGCGGAGCACAGAAGTTGCAAGCTCCGTGACAGACGCAGTCCACCGCTGGCTGGGAGTATCCGAAGCTAACAACCGCTAGCGGTCACTCCTCAGCCACCAACCACCCAATTCCCACAAGCCCCGGCCGGCCTGCTCCCCCACACAGCCCGTCACGCCGCCAGAGGTTTGGTACTGGGTAGGTACTGGCCCACAACCAGGCCCTCCACCAAGGAAAAGCACTCGGCCGTCGTACCCCAGCAGAGAGCGCCTCCCACAAACCCCGGCGCTTGGACTGCTCCATCCCCAGCCAGAGGCGCTTGGGCAAAACATTTCCCCACACACTGCGTGCTTCCAACGCGGGCTCCACTCTCCTCCGCGTCCTCCCCAGGGCCCCGAGCTCCGACGCAACATGATCCGGGGATGATAGAAAACCCTCCATCTCGACAAGCCAGAGATCCGGGGAGACAACCGTCGGCAGTAAAAGTTTTCCTGGACTTCCCCTCCGCCAGCCCGTCTCCAGCACAAATCCCTTGCCACAAAGGCCACGGCTGACCAGGTACTACGGCTCCATCCATCACTCTGTCCACAAGCTTTTCCCCAGCTGTGGATTTAGCTCTAGTCCAACTTCTGGCTACAAACCATGTGCCTTGAGTCAACTTGAACAACAGCGATAGGGATCATCGCGTGGGAGTCATAACTTGCCAGCCGTGGAGGGCGTCTCCGTCCCGAGCTCACCTTCCCCGGCCCCGGATAGCTTGGCATAGATGCGGGCCAGATCCTCCCGGTCGGCAAAGTGGATGACCAGACGCCCCCGTCTGTTATTTCCTCGGACCTCCACCGTTGTGTCCAACGCCTCCATCAGAAGGCTCTCGACCTCCAGGTAGGCGGGGTCCTGGGGTCTTCCTCTCCCCTTTTTAAGCTGAGGACGCTCGGGTGCCTTTGGGCTTCTCTTCTGTAGCTCACGAGCCATGTCCTCGGTCTGTCGAACGCTGAGCCCCTCCGAGACGATCCGTTCAGCCAGGACTTCCTGCAATCGGACGTCGTCGAGGGTGAGCAGCGCTCTCCCATGGCCCGCGCTCAAGACGCCGTCTGCCAGAAATCTTTGGACCCTTGCCGGAAGTTGGAACAACCTGAGCGCATTGGTTATAGCTGCCCGACTTTTACCGACCCGGGCCGCTACTTCGTCGTGGGAAATACCAAAATCCTCGATGAGCTGCTGGTAGGCGGCTGCTTCCTCCATTGGGCCGAGGTCGACACGGTGCAGGTTCTCCACCAGGGCCCTTTCCAGGCTGGCCCGTTGATCCACCTCGTCTACCAACACAGGAACGGTGTCTACCTCTGCAAGCCTTGCCGCTCGCCAGCGCCTCTCCCCCGCCACCAGGACAAAGTCATCGCCCTCAGCACGCACCAATAAGGGCTGCAGGACTCCTATTGCCTTGATGGAAGCAGCCAGCGCCTCCAGTGCCTCGGGATCGAAGCTCTTACGTGGCTGGAGCGGATTGGTCCGGATCTCCCCCGTCTTCACCCGGAGAAGGCGAATTCCTTCCTGATCCTGGGCCTCCTGGGTGGGAATCAGCGAGTCCAGACCCCGGCCCAAGCCCCCTCTGCGCATGTGGCAATACCTCCTTGGCAAGCTCCCGGTAGGCGATGGCGCCTCGGGAGGTTGGGTCAAACACCGTTATTGGTTGCCCGAAGGAGGGCGCCTCGGAAAGCCGCACCGTCCTGGGAATGACGACCTCGGACACACGGTCTCCAAAGTGAGCCCGAACTTCCTCGCTCACCTGCTGAGAAAGTTTCGTGCGCCCGTCATACATCGTGAGCACGATCATCCCCATGACAAGCTTGGGATTTAGGTTAGCGCGCACCAGGTCAAGGTTTCTCAGTAGCTGGCCCAGGCCCTCCAGGGCGTAGTACTCGCACTGAATTGGAACCAGGACCTCTTCGGCCGCGGTCAACCCGTTGACCGTGAGGAGTCCAAGGGATGGTGGACAGTCGATAAGGATGAAATCAAAGTCTCCGCGAACGGAATCCAGCGCCCGCCGGAGTTTGGACTCCCGGCTGAAGCTTGCCACCAGCTCGATTTCGGCTCCGGCCAGATCGATCGTCGCGGGCAGTAGAAAGAGATTTCGAACGCTGGTCGCTTCGATGCAATCCTCCGTAGCGACGTCCCTGAGCAGCAGGTCATAGGTGCTGTTTTCAAGCGAACGAGTGTCGATTCCGAGCCCGGTGGTTGCATTGGCCTGGGGGTCGAGGTCCACGACGAGCACTCGCTTCCCCAGCTCCGCCATTGCGGCGCCCAGGTTTACCGCCGTAGTCGTCTTTCCTACTCCACCCTTTTGGTTGGCCACCGCTACGACCCGGGCAGGTCGGGGCGAGTCCTCTCCTCCGATGTCGTCGGCTTGTGGGTTGCCGACGCCTTGTCCCTGTTCGGGCATGAGGTTTGGAGCGATAGTGGCCTCCTCGGAAGATCCCTGCCGGATCAGGCTAGCGGAGTGAGTGTTTCACGTGAAACATCGGCATGAGCATGTTTCACGTGAAACATCGCGCTTATCGGTCACGAGAAGTTCAACATGTTTCACGTGAAACATCTGCCGGGCCCGATTCGACATGTTTCACGTGAAACATCAAAAGAGTGGCCGCTTGGCAGGAACGCCGTTCCGGCGAGGATAGCGATCGGGACAGGGACCAGTTGTGTGCAACGCCTGGAAACTAAATCCATCCGATGAGCAACGGCCCATGTCCTCCAGGGCAAGTTCCGCCAAGCCTGGTCCCCAGCGCCGCTCTGCACCCTCCGGAGGCTCCGCCACCACCATCCAGGAATGGCTGTCCAGAAATCCTCTTCCACACTCCGCCGTTACCGAAGGGGCCGCAAAAGACCTGGCCACCACGGCATCGAAACGGCCACGGAGTAGCGGATCACGCCCAAGTTCCTCAGCACGCCCCTGGACGACGCGCACCCGACCCTCGATCCCAAGCGTGGCCAGCGAGGCAGCTAGGAAAGTGCATCTCCTGCTGGACGCATCAAGGAGGTGAATGGCCCAGTGGGGACGGGCCAGCGCCATCACGAGGCCAGGAACCCCTCCGCCAGCTCCGAGATCCAGCACGTCGACTGAATGGCGGCCGCCCACCAGGCCATCGAGAACAACTGCCATGGCCAAGCTGTGTCGAATGTGGACACCGATGGGCCCTTGGCCGAGAAAGCCAAGCTCCCTGGACTCCTCCAGGACGGCGATTAGGCCGGGATGCTGCCCTATGGGCTCAGGCTGGGCCGTCATCCCAACCCTCTCCCAGGATCAGGACTCTTGGGGGGAAATGACCACGTATCGGGAGGGGTCCTCTCCCTCAGAGCGGCTCACAACCCCTGCCACGGTGTTGACGGTGTCGTGAATCACCTTGCGATCGGCCGGGTTCATGGGCTCAAGCCTGCGTTGGGAGCCGGTCTCTACAACCTCGGCACAGATGCGCTTAGTAAACTCCTCCAGCGCACTGCGGCGCCTTGACCGGTAGCCGCCGACGTCCACAACGATCATGGCCCGTGCGGCACCAGTTTCGCGAAGCACAACGGTCCTGGTCAGCTCCTGCAATGCCGAGATGGTGGAGCCCCGGGATCCAACAAGGATTCCTATGCCAGGACCGTCCAGAGCTATCTCGATCATCTCGTCCGCTTGCCTGCGCTCTATGGTGATCTCCAGGTCGAGATGCTCCGCCAATCCGCGTAGGAAGGACTCGCCAACTTCTGCCTGTGTCTCCACCGGTACATCTTCTCTGGCCGCAGACACGGCACCTCCTTGGTCGACATTGGTCGCCTTCTCGGGCGCTCGCTCGGACTCCTGAGCATGGGACACCGCACTCTTTTCGGGACCGCCCTGCCCCTTACGAGTCTTGCCCCCGCCCCTCCGGCGCCGATCCCTACGTTCGTCTTTGTTTCTGGCCGTGAGAGGCCGGACCCGTGCCCTTATACGTGCCGGCTCGCGCACCTTGCCGAACAAGCCCATCTTTGGCTCCGCAACTACGGTCACCTCGGCTTCCTCTACAGGAACCCCCAGGTGGTCAAGGGCTTTCTCGGTAGCTTCCTCAACGGAAGCTCCCACCGTCTCTACCCACTCCATTGCGCTGTTCATCGGGATCGCCTGGAACGCTTGCGGCCCTGGCCATTGCGATTGGCGGTCGACCTGGCCTGCTGCCGCTGGGACTCGGGAGGCGATCCCGGCTTCCTCGTCGGCACGGGGGTGCCCGAGCGCCCGGCCTGCTTTCTCCCGGCCTGGGGAGCTTTATTGGCCCGCTGAGGCTTGGGGGGTTGCTCGACTTCCTCTACCACCTGGGAGGTCGTGGTCACGGTGCCCGATCCAGCAGTCTTTATCACGGGGTCGAAACGATACATCAGGGTCTGCTGCAGCATCCGTAGGGCGCTCGAGGTGAGCATGTAGACAGTGACCGCGGCAGGAAACGATATGTAGATCGCACCCAGTGCAAGGGGCATGTACTTCTGCATCTGCTGCATCTGCTTCGCCTGGGGCGAAAGCGAGGTGTTGGAGCTGTTCCTACCCATCAGCTGGCGCATCTGGAGAAACTGCAGGATCATTGCGGCCGCGATCAGCAGGTAGTAGGGGAGCGCCATGAAAAAGCCGCCATGCACCGACAGGGCGGACCGGCCCAGGTCCATCCCGAAGGCATACATCGTCCCCTTGCCGGCAACCAGGTGCTGGTAGAGGAGGGTGTGGTGGGATATATAGCGGGGCGACGCGATGACGGTGTGGCCACGGTGGATGGTAAAGGTGAGGCCACGGACGACCTCGTATAGGACGATGAAGATCGGGAGTGGAAGAATTGCCGGCAAACAACCCCCGGCCGGGTTCACCTTGTGCTCCTTGAAGAGCTCGCCCATTGCCTGAGTCTGGGCTACCCGATCGTTTTTGTACTTCTGCCTTATCTTGTTGATCTCGGGCTGGAGACGTTGCATCTCCACGCTCGAGCGGGTGCTCTTGAAGGTAAGGGGGGCTATGAACACCATCACAATCAGGGTGAGTAGTGCGATTGCGACGGCGTAATTCGGGATCAGGCTGTAGCAGATGGCCAAGACCCAGCTGATCGCCTGGAACAGTGGCCTGAATAGGTGGCCCAGTGTCTGAAGCATCGCTAGCAGGCCCGCTTGGATTGCCACATGGCGGCACTATTGGTATCGCAGGAGCGAGGAGGCATCATTCGGGCACCGGGTCGTAGCCCGTCGGGCCAAACGGGCGGCAGCGTGACAATCGCCGCGACGCCATCCACACACCTCGAACCGACCCGTGTCGCTCTATCGCCTCCGCGGCATACTCCGAGCAACTGGGGACGAACCTGCATGGAGACACGGTTCCCCGACGAATCCATTGGTATGCGGAGATCAATCCGAGAAGAAGCCTTTTCATCCCAGTCACCGATCTTCTTGTCTGGCATCAGCCTTCTCGCGCGCTCGTGGAATCATGGCCAAAGCATCCCCGAGGCTGGCCCGAAGCTCCGAAAAATCGCAGGCGGCAACGGGTGGCCTGGCTATCACGAGATAGGCCCCCAGCGGCAAGGTGGGATTTCCCTCCCTCACCAGGGCTAAAAAGATTGCTTTTATCCGACGTCTCAGTTGGTTGCGCTGAACCGCCGATCCAACCTTGCGGCCGGCGGCTATGGCCACTTCGAAGCCTGATTCGGTTGCAGGCACCCAAACCACGGTCAGTTGACCCGAGGTCGACCTGACTCGCGAACTGCGGAACGCGGCAAACGTCGAGCGCCGCCTCACGCCACATAAGCGTTCGCTCAGATCGCCAGCCGACGGCGACCCTTAAGGCGCCGGGCTTTGATAATTGCCCTGCCCGCTCGAGTAGCCATGCGGTGCCGGAACCCGTGGTTCCTGGCCCGCCGCCGAGTCTTGGGTTGATAAGTGCGCTTCATCTCGCTCCCGGGTTAGCCGCTTGTCCGCGCCGGATACCCGTCTTGGCGCAGCGGCACGTCTTGCGATCGGGCCTTCCGCCGCGACCGCACAGGACTTACAGCCCTCCCATCTTATGGGGAAGGCGTCCGGCGCCGCGCGGCCCTTTGTTGTGTCCCTCCGCCGCAAGGGCGGAGCGGTGCTAGCTTCTCATAACCGGACGGTGCCGCCTGGACAAGGGCTAGACCGGGCTCCCGCCGGCTGGAACCACAGAAATGCACACCCTGTGGATAATTTTGTGGATAGTAATCGCTCCGAGAGGGCAAAGGTGCAGATAGAAAAAGCCATCCGGATGTGGACAAGTTGTTCCGACGTTCTCAGGGATCGCATTCCGGATGCGACCTGGAGGGCCTGGTTCTCCCAGCTGGAGCCGATGACGATCCAAGAGGGAAAACTGACCCTCTCCGCTCCATCCTCGCTCGTGAAGGACCGGGTCGAGGGACGCTTCTTCGATCTTCTCCAAGAAGCCATCGCCGAGGTAGACCAGTCGATGGGGGTAGCGATCGTGGTCCGGACCAAAGACGCCGAGCCCGACTCCGTGCCAGAAGCCAGCAACAGGGTCTTGTCGGTGCTTTCCGGATTCGACGACCTAGGAACCCTTCCCCCATCCCCAATGCGCAGCGGTACGGGGTCCACAGAGGCCGCCCAGATACCCCTCAATCCCCGTTATGACTTTGAATCCTTCGTTATCGGGGCCTCCAACCGTTTTGCCCACGCCGCAGCACTATCGGTCGCAGAAACTCCGGCACGTTCGTATAATCCGCTGTTTATTCATGGCGATGCCGGTCTCGGAAAGACACATCTCTTGCACGCCATCGGCAACTACGTGCGGCAAAACTTCCCGAACCAGTATGTCCGTTACGTCTCCACAGAAACATTCATGAATGAGTTCGTGGAGGCCATCCGCACTAACACCACGGGAGCCTTCAAGCGGCGATACAGGGAATGTGATGTTCTTCTTGTAGACGACATTCAATTTATGGAAAAAAAGGAGAGCCTACAGGAGGAGTTTTTTCATACTTTCAACTCCCTGTACGAGGCATCCAGACAGATCGTTCTCACCTCGGATCGCCCACCTCGTTCCATAGCAACGCTGGAAGATCGGCTGCGGAGCAGATTCCTATCCGGCCTCATCACCGATATTCAGCCACCTGATCTGGAGACTCGGCTCGCTATCTTGCGCTCCAAGGCTGAGAGCGAGCGCGCCGATATACCTGACCAAGTATTTGAATTTATTGCCTCTAATGTTGAAAGTAACATTAGGGAACTCGAAGGGGCACTTATCCGGGTATGTGCCTTTGCTAGCCTCAGTAGGGCACCCGTTAGCCTTGAACTTGCAGAGCAGGTTCTTTCTGATCTTGTGTCGTCTGAATCACGCGAGATAACTCCAGAGATTATTTTGGAGAATACATCTGCAATTTTCGGATTTTCCGTCGAAGAACTAAAGGGAACCAGCAGGCGGAGGCCACTTGTCACCGCTCGCCAGGTGGGGATGTATGTCTTTCGAGAACTAACCGATCTCAGTTACCCCGCCATCGCCAAGGAGTTCGGGGGCCGGGACCACACCACGGTCATGCATGCCGTGGAAAAGATCTCAGCCCAGATGAAGGAGCGACGCCAGGTATACGACCAGGTCAGCGACTTGCTCAGCCGGATCAGGGGAGGTCGATGACGCTGTGGACCAAGATGTGGCGGGCCCTGTGAACTACCTGTTGACAACGCCTGCATCCTCTGTGGAAAATCAACTGCTTTGGCGGCCAGAACTGCCATCGGGTGGAAAACCCCTCTGTCCTGTGGAAATGCCGAGGATTAATAATTACGGTTTGACCAGGGAGTCAGTAAGGAAATCCACAATCCACACGTCTTACTCCAGTTACTGGCCTTTCTTTATACATATCCCCACAACAGGGGCGGCCAAGCACACCTGGGCCATCAGGTGAGCAAGGACCGCACTGTGCGGCAACGGGGATCTGTGTCACATTGCGACGCACGCGTAGCCCATCACGAGTACGTGAGGAAGGGATGAGATGAAGTTCAGGTGTGAAAGGGACCTCCTTGCCGAGGCGCTCTCGGTTACCGCTCGGGCCGTTCCGGCGCGGGGGAGCGGGCCAGCCCCGGGATCTCTGCGGCTCGAGGTCCTGGGGGACAAGTTGGTGCTGTTGGGAACCGACACGGAGATGGCGGTCGAGTCGAGCATCGAGGTAAGTGGGCTTGGTGATGGCACCTGCATGGTTCCTGCACGCCTTGCCCTTGATGCCGTGAAGTCCATGCCCCAGGGAGCGGTGACGGTTGAGAGCGACGAGCTGGAGGCGCGCATCAGCGGGGCAAGATCGCAGTTCAACCTGCGCGTGGCTCCAGAAGTGGAGATGCCGGTTCCCAAGCCTCCCACCTCGGAAGCCGTGGGAATCGACGCCACTGAGCTTGCCGAGGCTCTGCGCCAGGTGGTGCGGGCGGCTTCCAACGACAACGACCGACCCAGCCTTACCGGCATCCTTCTCACCTCGCAGGGCAATGGGATGAGGTTTGTGGCAACCGACAGCTATCGCCTCGCCCTGCGGGATCTCCCGGGCAGGAGCCTTGTTAGTCCAGAGGGGCGAATACTTCTGCCCTCCAGATCTATGGCCGAGCTACAGCGACTCCTCTCTGCTCACCAGGGGCAGGTCGATGTCTACTTCGGAGATCTGGAGGTGTGGTTTGCCCTCGGTTCGGTGAGACTGATGAGCCGGGTCTTGCGGGCGGAGTTCCCGAACTACGAAAAGCTGATACCCGACTCTGCCAGCAATCGGCTGCTGATCGGGAAGGAGGCGGCTCTTGACGCTTTGCGCAGGGCACGCCTTCTTGTGAAGGACGTCACCTCTTCGGTCCGGATCAGGACTTCGCCGACAGGCATAGAAGTATCGGCAAGCTCCGCGGAACTTGGTGAGGTGGCAGAGGACATCGAAGCCTCCTACGAAGGTGAGGAGATGGTCCTTGGATTCAACCCGGTCTTCCTGATGGAGGCGATCGAGGCGGTTGCTGGCGACGAAGTTGTCATGGAGATGCGCGACGTGAGTAAACCGGTTCTCATACGTGCTGCCGAATCCGCTGATTACATATGCGTCCTGATGCCCATCAGGGTTGTCTGAGGAGAGCCGCGGTCTGGGAGAGGTCAGTTGCACCTTGTCCGACTGGAAATAGAAGACTGGCGCAACTGGACCAGGGCTGAACTCGAGCCGGCCCCATCTGGCCTCACCGTCATTAGGGGGGCGAATGGGCAGGGGAAAACAAATCTCCTTGAAGCGGTTGCCTGGGCGGGCAGCGGGAAGTCTTTCCGATCCGCCCCCAAGGAGGCCTTGGTGCGCTACGGAAGCGAAAGCTCCATAGTCAGGGCCAGTGCAGCATCGGCCGTGGGGGACGTTCAAGTAGATGCACGCATCCCAAGGCATGGGAGAGTGGTCGTAAAGCTGAACGGACAACCCCTCAAGCGTTTGGGGGAACTTGGGAATCGCTTCCCCGTCGTGGTGTTTTCCCCCGAGGATCTATCGATCGTCAAAGCGGGACCACAACAACGCCGCAGCTTGTTGGATGAGGCCCTTTCCACGTTGCACCCCAAGCACGCTGCCACAATTTCAGACACCGAAAAGGTACTTCGCCAGCGGAACGCCCTCCTTCGACAAGCCTCGGGCCGTTGGGACGCAGATGCGGAGCGGACGCTTGATGTATGGGATCTCCGCCTGGCGGAGTTGGGCACCGAACTGCGCAAAGCCAGGGGATGGCTGATCGACGAAATACACC
>JAKAOS010000190.1 GCA_021823165.1 Actinomycetes bacterium | reverse complement strand
AGCTGCCTCCCTGGGAAGTTGCCGCCCGGCGTTGTCCTCGTCAGCAGCGCTTGTAAAGCTGGCACGACTTGGCCTGCAGAAGCTTTGGCCTTTACTCGATGAGATCCATTCACCCAGCCCTCGGCCGATGCCTGCTCGATCAAGATGCCGAACAACTCCTTGGCAACCCCGTAGTTACCGGCCACTGGGCCGCGGCGTTGCACTCAGAGATCCGGCTCTACTCCCAACCACCTTCAAAGCTTGGTGGCTATGGGAAAATACCTGCTCAGGAGTTTTGCAACCAGGCAAAGGGTGGGTCTTCGCCAAAGGTTGCGGCAGCCCTGGCCCTGGGGGTCTGAGCCGTTGGCTTGGGGGATGGCTTGTGGGCCTTGGGGTTGTAGGCGGTGAGGATGGCATCGAGAAATCCGGGGAACCTGGCGTCGAGATCCTCAAGGCGAAGCGCATTCCAGCGGCGATTGCCCTCCTCTCTCTGGCGGATGACGCCGGCATCCCGGAGCACGCTGAGGTGGTGAGTGAGGGTCGAGGGAGCCACATCGACGGGAAGATTGCCACATGCGCGTTCGTTGTCGTGGCGCAACGTCTCGACGATGATCATCCGGGTGGGGTCGGCCAGGGCGTGTAGTACTTCCAGCAGGTTGATATCGCCTGTGTCCGGATGGCTGAGGGGTTCTTTCTCCTGACGCAAACGGGGCATCGGATCTCTCTTTCGCTAAGTATCGTATGAGGGCTCGAGACGCTTCCCGAGGGCCGGCTCTCCCGGGGGCAGGGCTGGCGAAGCCGCGGCATTGCTGAAGCTGGGATCATGAGGGCGGGTTTTGGGCTGCCCTTTTTATACCAGCTACCGTGCTCGTCGGCAGGGCTCGGGCGCAACGTTTTACCACTGCCGTTGTGCGGCTTGGAAACATTTTCGATATACGTACAATATTTGGAGGACCTGTCGAAAGCCTTTTGCCCTGCCTCTGGAGGGAGGCGACCGACTTTGGAGCCGGCGGCAAGCCTGGGTTGTGCGATTTGGTGCTCGGCTATCCAGCTGGGCCAGTGTGCTTCGTTGGCCAACTCCGCCAGAGTGGGAGAGATGTGGGCCGTGGTGGGGGTGCCGGGGGCCATGGACTGGGCCGAATGCCTGCACAGCTGAAGTTGGCGGGGATGGGTTCCCGGTGTGACATGTGAGAGTGCGGTCGTATACTTCGGGAGCTATGGCCGACCGCCGTCCTATCCGGTGGGAACAAGGCCCTTGGGGTTCATGAACGGAGCCACGTCGAAGACGCAACGCTGGCTCTGGGTGACCCCCCGGATGCCTCTGCCCCCACGCTCGGGTGCCGAGGCATATTCAGGTGGCCTCATCACTGCACTGGCGCGCTCCGGAGTTGGTTTGCGTGTGGTGTGTCTCGGCGCCCCCGGGGGATCCTCCGGGGCGGATTTGGGAGACCTCCCCATCGATCTGAGGCCGGTGGCATCCCCACGGCGGTCTTCGTTTTCCGGCATCCTCAGCCCAACACCCCGGGCGGCTCACAACCTTGCAACCAGAGCGATGAGAAGGGAGCTGGACCGGGCCCTGGCAGAGGGCCCCTACCACGTAGCGGTGGTGGACCACCTCCAGTCCGGCTGGGCCCTACCGGCCCTGTTGAATGCCAAACGGGCCGGGGTAGTGGGACCTGTGTGCCTAATCACCCACAACCATGAAACCAGCGCCAGGGCCAGGACGGCCCGGGCCGTGGGCTGGGGGAACCCGACGCGCACAGCACTCCAGATGGACGCCTGGAAGTGGGAACACTTTGAGACCCGGGCGCTGCGCTCGGTTGACTTGGTCACAGCCATCACCGAGGTGGACCGCCTTCGCCTGGTGGCACGCCGGCCCGACGGGCAGGTCTTGGTACTCCCCCCCGGCTACGACGGGCCCCGGACAAAGCGGCCCTCGCCGAGAGAAAAGGCCTCCCGGCGTGCCGTGATACTGACCAGCCTGGATTGGCGGGCCAAGCAAGCCAACCTCGAAGAGCTCCTCGAGGCAGCAGACGATGCCTACGCAAAGGCCCGGGCGGAAATCGTCGTGGTCGGAGATGCTCCAGCAAGCTTTCGCCGGCGGATCGAGAGCCGGATGCAAGCCACCTCCTTTCTCGGCCATGTGTCCGACCTGGGGAGCGCTCTGGGCTCCTGCCGCCTGGCCCTGGTCTCAGAACCCCGGGTAGGCGGGTTCGAGATGAAGACTTTGGACCTCGTTTTTGCAGGCGTCCCCATGGCCGTGCTGGAAGGATCGGCCAGTGGCCTCCCCCTCGTGCCGGGGAAATCCTGCCTCTCCTTCTCCGACATCCCCTCCCTTGTAAAGGGTTCGTTGGAGGCGATGGACGCGCCGAGTGTCCTACTCAAAGTGGCAGAGGCCGCATACGACGCGTGCCGAGATTCCTTTGACTGGCCAGACAGTGTTCTCAGGCTGAAAAGGGCGACCGCCGGCGCCGAGGCGTAAGGGACACCGCTGGGATCCCTAAACCTCTGGCTCCGATGAGCTGGAAACAGGACGCAGGTATCACCAAGGGCTACTTCGTTGACATCCTCCCCGCCCTTACGGACAAGGATTCCTACCTCCCCATCACTGTTTCTTGCGCGACAACCGCTGCTGTCTCGTTAGCTGTAGGCGATGGTTTTGCAGGATTCTCCCGAACCACTCTGTCGCCACCAGAACTGAGCCTGGCTTTGCGGCGCGCCACCGCACGCGGGTGATGCATCCTCCCGCGCCGTGATCCTCGTGATTTGATACT
>JAKAOS010000189.1 GCA_021823165.1 Actinomycetes bacterium | reverse complement strand
GGCGACGTGGTGGAGTTCCGCCACAGTTAGAGCCAAGCGTTGCCGGAGAATCGTGGCTCGCAAGCGTGTCGGGTGGGATTGCACCTGGGTACCCCTGTGTGGCACTTTTTGGCGACAGGGCCTGCATTTCGGGCCGTTTGGCTTCTTCGCGGCTGGGGTTCTTGGAATCCCCGTGCTGGTCTCATCCGACGGTCCTGGGACTAGGCCTGTTCTGCAATGACCTCGCCGCAGCGGGCTGGGTCATATCCGGGAATCGACTCCAGCTGAGCCTGGAGCGCTTTGCCGCCAAGCACGTCTAACAAGGCCTGCACGACCGGGGTTGGGAGATCATCCCGCCGGAGTACGAAATCGAAGTTCTCCCTGGCCAGTTCCAAAAAGCCCAGGCCAAAGCATGCCGCAGCAGGCTCCGAGGCGATTCCGGCGTCGGCGAGCCCGCTCGCAATGGCCGAGGCCACAAGCATGTGACCGCGCACGGCGCTTTGGTAGCCCGCTAGTTCCTCCGGCGATATGGAGTAGGAGCGACACTGGGCGTCGAGGAGGTCTCTGGCTCGGGAGCCCTTTTCTCGGTTGGCGATGCGAAGGCCCTGGGCGGCGATGTCCCGAAATGTTGTGACCTTCTCATCCAATCCTGACGAAAGAACGATTCCCTCTCGCCAGGAGGAAAACCCGATCACCGCCAGCGGCTGTTGTTGGCCGCTCCCAAACTCCGTCCGCTGCCAGGCGGGTGTTTTGCAGGAATCGCTGTGCAGGCCGGCTACATGCACCGCTCCCCTTGCGAGCAGTTCGGCGGCCTCACTGTTGTTGGTGTTCACCCACACCAGCTCTACGGGAGGGGAGAGCCGGGCCAGCATCGGTGCCAGCAGGGGAATTGCCGGGTCACACCCCGCTATGGTCAGGGCCAGAGGAAGCGGCTGGCCGGGCAACCTTTTGGCTTGCACCTGCAGGGTGGTGTCCGAGGGGGAGCGAGTCACTCTCTCGACTACGGCGTGGGCTGGGGTCATTCCAGGGAGCAGGGAGGAGTGTCCCTGCAGGGGGAAGGCCGCGATGCTCCGGCCCAGGTCAGCCACGGCCAGGCGGGACCGCAGCGGTGGTTCTTCGCCAACTTCGAGGCGTGCAACCAAAGAATCGAGTGGTTCAGCGGCGGCAAAGAGCTCTTCCACATGGGCGCCCATGGCATTCGCTATGGCGATTGCGACCCGCAGGGAGGGCTCCCATCGTCCGGATTCGATGCCCGCAATCGACTGCCGTGTTACATCGGCCGCGCGGGCCAGCTGTTCCTGGGTGAGATTGCGTGCCAGCCTGGCCAGCCGCACCCGTGACCCACTGTTGCGTGCAGGAGTTCTGTCCCCATCGGTCATGCGCACTCCCGGGAGGAGTCGAGCTGTTGCACCAGCATGCCGTCGGGAGCAAAGACGGGGGCTGTCGACAACACCAGGCTGACCTTTTCGCCCTCCGGCCAGTACTGGGGCGATCCCGCCAGCACCACCACCTCGCCAACGGTGAGTTCACAAAGCCATCTGGGCCCCGAGGCCACACATCGCACCACGGTTGCCTCGAAGTTCAGCTGATCAGACGATCCCGTCATGAGCGGCGAGGTGGTGGCCATCGCCGGGTGCACACCTACGCTGCGGTCGGCACCAATAGGGAGGAAGCCGGAGTAGCCGACCAAGGCGGCCACGCGCAGGCTTTGGGGTCGGAGGACCACCTCTGAAGGATCGGAGACCTGGGCAAGCTTGCCGAGGTCCATCACCCCCACTCGATGGCCGAATGCCTGCGCCTCGGCCAGGTCGTGGGTCACGAGGATTGCTGGACATGGGTGGTGGTCCAACCATCGCAATACCACTGACATCAGTTCTCGGCGCGTCGCGAGGTCCAGTGCGGAGAAGGGTTCGTCCAGCAACAGCACATCGGGCCGGGAGGCCAAAAGGCGGCCCAGTGCCGCTCTTTGCGCCTGTCCACCCGAGACCGACCCGGGATATGCGGAGAGGATTTCTTTGATCCCCAGGTCTGCTGCGAGTTGGTTCACCTCGGTCGAATCCGAGCGGGTGGAGTAGGCGAGGTTCTCGGCTATGCCGAGATGGGGAAATAGGCGCGGGTCCTGGGTAAGGAGGCCCACGTGGCGTCCACCGCGACGTGGTCCGCGACCCCTTTTCGAAGGGGCAACCAGGATTTCGCCGTCAAAGCGAACCGACCCAGAGCGTAAGGGAGCCAAACCCGCCACGGCCTCGAGCACGGTGGACTTTCCCGCCCCGGAGTGGCCTACCAGAGCCAGTCTTTCCGACGGTTGCAGCACGCAGGCGAAGCTCACCGTCATCTGCCGCCTGCATACCTCAATGTCTATTTGCAGCACGAGCGCTCCAGAAGTAGGCGATGACCGGTAGCGGAAGTGCAACCACTACCAGAACCATCGCGTAGGGCAATGCCGAGGCGAGTCCGGTCTCCGAGAGGGTCGTCCAGATCTGCAGGGGCAGGCCGTAGGGGTGGTAGGCGATGATGATTACGGCACCAAAGGCGCCCATGGCACGGGCCCACGCCGTTGTCAAAGCTGCCGCCAATCCAGGGGCGGCCAGAGGGAGGCTTACCCGTCTCGCCGTGCGGGCCGGGGAGTCGCCGAGCATCGCCGCGGGCTGCTCGAGGCGGTGGTCGATACCCCTGAAGGCGGCCTGGGTGCCGAGCACGTAGTAGGGGCCGGCTTCGTAACACTCCGCAACGACGAGAGCAAAAAAGGTGTTGGATCCGGACAGGTGAAGATG
>JAKAOS010000188.1 GCA_021823165.1 Actinomycetes bacterium | reverse complement strand
CAGTCTCACATTGCCCGGGTCCCCACTTCCCGCCGGAGGTCCATTGCACCGGCCGAGCAACAACCCGGCAAAGACGACGCTCGCCAGGACTCCCTTGGCAGAATGCATCCGGCTATTCCGTATGCGGTGATGATGTCTGATCATCGGATCAGCCGTCCTTAGGCATGGCCAGGCTTCGGCCATTCCGGCATGAGATGTCTCCCATCCCCGAATCGGAACAGAGAAGGAGAGACTTTAGGTAGAGCTGTGTTTTGGGTGGGCCGGTAGGGCCGACCTGGCCTATGTAAGGTTGACTTGGAGGGGTATGGAGTACATCATTATTCCACCATGAGATCCTCACTGGCTCGGCGTCATGATCGTTAGGGGCCGCCTTTATGTCGTACTCGTGGCTCTGGTGCTGGCTGTGGTCACTACGGGGTGCCTGGGGGTTGGTCCCGGTGCTCGAGGGGGCCTGGGATCGACGGGTCGGCTCACCCAAGGCTGCAAGCCGGCGGCCCGCCCTTCCAAGCCCGGGGGACTCAATATCTCCGTTGTCTGCCAGGCTCGCCTGACGGTATCGAACATTGAGACGCCGACGTTTGACTCTGTTGTGTTTCCCAACCCATTGCAGGGGTGGGTGGGGGGCGCTGACTGTGCCCCCGGCCAGATCCTGGACGCCTGTTCGGGGATAATCGAAGCTACGACCAACGGCGGGCATACCTGGGCTGTTGCCTACCGGGCCTCTCAGCCAGTTCTCCAGCTGGACATGTTGGATGCCCGTTACGGATTTGCCATCACGGGCCGTCATGGCTGCTCCGGAATCCCGGCCCCCTGCGGCCAGAACCTCCTGGCGACCACCGACGGCGGCGCTCACTGGTCCTCCATCTATCAGGCGGGGCCGTCGGCCTCCATTTCCGACGTGCACTTCAGCGGGCCCAATACCGGCTGGCTGGCCCTTCGGGAGTGCCCACCGGCGGATGCGATCGCACCGAGCACCTGTCCGGGGAGAGTACTTGCCACCTCGGACGGGGGGGCACACTGGACAACGGCGCTTTCCACCGCTGGGCCGGTGGTGGCGCTGACCAGTTCCGGGCATACGGTCTGGGCCTTGGCCGAGGGGACCACCAGGATCGGGTCCTTGGTGCCCGTGAAGGTATTACGCGCCGATAGCACCGGCACCGCCTGGCGTGTCCTGGCCAACGTGCCGGCCGGCTACACCTCAGATGTCGGCACCGTCGCCTCCATCGCTTTCATGAACTCCTCCAACGGATGGCTGTCGCTGTTCCAGGGGACGAGCTGTGCCATGCATGGTTGCGAGGCGGCCGGGCTGTGGCACACCACCGACGGCGGGCACACATGGGTATCGGCCACCCCGCCGCTCCCGGGCCCTTGCGGCAGCGAGGGGATCAGCTTCGCTTCGGCCCCGGGCGGTGCCGTCTATGCCGCCCAGCGGATCAACACGGCAGCCTGCACGCCTCCTGCTACCACGTTGTCCGTCCTCAGACCTTCGGGGAACTGGATGCCGATTCACTCGTGGGCAAACTCGTCGGTCGAATCGATGGCCTGGCCCAGTCCATCGGATGGATGGGCGGCATTGGGCAACGCGTTGGAACACAGCACCGATGGCGGTGTCCACTGGTCCCAGGTCCAGCCCAGAATCAGCCCGACGCTCGGCATAGCTAGCGCCGGACAGACGCTGTGGGGCGCGGGCACCATCACCGATCCTGGTGCCGTGGTTGTAAGCCACGACGGTGGGAAGACCTGGAAACTAAGCGCCCACCTTCCCGGATCAATCACCGCCCTGTCCGCCAGCGGTGGGCGCCTCTGGGCGGTGGACTGGTCCAACAAAGGAGGCTGGGCCCTATACGCCAGCACCGTTGGTGGGACCTGGGCTCCCATCTTCAAAATGCCCTCCAATCGCTTCGGCCAGGAGAGCCCCGTCTCACTCAACATGTTTGCCGGCAGCGGAGTCATGGTCGCCACCCGCGGGCCGTCTGAGGTTCAACCCAGCGGGGTCGGCCCGGGCACCTACCTGGCCACGACCGACGGTGGTCATGGCTGGTCAACAAAGAGTCCGGTGCCAGCCGGCGGGCTTTTGCCATCGGCCAGCTTCTCCGACCCTGCCCACGGCTGGGTACTCGCAGAGCGGGGCGGCTTTTCCACGGCCTATGCATTGCTTGGCACCACCGATGCCGGCCGCCACTGGACTTCGGTTGCCAACCTGGCATCTCCCGCGAGTCCGCCGGTTGGCTGGGCGGGCGTCGGACGGCTCGATAACCACATCGGCTGGTTGTGGGGTTCGCTGCAGCGCTCGGCCTCCCAGACTCTGGGCCACCTGGTCATCGTCACGACCAAAGATGGCGGAAAGTCCTGGATCCGCTACGACCTGCCATCGACGGTGGGGCTGGACCAGGGCCTGCGGGGCCCAGCACAAGTCGTTTTCACCAGCCCTACCCGCGGTTGGATCCTGACCCCAAATGTGCTCTGGAGCACCACCGATGGAGGTTTGCGGTGGTCGGCAATGCCTGGCTAGCCCGGCCGGGCCTTGGCCAAAACAGTCATTCGCTGTGGAACTTGGGCCTATGGCTGAGCAGTAAGGCTGCATTCAAGGCATGACCAAGCAACGGCCAAGTGATTGGCCTTGATGGGTCAATCTTGTCGGAGATACGGGGAGCATCGGAACCGGCAACTGCTTAGGTTGCAGGCAGCAATGTATAGCATTGTGGAGCTATGATATGTAGATGGACCCAGCGGAATAGGTAGAGACACAGTGGATCTCTCCTGTCGCGTCCCCTCGC
>JAKAOS010000054.1 GCA_021823165.1 Actinomycetes bacterium | reverse complement strand
CCGGGTGACCTGCCACCCAGGGGCGGATCTTGGAGTGGATCCCGTCCGCGGCCACCAAAAGGTCGCATTCAAAACTCGAACCGTCCGAAAACCACGCCACCGCAGTGGATTGCTCTGAGCTCACCTTGACACACGACCGCCCAAGCTGAACAGACTCGGGACCCACCGCCGCCGCAAGGACCCCTTGGAGCTCGGCCCGCGCAATCGGGCGTGCCCACTGGCCGGTCGCGGCATAAAGAGGCTCCAGCGCGAACTCTGTTAGCACCCGACCATCGGCATCGGCATAACACATGTGGTCGATCCGGCTCGAGGACTCTGCCAGTCGGTCGCCGAGGCCCAGCAGGCAGAGCACCTTTACTCCATTTGGCCAAATCGAAATGCCGGCCCCTGCGGGGCGGAACTGCTCGGTTCGTTCGAAGACAACGGGTTCCTGACCGGTCTCACGAAGGGCCAGAGCCGCAGCCAGCCCCCCAAGTCCTCCGCCGATTATCCCGACCCGCAGCCCCCTCATCGCATGCTCAGCGTGCCGCGTTCTTCACGAAGTCGCCCTCCCGCTGCCGTTCGGGGCGTCTTCCCCCATACCAACTGCCCCTCAAATGGCGCCGCCGCGCGCCCGCTTCGGTGGCCATGGCCGCTGCGTGCCAGAGGTAGCAGTCGTGGAAAAACACGTCTCCCTTCTCCGCGTAAACAGCTATCTCGCCCGGGATCTTCTCGAAGCGGAGCGGCATCGGAAACGGAGGGGGCCGGTCAGTATGGCCGCCGGTGGGCGCCGATCCCTCGGGCACGACGGCCCCATTTACATTTTCATACGGTGCCGGAGTGGCCCACAGGTGACTACCGGGCACCACCCGCAAAAAGCCGTTCGGGGGGCCGGTCTCATCTATGTTGACCGTCACCGCAGTAGAAGGCCACATCGCAAGATGGGGCCCCGACTGCCAGTCGCTGTGCCACCCGATCCGCTTGTAGCTGCTCGCTTCCGAGGGCCGTGCATCTTGGAAGACGAAGCCGAATCGGTCCTCGTCACCGGCCCAGCAACGCTCCCCGAGAATGGCCCGCACAGCTTTCAGTATCGGCTCCGAATGCGTGACGTCCCGAGCGGCGGGCGAGATCTCGGTCACATGCAGAACGAAGTTGGCAAACTCCGTTGCATCGCCTTGTGGCTTAGTATCACCCAACTCCGTCGTGCCGTGGCGGTGCTCAAGTTCGCCAGCCATCAGGCTTCGCTGAGCGTCGGCGCACTGTGTCTCCAGTTCATGGAGCAAAGCCCCATCAACGGCGCCTCGGAGGACCCCATACCCATGCTCGCGGTAGTGGCCGACCAGGCCGGTGATGTCGGCCGGCCCGAAGACATCCTGCATGAAGCCGAGGTTAGACACCCTTGGTTTCAAAGACATTAAATGGCCCACTAGACAGCCGGAGCCGCCTTACCCTTTCAACGCTGCAGTCCTTTACGAAGAAGTGGCCGCAGATGGCGCGGATGCAACCGGGTGGAATCCACCCAGATTCCAAAAGGAGCCAAGGCGTCGTTGACCGCACCCACCATTGCCGCCGGGGTGAAAATGGTGCCCGCCTCACCCACTCCGCGAAAGCCACCCTCGGTTTCAGAAGGAGTCGAACGGAATACCACCCGGATTTGTGGCACGTCACCTGCCTGGGGGATCGAATAGCCAGAGAAGCCCTCCCATGCCGGCCTTCCCTGGCTGTCATAGAGCACCTCTTCAAGCAGCACGGCTCCGAGCCCCTGGGCGAAGCCCCCCTGAAGTTGCCCCTTCACCACTTCTGGGTCGATCATTTGGCCGCAGTCCGACACCACCACCGCTTCCAACACATCAACCTTGCCCGTCGTGGGGTGCACCTCTACCACCACGGCCGTCATATGCGATGCGTAGGTCTCGTCGTGATTCGACCATTTTTCCGACGATCCACCGGGCGGGAGGGTCTGTCCAGGTGTGTAGGTAACCGTGGAGGTCAGACCGGGATCAGTTCCCCGAGCTAGCCGGTTGGTGTGCCACCATGCCTCTGCCGCCACCTGATCGAAGCTGGGATTGCCACCCATTTCCGCCGCAAGCTTCGCCATGGTGGCTGCGACCTCCCTTGCGGCCCGGAGTACCGCTCCTCCCCCCATGACAGTGCTGCGACTTCCCCAGGTGCCCATGCCGTAGGGGAGCTGGTCGGTATCCCCCTCGGTCACCCTCACACGGCTCCTTTGCACCCCCAGGGCTTCCGCTGCGAGTTTGGCAAAGGAACTCCTGTGGCTCTGCCCCTGGCACTTGGTGCCCACAACGACCGACACGCTGCCGTCGGGAAGCACCGAGACTTTCGCTGATTCCCAGGAACCGAACCTTCCCGCCACGTCGTGCTGGGTAGGGGCAGTGCCCTCAACCAGAGAAGACAGACCGATTCCCACCAGGCGGCCCGCCTTTCGGGCCTCCTCCTGGCATTTTCGCAGCCTTACATAGCCAGCCTCTTCCAACAACAGCTCCAGCTGGCCATGCAGAGCTCCGGTGTCGATCAAGGCACCCGAGGGGGCAATCCAGGGTCGTGGGCGATCAGGTAGAAGGTTGCGTCGGCGCACATCTGCGGGATCCATGCCGAGTTCGTCTGCCACGAGATTCATTACCTGCTCGGTGACATGATGTGCCTCGGGTTGGCCGAAACCCCGGTAAGCGCCAACCGGGCAGGTGTTTGTGGCAACGCAGGAAAGCTCCACACCGGCTTGTGGGATCGCATAACCTCCCGTCAGTGAACCCCCTGCAACGAGGGCAGGTCCCACACCGCTGAAGTAGAGCATCGGGTTGCCGAGATCAACCACGATGCGGGCGCGGATCGCCAGCACACGTCCCTCCAGGTCATAGCCCACGTCCACGTCGTGAGCCTGGGCGCGGGCGTGGATGCTGGAGGTCAGGGACTCTTTTCGGTCCTCGATCCAGCGCACGGGTCCTCCGAGGTGTATGGCCAGGGCCGCCACAAGGGCCTGCTCCCGGGTGAAGTGCTGCTTGTTGCCAAAGCCGCCTCCGATGTCGGGTGCAACAACCCGGACCGCGGTCTCTGCCAAGCCACACACTTCGGCCAACACGCTGCGCAGCTGATGTGGTTGCTGAGCCGACGCCCACACGGTCAGCCGCCCCTCGAGTCGGTCGAAGTCCGCCAAGGTGCCATGGCCTTCCAGCGGAGCGGCGGTGATTCGATGGCTCTCAAAACTCCGGCGCAGGCGCCTCGGCGATTCCTTCAATGCGCGGTCCAAGCTCGGCGTGGACCACGACATGTGCAGCATCTCGTTGGTTGACCACTCCGGGAACAACAGCGGAGCGTCTGCGCGCAACGCGCTTTTCGCATCGAAGACCGCCGGTAAGTCTTCGTATTCGATCTTCACCGCGTCAAGTGCATCCTCGGCGATCTCCCGGCTGATTGCAACGGCCACCACCACCGGTTCTCCAACAAAGCGGACCGCATCCACCGCCAGCGGCCACCACTGCAGCGGTTTCGCCGCTTCTCCCGGGATCATGTGGGAGAAGGGAGCCACCATCCCGGCGAGCACCCTGCCATCCAACACACAGTGCACACCAGCCAGTGCCTCCGCAGCCGAAAGATCTATCCGGCGTATCCGGGCGTGGGCATGGGAGGAGCGCAGTATTGCGGCATGAGCCATGGCACCCAGCACGATGTCGGAAACGTATCTTCCACGACCACGTACAAAGCGTTCGCTTTCGCCCCCATCTCCACCCGCATCGGGCATTGCCTCCTGCTCTATTCCGCCAAGACCTGCTGTCTCTGCCAACTCAGCCCCGGCCGACAAGATCCCTGCATATCCCGTGCAGCGGCATAGCTGCCCGCTTAGGAACCCAGCAACATCCTGCTCCGGCGCTGCACAGGACAGCTCGGCAACACCGGCCAAGGCCATCGCCATCCCCGGTGTGCAGAACCCACATTGGATCCCCCGGTGCCGCAGGAGGGCCGCCTGGGCGGGATGAAGGCCGTTGTTATCTTGTGGGCTCTCGTCCCCTTCGGCCAAAGAGGCCAACCCCTCGATGGTGACCACGTCCTGGCCATCGGCCTGGACCGCAAGCATGAGACAGGCTCTCACCGGCACCGAGTCGACCAGCACCGTGCAAGCCCCACACTCACCTTGTTCACAACCCAGGTGGGTTCCTTTCAAACCCAAGTCGTCCCGGATGGCGTCGACCAAGCTTCGCCTGGCCTCGCCCGTCCAGGTGACGGAGTCGCCGTTGAGCGTGAAGCGGGCCCGCACGTCCTTTGTCAACTGCTGGCTCCGGCACGCGCCCGATCCCAGGCGGCCCTGAGCGCCCGGCGGAGCAGCAGGCCTGCTACCTCTGACCTGTCCCGGGCGGAACCTGAGAGGTCGGAGGGTGGATCGATCCGACGCTCCACGTGTTTCGCCAGCGCCTCCGCCAGGCGATCACCCAGCCAGCTGTTTCCCACCAGGTCTCCAAGACATTCCGTCAGATCGACCGGCGCGGGCCCGACTCCGCCAGCCACGGCCCGCGCGCCCACGCAGCGGCCGTTCCCATCAAGCCATATCACCGCTGCGATACCGGCCAGGGGAAACTCGCTTCTCCCCCGGGAGAACTCGAACCAGGCCGAGCCTGTTCGGTGCTCCCCAGCTGGAACTCCCGCCTTCTCGCCTGACATGTCCAGCGGCACCGATACCTCGACCACCACTTCGTCCTGGGCGAGAGTGTTGGAAAAGGGAGCCCTGGCGATGCTGGCCACCGGCATCTCGCGCTGGCCTCGGCTACCCCGCACCATCACCGTGGCACCGACCGCTGCCAACGCCGCAGGCAACTCTGCGGCCGGATGACAAAAAGCCACGCTGCCGCCCACCGTCCCCCGATTACGCACCGCCGGATATCCCACACACGAAGCCGCATCGGATAGCACCGGCAAGACCTCTTTGACAACCTCGTGGTGTTCCAGCTGCGAGTGCCGAACAAGCGCCCCGATCCGAATCACGCCCGAGCCACCGTCGGATTGTTCGATCGCCACCCGGCCGAGGCTGGACTCCAAGCCGTTCAGATCCACGACCCAGCTCGGTCGCAGTCTTCGTCCGACCAAAAGTGGCATCAGGCTCTGGCCTCCCCCGAGCAGGACGGCGTCGTCGTTGTGCTCGAGGGCCGCCACTGCCTCGGCGACACTTCTGGGACGCATGTAGTCGAAGCGGGCGGCTTTCACGGGTAACTAGAAGCTACGCCGCCAAAATCAGTGCGGTGATGACGGTTGGGTGAACTCCTTATTTCCAAGGCCTCTGGTCTGAAGAACCAGTTGTCGACACACCCATTGCGGGCTTGGCTGCTTACGAAACACAGCATTAACGGGCTGGTCACTGGTGTGACATCACTTCTATATAACGTTCCGCCGAACCGATTTGGCCGGTCTGGCTGCCAGGATTGCCAGCGCCATTTTCATGGAGGTGTAATGTCATCTGAACGGATCCATGCCGGACACCTCGGCACAGCACCGATGGACCGTCGTTCATTTTTGCGACGCGGTGCCTTCGGTGGTGTTGCAGCGGGAGTACTGGCCACGGGCGGTCTGGGGACCTTGCTGGCCGCTTGTGGATCCACCTCGACTGCGGCACCCTCCGCATCTGGGAGCGGGGCAAAGGATCTCGGAACCTACGCGCTTCAGCTGGGATGGGTCAAAGATGTCGAATTCGCAGGCGAATACATCGCCGACAGCAATGGCTACTACAAAGAGCAGGGCTTTTCGTCGGTAAACCTGATCAGTGGCGGCCCCAATGTCGCTCCCGACGCCGTAGTCGCGGCGGGGAAGGCTCTCCTTGGGATCTCATCCCCGCCAATGACCGCCGCCGCCATTCTTCAGGGAGCCCCGATAGTGACAATCGGAGCTCAGTACCAGAAGAACCCGTTCGCGATCATGTCCCTGGCCTCCAGCCCGATCCCCGATCCAAAGGCGATGATCGGCAAAAAGATCGGGGTACAGTCCACGAACCTGCCCATCTGGAATGCCTTTCTCAAGGCCAACAACATCAAACCCTCCAGCATCTCTGTGGTGCCGGTTCAGTTCGACCCATCCCCACTTGTGGCACACGAGGTGGACGGATGGTTCGCCTTCATCACAAATGAGCCAAACCTGCTGAAGGTGAAAGGGGTGGCCACGCACACCTTTCTGCTCAATGACTACCACTATCCCTCGGTGTCCGAAACCTACGTAGCACGGACCGACTCGCTCAGTGGGTCGAAGCTGGAGATGATCAAAGCCGCATTGGTGGGAGAGATAAAGGGCTGGCAGCGAGCCGTACAGGATCCCGTCCTCGGCGCAAAGCTCACCGTCAACACCTACGGCAAGAGCCTTGGCTTGACCGTAGCCGAACAGACCCTCGAGGCCGAATCTCAGAACGGTCTGATCGTGACCGCGGACACCAAAGCGAACGGCCTGTTCACAATCACCCCCAAGCTCATCGACGAAAGCATCGCCACCTTGAAGCTGGGAGGCACCTCGATCGCCCCCTCGAAGCTGTTTGACATGTCCGCACTCGACCAGGTTTACAGTGAAAACCCATCGCTCAAGTCGATATCTTGACCGCTCCGGCCACCTCTGCTGGCTCATTTGAACAGGATGTCTCACCCAACGGCATGATCTTGGGTGTGGACCAGCATCCTGGCGGTGGTGGCCGAGCGTCGGGGATTCACCTGGAGGGGGTCACCAAGTCCTACCCAATGGGCCGAGGCAGCCTCGAGGCGGTAGGCGGGGTGAACCTGCAAACTCCCGAAGGTGGCTTCGTTGCACTTCTGGGGCCGTCCGGCTGCGGCAAGTCGACCGTGCTTCGCATGCTGGCCGACCTGGAACACCCCAGCTCGGGTTACCTGTCTTTGCTGGGGGAACCTCCGGGCCTTTCCAGGCGGAATCACCACATCGGCATCGCCTTCCAAGACGCCGCATTGCTGCCCTGGCGGTCGGTCGAGGCGAACATCCGGCTGCCGGTAGAGGTGAGTGGCATGGACGTGCCGGCCTCTGGCATAACAGAGCTCATCAAGCTGGTCGGCCTGGAAGGGTTCGAGTCGGCCCGGCCCGCTCAGCTGTCGGGCGGGATGCGCCAGAGGGCCGCAATCGCCCGGGCCCTGGTCCTTCAGCCCCGGGTGCTGCTCCTGGATGAGCCCTTCGGAGCCCTGGACGACATGACACGCCAGCGGCTCAACCTGGAACTCCAGCGGATCTGGCAGGAGCGGGCCGTCACAACCTTACTCGTGACTCACTCGATATCCGAGGCGGTGTTCCTTGCAGACACCGTCGTTGTAATGACTCCACGTCCCGGAACAGTGCGGGCGGTGGTCCAAGTGGACCTGCCAAGGCCGCGGACTCCCCAGGTCACCAAGTCGGAGCACTTCCATGGCCTGTGCGACCATTTATCCGACATCCTGTTCGGTCCAGGACCACAGGGCTAACCCGTGGCAACCACCCTCACGCGCCCCGGCAGCGGCGTTGCGCGTCCCAGCTTGCAGTCGCCTCCCTCAAAGCACCTGGCCGGAGTGGTCGGGCTCGCCGCTTTGGTCATCGCCTGGCAGGTCGTTGCCATGGCGGCATTCGGTCGCCACGGCCTGGTACCGCCACCGACCACGGTGCTTGCCCAGATGGCCCACGACGGATGGGCCTTTTACTGGCCCAACATCAAAACCACCATGTCCGAGGCCGTCGTGGGATGGCTCTGGGGCAACCTGGCAGCAATCGCCCTTGCGCTTACGCTTTTGGCAACTCCCCAGCTCGAAAAGCCGCTACTCAACCTCGGCGTCACGATCTACTGCCTGCCAATCGTGGCCATTGGGCCGGTATTCGACGTCGTCTTCGGCGGAGCGGTCCCCAAAGAACTGCTCGCCGCAATGGCGGTCTTTTTCACCACCCTGGTTGGCATGGTCGTTGGGCTGAAAAGTGCCGAGCGGGCGAGCCTGGACGTCGTCTGGGCCTTTGGCGGAAACAGGTTGCATCAAACAGTCAAGGTGAGACTGTGGTCCGCCATCCCCAGCCTGTTCGCTGCTTTGCGCATAGCCGCTCCGGCAGCCGTGCTGGGGGCCATCATCGGCGAGTACCTGGGCGGCTCCTCCGGCCTGGGGGTCGCGATGATCAACTCCGAACAGTCACTGCAGATCGCCAGGACCTGGGGTATCGCACTTGTCGCCACGGCGGTGGCGGCCCTCGGATATGGCATCACTGCTGGGGTGGAGCGGGTCATTACCCCGTGGGCCGTAAGGAGGAACCCACGGTGAAAACGCCCCGGAAGCTGGCGGGCGCGCTATGGCATCTTGTCATTTCGCTGGCGGTGATCCTGGCGGCCTGGCAGGGATTTCTCTGGGCCTTCAGCGTCAGCCCGTTCATCGGGAAGGGCCCCTTGGCGGTGTGGGGCTACCTGGTCGCAGGCCGCGGGGCCGGGTCACACCTGGCGCTACTTGCGCGCCAATCGGTCACAACGCTGCGCGACGCGATGCTGGGTCTGGTCACCGGCACCGCTGCGGCGACCGCCTCGGCGCTGGCATTCAATATCTGGGCCCCGCTGGAACAAACCCTGATGCCCGTCGCCATCGTGTTACGGGCCGTCCCACTCGTAGCGATGACACCCCTCATCGTCCTGCTATTCGGCCGGGATTTGGCGGCCGTGGCGGTCATTGCAGGGATAGTCACCTTCTTTCCCGCTCTGGTGAACGTCACGTTGGCACTCAGGTCCGCTCCACGCGAACCGCTGGACGTCTGCAGGGCCTTCGGTGCCGGCCGGCTGAGCACCTTGTGGAAGGTGCAGGTGCCCGTGGCAATGCCGGCACTATTCGCTTCGCTCCGGATCGCCTCGCCGCTGGCTCTGGTGGGGGCGCTTTTGGCCGAGTGGCTGGCAACCGGGAACGGCTTGGGCTACCAGATCCTCGACGCCGCCGCAGTCTCCAACTACACCGCGCTCTGGTCGACCGTGGCGGTCACCACCGCCTACTCCCTCGCCCTCTACGGCGCCATCGGGGCGGTGGAGGCAAGGGTCCTTCGCCGGCTCGGTTCTCACCCCTGACCTGTTGGCGTCTTGGAGAGGAACGCTTTGATAGGCCTTTGGCCAACTCACAAAGGTCGAGTCTGATGGAACCACCCGAACGGCATGCCGACCTGGTGGTAAAAGACTCGGAGCTCCTGGTCACCCTCGACGAGGCCCGGCGCGAGATCGCCGGCGGGTGGGTGGCTATTACCGGCGGCCTGGTCAGTGCGATTGGCCCATCGACAGAGCCGCCTCCGCTGGCAAAACAGGTGCTCAGTGCACGCGGATGCCTCGTGACCCCCGGCCTTGTCAACACCCATCATCACCTGTATCAGAACCTCACCCGCAGCTACAAACCTGCGGTGGGAAAAACCCTCTTCGAATGGCTGAGGGTGCTGTACCCGCTCTGGTCTGCACTTGACGAGGAAGCCGTTTACCTCTCGGCCTGGGTTGGGCTCGCAGAACTGGCCCTCAGCGGCTGCACCACCTCCACGGACCACCTCTATATCCACCCACAAGGGACCGGCAATCTCATCGCCGCCGAGATCCAGGCGGCCATGGAACTTGGCATCCGCTTTCACCCCACGCGGGGTTCGATGGACCTCTCCACCAAAGACGGGGGCCTGCCCCCGGACTCCGTCGTACAGGACCGGGACGCCATCCTCGATGACAGCAAGAGGGTGGTAGAGCGGCATCACGATCCATCCTGGGGGGCCATGGTGAGGATCGCTTTGGCGCCCTGCTCCCCCTTCAGTGCCAGCCCTGGGCTCATGGCCGATACAGCAGCTTTGGCCGAGCAACTCGATGTCAGGCTTCATACGCATCTGGCCGAGGATCCCGACGAGGACGCCTACGCCGAGGCAGCCTTCGGCAAGCGGACCATCGAGCACTTCGACGACCTGGGTTGGATGCAGTCCCGCACCTGGGTTGCCCACTGCGTCTATCCCAACGCGGAGGAGATACAAAGCCTCGGGAGGGCCGGCGTGGGTGTCGCCCACTGCCCCAGTTCCAACATGCTGCTGGCGGGGGGCGGGATCGCTCCGGTGACCTCCTTGCGCAGTGCCGGGTCGCCCGTGGGCCTGGGATGCGACGGGTCCTCCTCCAACGATGCCGCTTCGATGTGGCTCGAAGCCCGCACAGCAATGCTGCTGGGCAGGCTCCGGGAAGGACCCTCCGCCATGTCGGCGCGGGACGTCCTTGAGATCGCCACAAGAGGCTCGGCCGCCTGTTTGGGCAGGGTGGGCGAACTGGGGACCCTGGCAGTGGGATCGGCTGGTGACCTGGTCTGCTGGCCCCTGGAGGGCCTCCAGTTCGCCGGGGCGATGACCGACCCAGTGGAGGCTTGGCTGCGCTGTGGGCCCTCGGCCGCTCGCCACACCGTAGTAGCGGGCAGGGTGATAGTCCGCGACTGCCAGCTCGACAACTCAGATCTCGGATCAATCCTGGATCGGCATTACGCCACCGCCAAGGCGATGCAGTCCAGGTCGCATTCGGCACCCTGTTGAACCGACGGGCCGCTCTTGGGCCAACATGGTTGGCTTGCACCTCTGTCACCACAGAGACGACAGGCCAATACCTGCACATACCAAGGAGCATCCTTTGGGTTTTGGGCAAACTCCTTTCAGTAGCCCAAGCCCCCTACCGCGTCGAAATGGGCCCTGTAGCCGGATGAAGCCACCAGCTGGATGAAGCCACCACATAGAGGCGTCCCATCTGGCCGATGCCTTCAGAACTGGGCCAACTGGAATGCGACTCCGAATCTCCAGAAGGGATACCGAAGACCGAGCCCCCTTTTCATCAAATGATATGATATCTTGAAATGCTATTAAACGTCTCTAGTGCAAATCCGAGAGCATTTAGCAATGTGAGGTGCGCGAACAAATACTGAGGCTGCAGACCAAGGAGTTGGAGTTTCCCACAGCGCCGGGCTCATGGGAGCGACTGGCCGGTGCCGCGTGGGCGGCTCTGGCGGGGACGGCGTGATTTGGGTCGGCGTTGTGATCATCCGATCCGATCGGAATGAACGACTCCGGCAGGCCGGTTTCCTGCAATTAGACCATGCGGAGTCGTTGTTCGGCATCTGATCGCTTCGTGGAAAAGGAGATATTCGGTGCGCCACAATTCCATCTCCAGCCAGTCGGCATCGGGGCGGTCCTCCCTGGCCGGCCGGGTTGGCAGTTTGTCGGCAGTGCTGGCCAGCTTGGCGGTCGTCGTGGTCATCCTGCGCCACAGCGCGCCGGGCGGGCTTGTTCTCGGCGTGCTGGCAGTAATGGCGGTCCTGGTCCTGGTGATGGGCGTTTTGGTCGGCCTCCAGCGTCGCGACCACTCCAACTGAGTTCTTCCTCGCCCTCCCAAGTCCGGCCTGCCCGCCCAGATTCGGCATGCATGAGCTATTGGTCGGGCTAAGGGCTTGGCAGACAATTACTTGCGCTGCTATGCGGACGGCGCCGGCGTGATGTCGTAGTTCCACTCCGGGTGCCAGTCGTGTCCTTTGAGGGGGACGGCGGCAAGCTCGGCGTCGGTCACCTCGATGCCTTTCGGGTACTCGCCCTGGTCCCATTCGGCGAGGATCCGTAGCCCCGTTGTGGTCGTGGTGGCGGCGACCAGGTCGACGATCACCTGGTAGGACGTCAGCGGCTTGCCTCGCCAGTTCTGCGTGATGAACGAGAACATGCGGTGCTCGATCTTGTTCCACTTCGAGGTGCCGGGCGGATAGTGGCAGACCGTGATCGTCAATCCCGTCTCGGTGGCGAGCTTTGCGAGTTCGAGCTTCCAGAGCCGGTTGCGGTAGCTGTTCGAGCCGCCGGCATCGGCGGTGATCATCAAGCTCTTCGCCTCCGGGTAGCGGTCCTTGCCGAGGCTCTGCCACCAGCGGCGGATGGCGTTCACAGCGAACGCCGCGGTGTCGTGGTCATCGCCGACGCTCATCCATCCCTCGTTCGCCCCGAGGTCGAGCACGCCGTAGGGAATGGCCTTTGGGATCTTTTTGTCCGGGAAGTCGTGCACGTCGACGCGCTCCGGTTCGCCTGATCGCTGCCACTCTCGCCCGGCGTTCTTCTTGCGCCCGTTGACAAGCTCCTTCTTCTTGCAATCAATGCTGATCACGGGCTCGTTCGCCGAAAGACGCCGGGCCGCAAGATCGTTGATGTGGTCGAACTGGCCGCCGCGGTCCACGTGCTGGGTGCCCTCGAGCACCTTGACGTTCGCCTGCAGGCTGTAGCCGGCCTCGTGCAGCAGCGTGCCGACGAGCGTGTGCGAGGCCCGGTGTCCCATTGCCCGCAAAGCCGCGGCGATCTGACGGGTCGACTTGAGCGTCCAGCGCAACGGCGACATCGGGTCGCCTCGGGACTCGGGCTCGACGAGGCTCTCGAGATCGGACAGGAGCGTCGGATCAGCCACCTCTGCGGCCGGCCGGCCGGCGCCTTCGGCGCGCACCCGGCCCGTCGGCGCTTCACCCGAATCGAAGGCCTTGGTCCCAGCGATCACGGTGTTCCGGCTCATTGCCGACGCCGCTGCCACCGCGGCGATCCCGCCGTGGCCGAGCAGTCGGGCCATGGCCCCGGCAACAAGCCGGCGCTGCTTCTCGTCGAGATGGGACGAGATGAACCCGAAGAAGAGGCCCAGCTGCTCCTCGTTCAGCTCCACGCAGCAAAACTACACCAGTGAGACTCCGCCCCGCGCGCCTTATTTACTGCCGAACCCTTAGGAGATGTCGGGTCTAGCGGGGGTTTCTGTGCTACGCCGATGAGGTGATCTCGCGCCCTTTCGGAACTTTCTTGAAAATGACCCCCTGACCAGCGCGTTTGTTAAGGTCAGGGACTCGCGATTTGGTGGCGGATGTGGGAGTACCTAGATATGGCCTACATCGTCGGCAAGCCCCGGATCGTCTCCCAGCGCTACCTGGGATCTGCCGAGGAGATCGCAGCCCGGTTCTCGGAGGCAGGACCTGGAGAGCCGGACCGTTCCCGCCACCTCGCTTTCGGTGATGTCGCCGCGGTCTTCGAGATGCTTCGACGCCTGAAGGTGGCCGAGATCGTCGCCGAGGTGGTGGGTCCACGACGTGGTGACGCCGGAACGTCGGTGGGAACCTACATCGCTTTGGCGGTGCTCAACCGGGTGTGCGACCCGTGCTCAAAGCGTGCTTTCTCAGACTGGTGGGCCACTACCGCAGCCGATCGGTGGCTGCGGCTTTCGCCTGGAGCCCTCGATCACCGCCGGTTCTGGGAGGCCATGGACGCCATCAGTGAAGCGGACCTGGCCGAGATCGAACGCCGGGTAGTGACCGCCATGGTCGCCACGTTCGGGATCGACCTTTCGGGGCTGGTGTT
>JAKAOS010000053.1 GCA_021823165.1 Actinomycetes bacterium | reverse complement strand
ATAGGAGTAGCTGGGGAGAGGAGGGGGCGGAGGAGGCGGGGGTGCCTGTAGACACGGTGCGTTCTGCTCCGCGGTGTTGTCGTCTACAAAGGTGGTCGTCGAACAGGACGCGTCGATCTCCCATGGCGGCGTGCAGGTCACGACCCGGCACAGGATCCGCCCGCAACAACCGATCTGCTGGTTGCACTGGCCGTAGCGGAAGGTGTTGCAACCCGCGCGCATGTTGTTGCAGTTGTCGCCTGCGCACTGGCAGGTGAGCCCGTCACAACTCGGCCCGCAGAACGAAGATCCGCCGCCGCAACCGCAGCTGCACAGGGCGTTGCAGTCCATGTAGTAGCGGGCACCGGAGCAGTAGGTGGAACCGTCTGCCTTCCACCAGCCTCCCAGGAAGGTCCCCGGAGGGCAGGTGTTGGAGCCATGGATCACGCAGCAGAACTCGGTGTAGCCATTGCAGCACTGCGAACCGCAGTCACAGGAGAGATTGCCACACCCACAGATCTGGGCATAGGCACTCGTCGGCCGGGTCGCATAGGCGATGGGCGATGCCACCACTGCGGAGCCGACCACGGCTACTTTGGCCAAAAAGCCCCGCCTGTCGGTCCGGGAGTCCAGCAAAGAAGCGGCCTTTGCCGCCAGCCACTTGCTCACTTCCCCTCGCCTCTGGCCAGAGAAACCTTCAGCCTCCCAAGCCCCGACAGGCCCAAGTACCCGAGATAACAGGTGCTTATGGATGCAAGGCCCCAGGCCACCTTCGCCAGCCAACTATCCAAGGTGACTCCCCCCATTCCAAAGAGGCCCGGGGAACCTCCCCCGGCAGCCACCATCCCTGCCATGGCTGAAGCCGCCGCGGTCAGGCAGACATGGCTCAGAGTCGGCGGGGTATCGGGCTCGCCAAAGCAGCCGCAGGTAGCCAACGGCAGTTGCAGCACCAAAGCGGCCAACACCAAAGCCGTAAAGCCCACATAGGAGGCCGCAAGCGCCCATGCCCAAAGCCCCCTCGGCTCGACCGCCGCCCCGATGCCCACCACAACCTCCGCCGCTGCCAGAGCCCGCACGGTTGCAACCGGTGCCACCACGCCCACCTTGGCAATCGCCTTGGCGGTCTCGGACGGCCTGGCCAACTTGGCAACGCCTCCCAGCACAACGAGGCCGGCCAAGGCGAGGTAGGGGCCCATCAAAAGCCCTGCCAGCCTCGTCATCCGACCCCCCCGATGGCCGTCAGAGTGATGCCGGCCAATGCCGCATTGAGGCGCCCGATCAGCATTAGACGGGCCGCATAGGAGCCAAGGACGGCATATAAGCAAAAGGCCCTGCCGGAATCGGTGAAGAAGCGCTGCACACCCAGCTGGCCCGGGATGGGGCGTTGGAGCTGGTCGGGCCGGAAGTCCTGGGGACTCAGGCGCTTGGGCATGCCATACTTCGCGAACAAAGGCGTCGAAACGCTGGCATCCCCATACTCCAAGAGGGATACAAATAGATGCGTCGGCCCCATCACCTCCACCGCACCCGAACCAAAATCCCCCCTATTGGCAGGCAGGGGGAAGTTGGCGGCGTGCAGCACCGGGAAGGTCTGCTCCATGGCATCGCCGGGAACCCGCCTGTAGAGGCGGGCATCCCAACCCGCCGGGATGGCGGCATCGATCCCCCAACCACTCACACGCCCCAAGGCCGCCCCACTTCTTTGATTGCAGCATCCTTCTCAGCGACCGGGTTCAATGCAGGATCCCCCCCAAAGCGGCAACAACCGCCAGTGCCCCGAGCGCTGCAATGCTCACCCGACGGGAAAATCCCCCAAAGGAGATCAGGCGCCGGTGCAACTCCCGTAGTTCTGCGGCCGACTCCCTGGGCCAGACCGCAAATATCGGGGCCGCCCTGGCCAGGCCGAAGGAGGCGCCCACCAGTGCCGAGGCCGGAGGAGAGGCCAGCACCAGCGCGGCCAACAACCACAGATACACCCCGGCCGTGCTCACCGTGGTGGCAAACCCGCTGCCGAGTTGCACTCCGTAGCCTGCAGCGTAGACCCACCTTCGGTAGAGGGAAAGCCAGTCCTCGTTCACCTGCCGGTGCCAGCTGGGCGCGCCGCGCCACTCCAAGGCCGCTGCGGTCGCCGCCGCTACCGCAAATACCCATAGTCGGCTCTGCATCCCCATGCCGAGCAGCGTGAGGGCCCCGAGGGTGCCCGCAAGGCCTCCCATGATGGCTCCTCCCAGCACCGAACCGGCCAGGTAGTAAAGGACCGTGGTACCAAATCGATGCCCCCTGGCCCGCTCCCCGAGCGGGTTGATGCTCGAAAGCATCGACTCCCCTCAAGGCGACCAAGTGGAACGCAGACCCGCCACCACCGCGGTAGTCCCCGCCACCGCATACAGCACCAGGTTCACGAGCGCTGCTGTCCACGCTGTTCGCCGGGGAGCCCTTTGGGATACAGGGAACGGTGCCCGGGCCAGACGCCCGCCGCCATTAGCTCCGCATCGACGTGCGCTTCCCGCTGTCGGCCACCACCGCCCGCACCAGCCGGAGTCGCGTCGGCTTCGGCTCGGGACAAAAGGTCCGCCACCTGTTCCCAACTCCGGCCCGTCCCCTCGCCCTGCACGATGGAGGACCCGGCAGCCACATAGGCGAAGTAGGGGGATCCGGGAACGGAATAGTCCGCCCACGCCTGGCTGGAAAGCACGACCAAAGCGCCCTTTGGCATCATGGACCTGAGCGCCGAGACGCTTTCCTCCTCCGGGCTCCGGGTGACCACCACAACGCGCAGCCCCTCTTTGAACAAACCCGATGTCATGGCATCCGACATTGCCTGCCAAAGCGGTCCACACGTTCCACATCCGCTCGACAAAAAGGCAACGAGGGTCGGCTGTTCCGCCGGCGCCATTCCCACCTGGATCGCTTCGCCCTGCACGGTCACCCCGGAGATGTCCGCAGCGGCTTGGCCACCCCTCTGTCCTCCGGGGCGGTCGCCGATGCTCAGCAACCTGGGCGCATGGCCGTGGCTTGCAGGGCCGGCATGCCCTGTTTGTTGGTCCTCGCCCACGGCCACGTCGACACCCAGGCGGTGCAGCGCCCTGAGCATCTCGGCATGGCTCCGCAGTAGGCCGGCCACCAACAGGGTGAGTAGTGCTATCGCTACGGCCTCGACGACCACTACCGCTGCCATTGGCTCCCCTCAGAACTTAAGGGCACATGCACAGGGCGTGCCAAATCAAGCGTCACAGCCCCAAGATCCCCACGATCGAGAAGCTAGCACGCCATGAGTGCAAAAGATGCGTTCCCGGCGTTGTGGGCCAATCAGTGCACCGTGACCAGGGAGCCGATGTGCAGGTAGGGATAGACCTGGGCGGCGGTGGAAAAGGGAAGCTCCACGCACCCCAGGCTCTGGGGGAAACCGTAAGAGGCGCGGAGGAAACCGTGGATCGCTGCACTGCCGTTGAAGTAGTTCACCCACCGCACGGGGTCGGCATAGGTCGTCCCGTTGGGGTTCGTACCCTTCATGACCTGATATGGGTAGCGGAGATAGACGGCATAGGTGCCGCTAATGGTCCCAAGTCCGGGAATACCGGTGTTGACCAAAGCGGTGAGCACCACCTGGCCGTTGTGCCACAGGGTCAAATGCTCAGGCAGGCTCTTTGAGACGTCCGCCCAGCTGTATCCGTAGGTGTTCACGTGCCCGCTCCGCATCGCGGATACCAGTGTCGGCCACAAAAGCGGGTTTGAGCGACCCACCGAGTTCAACCCGTTGAAGTGCTCGAACTCCATGACCGCAGCCTTGACCATCTCGTTGTAGTTGCCAGGGCTCCAAAGCCCAGCCAGACGAGCCGGCGGCTGCCAGCGCCATGAGAAGTTCCCGGCAGGATCCGCATACAACCCGCTGGGGCTGGTCACCAGCGGAGCACTCTGGGGCGATGCATTCCAGTTGAGAGGCAGGTATCCGAGGGAGGCCAAGCTCGCCTGCAGGCGCAGGGTGGAGGGTTGGGGCAGGACATAGGAGAGACTCGAAGTGCTGGAGACGCCACCGCCCAGCTTGGCAATCGAGATCTGCCCCGGGAGGGTCACATTGACGGTCTGGCCCGGCCACAGGGCACCCGAAGCGGGGCGAAACACCAAGGTGTAGGGGTTAGGGGTGGACCAGTTCCCCGCCACGGCCGTATTGGCCGTTGCGATGGTCACACTCGGCCGCTTGGATCCGAAAACCTGCCGCTCCGGTTTCGAAAAGGTGAAGCGGATCGGCGATTGCGGCGACATCTGCCCCGACGCCGGAGATGGGGAGACGGCGGCGGTGTTTCCCGAACCACTGAACAGGTCCAGCGACGAAGGGGTGGCCAATGCCTGCCACGATGTCGGAGATGCGCTGATCAAAACGACGCCGGCCGAAGTGGAACTACCGAGGGAGAGCGGGAGGTGGACCACCGCAGATGGGCTGCCCAACTGCACCATGTGCTGGTGGCCGTTGTAGGACCATTTCACGACGCTCACGGGCCGATTGAAAGTTGCGGTGACCGGAGCACCTGGCCTTATCAAAGCTATTGGCGAGGTGAGCTTGGGAGTGGCCGGGCTCAGGGAAAGCGCCGCAACCAGCTTCCTGCCCGACAGCCAGCTCAACCATCCCGGGGCCACTGCCGTCACCCGGACATCCACTTTGGCAGTGGAGGCGAGCTTGGAGGAAGTCTCGACGGCGTTCCCCTTGATGGTGGCGGGCACCGGGTGGCCGTCCTGGGTGGCGGTGACTGACAGTTGGCTCACCCCGTTGGACGACACCGACGCGAGGGCCGCGGGCGTCGAACTCAGCGACAGCCGCGGCCAGGATACATAGCCCACCACAGCCACGGCCGCCACGGCTCCCAGGCCACCCAGGGCCCCAATAATCCAAGCCTTTCGGCCTCCTCCGGAACTCATTCCTCCACCCCCAGAGGTAGCAGAATCCGCGTTCCGGCCAACCGCCGCGCCGCCACTGTCACTCTCAGCACCCTTCTTTTCCCCAGCCAACAGAGCAGAGGAGGAGTCCGGCCGTTCGGGAGGCTCGTCCCCCTCTTTGTAGCTGGTCACACTACGGCGAGACACCGACCCTCCCTCTCAATCTTCCCGCTTCCGTCGTCACTACCCAAAATGGCAGAAAACAACATGCTGCGGTACGCGGTCGCCGCTGGGAAAGTACTACCCACGCCGCGTGGGCGGCAAAACTCCGGCGTTGCAAGCGATGAAGTTTCAGCCGCCCTTCCCAATGACTTTACTCGAATAGCAATGCAGTAATTTTTAGGGCAAAGAAAAGATACGGTAAGCAGTTCTCTCTACGTTATAACAGCTAATCATTCATAAACTGCTTCCAGGAACCACCTCCCGTCCCGGAAGCACACCAACACCCCTATGCCACCCTCGGTGAGCAACTGAAGCCGGGAGGTCCGACCAGGTGGCCGGGGCTCCCACCACCTCTCCTCATACAACCACGGACGGCTCCAGGCCACCACACCAGAGGCCCTATTCCCCAGCACCAGCCGGGCCGGCCTCCCCCTCAACTCCCCCCTATCGTCAACCTCGACCACAGCGTCGGATTCATCTGAAACGATCACCTCCACTGCCTTTTTCGCAACACGGGCCGCCATCGGGCCGGGGATCCTGCCCGGCCAGGGGTGGGAATCCCTCAAATGGGTGCCCGGCGCCTTTGCCTGCGGCTCCACCCACTCGAACATCTCGGCCGGCGTCCTGCCGCCTTTGGGAACCGCCTTGAGCACCCCACCCTGCCCTACCAGGCTCTCGACCCGGGCAAGGGAGGCGGCCGCCCTTCTGGCGGGCTCCAGGTTCTCCCCCCAGAGCCCACGCTGGGCCGGCATAGCCGACAACTGCTCCGCCCTCACCTCGATCCGGGAGATACCAGCCGTGGGGCCGGCCGGGGAAGAAAGCCAACCTTCGACCTGCCAGCGCAGCCGCCTGAGAATTTCCCAGGAGTCCATGGGGGAATCGGAATGCCACGTCCGCTCCGAGGCTTCTCCGTTTGCACTCTCGACCCGGATGCCTACCGAGGCGATCCCGAAGTTGCCCTCAGCCGCAGCTGCGGTCAGTTCCTCGATCATCTGGCTCCCGATAAAGGCCACCTGCTCCGCCCGCTCCAATGGCTGCTCGGTCACTTTGACCACCACCAGAGGCTCGGTGCGGCCATGGTCCTGTGGGCCAAACGCATCCTCGCCCCAGGCCAGGCGGTGGGCGAGTAGGCCCGGGGCACCAAAGCGGGACAACACCGAGTCCCGGGGCAAAGCGGCCAGCGAACCAAGTGTCCCGATTCCCAAACGCCTCAGGACGGCCACCAGGTCGGCCACTCCAAAGGACCCCATGACAAGCAAGGACTCCAGGGGGAGATCTGAAAGAAACAGCCCGGTCGATGATGCTGGGATCACCAAAGACCTCCGAGCCGCCTGGCGGGCTGCGAAAACCCCATCGGCTATCCCGATGCAAGCCTGTTGCGATGCCTCATGAGAGACCGTCTCCCCAATCACCAGGCGGGCTTGGGAAAGCAATGACGCCTCGCCACCGAAGTAGCGGGCGGGGGCTTGGGCGGCAAAGACCACCTCTCCCGGTGGGAACACTCCCGGGGCCGGGGAGAGTTTCTCCATGGCAAGCATCAAAGAGTCCAGGAGCCTTGCTTCGCTGTCATGGCGGCGCTCCAGCACTTTGCATTCGGGACACAGGGCCTGGGCTACCCGCAGGGCCTGAGTTGGCCGCACTCCTGCCGCCTCCGCCAGGGGGGATGCATCCAGCACCCGGCCTTCGCCTGACACGATCGCACAACCGGCGGTCTCCCCCATGGCCAGGAGTGGCCAGTGTGGGAAGTACACGGCGACCGTTCGCCGCCAGGCTCCACCCATGTTGGGAATTATATCGAACATATGTTCGATATAAAATCGTCGATACGGACTCACGTGGGGCGGGCGTCGTCACAGATGGTGGGACGGTTGCCGCAGTTCCGCAGTTCCGCAGTTGCCGCAGTTGCCGCAGTTGCCACCGATTGGCCCATAGGTTGCCATTGAGTATGCCTATGCCAAGGGGCTACCAACTGCTGCCGGCCAAGCGGCCTGTCATCCGGCAATCCCAGAGGCACCGCCGGGCATTACAAGGGGCGGTTCAACAGCCTCGCGCACCCTGCCCTGGTCGTCCGGCATCCACAGCAGCTTGCTGCGTGGCCGCTCTGCCGCCCCACGGCCCTGCACCGTCGCCTCGACCAGCCTCGCCCCCAGCGTCCCCCAGCCCTGACCCAGGCCCTCCCAGCGCCGGACGGCCACCCGCAGCCGCAGCCGGGCAACGGGGCATCCCCCCAGAGCGATTAGCACCGACCCCCTGGAGCGAACCCGTGCAACCACTGCCCTGGCCTCCCTTTCCCCGGGGAACCAGCCATCGACGATGACCACGTCGATGCCGTCGGCCAAAGCCGCCACCACCCGTGCCGCCATCCTCGGCTGCAAAGAGACAAAGGCGAACCTCTCCAAAGGGATGCCGAAGGCCGCTGCGGCCAGTGGGCCGGGGTCCGCCATGCCTGCGACGACACCCCAGGAGCCCTGCTTTATCGCCTCCGAGACGAGATAGAACGCCGCCGACCTGACCGCTGTATCCCCCTCCACCGAGATGGTGGAGCCCCTTGCCAAACCGGCCAGGAGGGAAGAGAGGGCTTCTGGCACGGCGAGTCTCCGCTCCGAGGCAAGCAGAGAGGACCCGGCGGCTCCGCCAGTAAGTCCTGTCGCCACGGGAATCGAGACTTTGCCCACCACTTACGCTCCCTGGCTTCGTGGCCCTGTCCCTACCAGGCCTTCCACCTTGCCGTTGCCACCACATTGCCGCCGTCGCATTGCCGCCGGATCAGCCAGTTTAGCGAGCCAGGGTGCCGTAATCGAACACCTGTTCTATATCGCATTTCGGCGGGAAACGCCGGGGCAACACCGGGGGCCGGGGTGTCCTCCCCGAAGCAACTTGGGACAGACCCGAGCCCTAGCCTCCCTACCATTGCTCCTGCAGGCACCCACTGCGGGTGGCCGGCGGGCAGTGTGGCGGCGAGGCAGAGAGGTCCGAATGACGGCGGAGGCCGGAGCGGCCCACATGGGTCCTGGCGGGACGGCCGGGCGTTGTGGCGAACCAGACCAGGCATTCCCTAACGGTGAACCGGACCTTGGGAGATCCGGCGGCCGGGTGGGGGGCCACGATCACGGCGTCCCACATGATGCCGACAAAAAGCGGCTCATCGCCGTGGCAACTTTGACGGTTGCCTTCATCGGGGTCGAGATCGCAGCCTCGGTGCAGTCGGGTTCTTTGGCCCTGCTGTCGGATGCCGGGCACATGCTTGCCGATGCCGGGGCCCTGGCGGGGGCTCTGTGGGCCATGCACCTGGCATCCAAGCCGGCCAGTGATCGCTGGAGCTTCGGCTTGAAAAGGGCCGAGATCCTCTCCGCCGCAGTGAACGGCGTGATCCTGGTGGCCGTGGCTGCGGTCCTCGCCTACCAGGCAGTCGGCAGGCTCTTGCACCCACCTGTGGTCGCAGGGCTCCCGATGGTGGTGGTCGCCTGCATCGGGGGAGGGGTCAACCTGTTCGCCGCATTCCTCCTCTCCCACAACCACCGGGACTCTTTGAACATGAGAGGGGTCTTTGCCCACGTGATTGCCGACCTCTACGCATTTGCCGGCACGGTCGTGGCGGGTGCGGCAATCATGGCCTTCGGCTACTACCGGGCGGATCCAATAGCAACCATCGTGGTTGTGGGGCTCATGTCCAAAAGCGCCTGGAGACTCTTGGCGGCATCGGGAAGGGTCTTGTTGCAGGGAACCCCCGAGTCGGTGGACCTGGAACAGGTGCGGTCCCATCTCGGCGGGGTCCAAGGGGTGCTCGGCGTTCACGAGGTGCACGCCTGGACCCTGACCTCGGCCCTGCCGGTGCTGTCGGCTCATGTGATCGTCTCAGACGAGCTATTGACCAGCGGCGAAGCCGGCATGGTGCTCGACCGCCTCCAGGAGTGCCTGGCGGGACACTTCGACGTGGAACACTCCACCTTCCAGCTGGAACCGGCCACCCATGTCGATCACGAGAGGCCCGAACACCCCTGAGGCCAACACCACAGGGGAGGCTTTGGGCACCTTTGCCGGCCATGGCCCACTGCACCCAGGGGGCCAACTAGGCCTGGCGGTCGCCTCCCGGATCGATGCCGGGGATATTCCAGCTGCGGCGGTGCTGTTCGCAGGGCCCGAAGCGTTTCAAGGCCCCGATGTGAGCAGGCGTCCCATACCCCTTGTTTGCCGCCCAGCCGTAGCGAGGATAGGAGAGGGAGAGCGACGCCATGATCGCATCCCTTTCCACCTTGGCAAGAATCGACGCCGCGGCCACCGACGCGCAGTGCAGGTCCGCCTTGGGCCTGGTTATCACCTCGATGCCGTGGCCCAGCTCCCCGAACCAGTTGTGCTTGCCGTCCAATATGACCACCCCGGGGGCGACGCCGAGTGCCTCCATTGCACGAACACCGGCAAGCCGGAGGGCGGCGGACAGTCCGACCTCGTCTATCTCAGCCGCCTCGGCATGCCCCACCGACCATGCCGTGGCCCAACCCCGGATCGGGCCGACGAGCGCCTCACGCTGGCGAGGACTCAGCAGCTTGGAATCCAACAGGCCAAACGGCGGCGGCACCTCCGGGGTGGCTCTTAGGGCCACCACCCCCACCGACACCGGGCCCCCAAGCGCCCCCCTCCCCACCTCGTCTACACCGGCCACCACGGAACAGCCACTGGCAAAGATGCGCTTTTCCTCCTCCATCGAAGGAGTCTCCGAAAAGGAGGCGGAAGGGGTGGCACGCCTTGGGGGAGTCTTTTCCCTGTCGGCGCCGTCTGTGTCGTCCTCCATGTCCAAAAGCTATCGCCAGAGCACGGCAAACTGCCCCCCTCTCCTCCCCCTACGATCTTGGAAGTGAACTACCCCCGGCCAGCCAGCCCGGCGGTCGTGGTTCCGGTGAAGGCCTTCTCCGCCGCCAAGATGCGCCTTTCGGATGCCTTGGACCACCACGAGAGATCACGCCTCGCCAAACAGCTTGCCGAGAGGGTCATCCGCTCGGTCTCCCATCTGGAGACGCTGGTGGCCTGCGATGATGCCGAGGTGGCCGACTGGGCCCGGCAAATGGGCGCCGGGGTGTCCTGGACTCCGGGATGCGACCTGGATGCGGCGGTGGGTAAAACCGTGGCACTGCTCGCTGAGCGCAAGGTCGCCAGGGTGGTCGTCGCACATTCCGATCTCGCCGATCCAGAGGGCCTGGCAGAACTGGCGGAGCTGGACTTCTCTCCCAACCGCGTGGCCGGGGTGGTGGTGGTCCCAGACCTGCGGCGTGACGGCACCAACGTCTGTTCCATCCCCAGCGGCCTGGGCTTCGGCTTTGGCTTCGGAGCCGGCTCCTTCCGCCGCCACTGTGGCGAGGCTCACCGCCTTGCGGCTCCACTTTTGGTCCTGGCCAATAGCGCTTTGTCTTTGGATGTAGATACGGCTTGGGATCTGGAGTTGGCAAGGGAGCGCTGGGCCATGCGGCCAGGACGGCTGGGGACCGCCGTCGGTGGGACAGTGCAGCTTGGATCCTCGCCGGCGGCCCGATGAAGGCCGGGGCGATTGGGTAAGCAGTGTTTATGAGCGCAGCCGATCCGTCCCAAAATGCTGCCCGCAGGCGCCGGACCCTGGCGGTGACCTCCTCGGCGACATTCATGGTGATCCTCGATATCACCGTGGTTAACGTGGCGTTGCCCAATATCGAACATTCCCTGGGGGCATCCCTCACCGATCTGGAGTGGGTGGCCGATGCTTACGCGCTGGCTCTGGGGGCACTTTTGCTCATATGGGGATCGGTTGCCGACCGCACGGGCAGAAAGAGGGTATTTCTGCTCGGCATGGCGATCTTCGGGATTGGGTCGCTGCTTTCCTCCTTGGCGCCGTCGCCGACTTTGCTCATTGGGGCCAGGGTTATCCAGGGCGTCGGGGCTGCGGCGTTGTTTGCCACCGCTCTTGCCCTCATCGGCAACGAGTTCGAAGGAGCCGCCAGAGGCAGGGCCCTTGGGGTCTGGGGAGCGGCCATCGGCGCCGGGTTGGCGGTGGGGCCCATTGTGGGAGGCGGCCTTACCGACGCCTTTGGCTGGCGAGCCATTTTCCTTATCAATGTGCCGTTGGCCTTGGCAATGCTCATGTGGGCACCCAGGATGGCCGAGTCCCGAGCCGGCAATGCGGACCGGCCGGACTGGGCGGGGTTCGCCCTTTTTGGCACCTCTCTCACCCTGGTCGTCTTCTCTTTGATTGAGGGCGTGCAACTCGGGTGGGGCTCCCCTTTGATCTATGGCTCTCTGGCTGGCGGGATTGGGGGGGCGACGGTGTTTTTCACCGTGGTTGCCAAAAGACCCGGTGCCATCTTCGACGCACGCCTGCTTGCGAACCCATCTTTTGCCGCATCCACCATCGCCGTTGCGGGCCAGGGCGTCGTCATTGCTTCAGTGATGCTCTATTTGATCCGGGACCTTCAAGACGTGGGCGGCCACAGCCCGCTGGCAGCGGGAGCCGAAATCCTCCCAATAACGGTCGTAGCGTTCGTGGCATCGTTGGTGGCGGGCCGGATGTTGCGGGGAGGCAATGCGATCTGGCTAATGTCTGCCGCCCTTGTGCTGCTGGCAATCGGTTCGGGGTTGCTTGCCACCACCGTCCCCTCCGGGCATTGGTGGGACATGCTTCCCGCAATGCTCCTCCTTGGGGCGGGGTGGGGAGCGACGAACCCACTTGCCAGCCAGGCGGCCCTCGGGGCGGCCCCGCCCAGCGCGGCCGGAATGGTTTCTGGCTTCAACAACACAGCACGCCAGATAGGCATTGCCGCAGGAATTGGCGGACTCGGCACCCTCTACCAAGACCTGGCGGCCTCCGGGTCCCGGGTGGGCCTGGGAGGTGTGTCTCCAACGATGGCAAGGGAGTTGTCGGTCATCATCGCCAGACATGGCCTATCCCAAGCCCTGCGACAAAGCCCTGTGGGCCTCAGGGTTAGGGTGGAGAGCGCCGGAGTGGCCGGCCTGGTGGGCGCCTTGCACGCCGTGGAGCTGGCCGGTGCGGCTATTGCCGCAGCATGTGCCATAGCCGTAGGTTTCATCGCTCTCCGCAGCAGCCGGGTTTAGCCCTGCGGGCGGCATGGTAGGGAAAGCCAGCATGGCGGGGAAAGCCAGCATGGCGGGGAAAGCCAGCATGGTAGGGAAAGTCGGGCCTGGTATGAAAGGGCTGCGGTAGATGAGCCACCTGGGCCAACTAAGGACCGTCACGCGACGGGGCATCGAACAGGGCTAACCAAGCCCGGATTGGGGAAGGCCAGCAATGGAGCACCGTTACCTCGGAAAGAACCGCCTGGAAGTGTCCGCCATCGGCCTGGGATGCATGGGCATGAGCGACTTCTACAAAGGCGGCCACGATGATCCCAAAGAAGTGATCCACCGGGCTTTGGATTTGGGATGCAACTTCTTGGACACTGCGGACATGTATGGCCCCTTTACCAACGAGGAACTGGTCGGGGCCGCCATTTCGGGCCGCAGGGACGAGGTGGTCCTGGCGACGAAGTTCGGCAACGAACGCAAGGCGGACGGAACCTTTGTCCGGGTAAACGGCACCCCCTCATATGTCCGCCAGGCATGCGAGGCCAGCCTCGCTCGCCTGGGCGTCGACCACATCGACCTCTACTACCAACACCGCGTCGATCCCACCGTCCCCATCGAAGAGACCATCGGAGCCATGGCGGAACTGGTGGAACAGGGCAAGGTTCGTCACCTCGGCATGTCAGAGGCGGCAGCCGGCACTCTCCGCCGTGCCAACGCGGTCTACCCCATCACCGCTCTTCAGACCGAATACAGCCTCTGGTCCAGGGACGTGGAGGACGAGATCCTCTTGGTCGCGCGGGAACTTGGTGTGGGATTCGTCGCCTACAGCCCCCTTGGCAGGGGCTTTTTGACGGGACGCTTTTCCTCGCCAGAGGACCTACCCGAAGGCGACTGGCGGCGCCACTCCCCCCGGTTCCAGGGCGAGAACTTCACAAAGAACCTGAACCTGGTGTCAAAGGTTAAAGAACTTGCCGCCGCCAAGGGCGTCACCCCGGGCCAGCTGGCCCTTGCCTGGCTTTTGGCAAAGGCCCCCGACGTGGTGCCCATTCCCGGCACCAAGCGCCTCTCCTACCTGGAGGAGAACCTCCATGCCGCCTCTGTATCTCTCACCCCAGAGGAGTTGGAGGCGATCGACAAGGTAGCCCCCAAGGGGATCGCCGTCGGGGATCGCTACGCGGACATGAGTACCGTCAATCGGTGAGGCCCTACG
>JAKAOS010000052.1 GCA_021823165.1 Actinomycetes bacterium | reverse complement strand
CTGGGCCTCATGCACGCGGTCGAGAAGTTCGACTGGCGGAAGGGCTTCAAGTTCTCGACCTATGCCACTTGGTGGATTCGCCAGGCCATAACCCGCGGCATCGCCAACACCGGCCGCACGATTCGTCTTCCGGTCCATGCCGGGGACACTCTGGCGAGGGTCCAGAAGGCGCAGACACGCCTGGAGCTCAAGCTGGGTCGTCCAGCCACCCTGGCTGAGTTGGGGGAGGAGGTGGAGATGCCCGAGGACAAGCTGATCGAGGCGCTCCGCTTCCGTTCCGAGCCCCTGTCGCTCTCAGAGCCCCTGCGCGAAGACGGCGATGCCGAACTCGGCGACGTGGTGGAGGACCGTTCGGCGGAGTCGCCATTCGAGGTGGCAGCCACGGCCCTTCTCCCTTCGGAGATCTCCCGGCTCCTCGCCCCCCTGGATGAGCGGGAGAGAGAGATCCTCCGGCTGCGATTCGGACTGGATCGTGGCGAGCCCAGGACACTCGAAGAGGTGGGTGAGCACTTCAACCTGACCAGAGAGCGAATTCGCCAGATCGAGGCCAGGGCGATGTCCAAGCTCCGTCATCCCTCGAGCGACACCGGGGCTCGAGACCTGCTCACGGTCTGAGACCGAGCATTACAGGCCGCCTGCCCGGCGGCCACCGACGCCGAAGCATGGAGCAATGAAGCGGGTTGTCTCCCGAAATGATTCGCCGCCTGCCCCGGCCAGCATCTGGCGATTCCCAACCGAGCGGGCCTAGACAACGAGGAACAGGCGGCCCTCGACAACGAGGAAGCGGGGCGAGGACGTCGCTGTTGGCTCGACAAGCTCCGATGCCCTGAGACATCAACTGGCGGAGGTGGACGGGAATCGAACCCGCCGGATGGGGATCGCCCATCCCACCCGCTTTGAAGGCGGGGGAGCCCACCAGGTGCCCGGACACCTCCAGCGGTGAGCCTAAAGGCCGGTTGCTTAGGGGAGCGCTCCTGGGCGATTGTGGCGGTGGGTGGCTACCCGCCAGCCGATTGCCACCCCGGCAAGGCCGGCGGCCCCGTAGCGGAGCGCCGCAAGGGTTGCCATCCGTGCCGGTGTGTCGGCTTCGGGCTCCATTTTCATCTTCTCTTTGAACTGGAGCGTCTCCCAACCCCGCTCCTTGGCCAATCGAGCAAGCACCCGGTCGGGGTTGACGACGCTGGGGTGGCCAACGGATTCCAGCATCGGGACGTCGGTGTAGGAGTCGGAGTAGGCGTAGGAGGCGGCCAGGTCGATCGAGTGCGACTTGGCAAGATCCTCCATGGCCTGTGCCTTGAAGGCGCCGTAGGCGTAGAGTTCCATCTCCCCGGTGTATCGCCCGAACTCGTCCACCCTGGGCCGGCTGGCTATCGCGGAGTCGGCTCCGAGGTGCTCGCTCAGGGGAAGAACGATCTCCTCGGGAGAGGCGGAGACGATGACGATCATCCTCCCGGCCTTGCGGTGGTGTTCGATCAGTTCCAGAGCCTCTTTGTAGATGATCGGGATCACCACTTGATCCATTGTCTCTCGGACGACCTGGCGCACACGCTGCTGCTTCCATCCCTTGATGATGGCGAGAGCGGATTCTCTGAGGGCGCCAAGCCGTTCGTCGGAAGCACCGAGGTGGAGGTAGACGGCCTGGGCATAGAGGGTGCGCAGGACGGTCCGGCGGGAGATCAGGCCCTCTTTGTAGAAGGGGATGCCGAAAGCGAGCATCGACGCCTTGGCGATCACGGTCTTGTCCAAGTCGAAAAAGGCCGCCTCCATGTGCGCGCAGCTTAGAGCGGCGGCCCCATCAACGGCCAACACCAAGCCAAGACGGTGCTTCGAGCGCTTGCCGCACAGCTGGCGGTGTTTCGCTGGTATAAATCACTCTGCGGCGGTTTGTGGCTACTTTGTGTTTCGCTGCCGGCCAGGACGCCGCGGTCCGGCATTAGCGTTATCGTTCACGTGGTCTCGGCGGGAGGAGAACTCGAGAAATGGAGCTCGCTCTTGAGGAGAGGGAGATCGGTGACTGGGCAGTGCTCGCCGTGCGCGGAGAGGTGGACGTCTATACGGCTCCTCGCCTCCGCGAACGTTTGATCGAGATCATCTCCAGGGGTGCCCGCAGGGTCGTGGTGGATCTGGAAGGGGTCGACTTTCTGGACTCGACCGGATTGGGTGTTCTCGTAGGCGCACTCAAGCGCCTCCGGAGCAACGATGGCGAGCTGGATCTGGTCTGCACCCAGCCGAGGATCCGCAAGGTATTCGAGATCACCGGGCTTACCAAGGTGTTTTCGATACACGAATCTGTCGAAGAGGCAACTTCGGGTAGCGGAGAGTAGCCGGACGATCCAGTGGAGGACCGCACCGTCGAGCTTCGAATCCCGGCCAGAACGGAGTTGATTGCCCTCACCAGACTGGTGGTGTCCACCCTTGCCCTGACGCGGCGCGAGTTGGACGAGGAACGGGTGGACGACCTGAAGCTGGCCGTCTCCGAAGCGGTGACCAACGCGATTGAGTCCTACGGAACCGATGTGGAGGGCAAGGCGGTAACGGTCTTTTGGACCGAGCAGTCGGACAAGTTGGAAGTCAGGATCCAAGACGTCGGCAAGGGCTTCGACCTCTCCAGACTCGCGGCCCATCCCCCTGTAACCGACTCGGCCCGGCTGCAGTTCGAGCGTGGCCTTGGGATACCCCTCATCCGATCCCTTGTCGACGAGGCGCTGTTCGAACCCTCTGAGGACGGGACGTCGGTCTGTTTGTCTATGTATTGCGGTTCACTCAGCTACACGGGTGACCCTGCTGCCCTCTAATGCCCCAAGCCAGATCCGGAGCGAGTGGGGGCTTTGTTGTCGCCCGTTTGACACGAGCCCGCTTTCGTGCGAATTCTTAGCGCCACGATGTCAAAGCCCTTAGTCATAGTCGAGTCGCCCGCCAAGGCCAAGACGATCTCCGCCCTGTTGGGGGGAAGCTTCGTCGTGGAGTCCTCGATCGGCCACATCCGCGACCTGCCACGCAACGCAGCCGAAGTCCCCGCCAGCCATCGCGGTGAGCCCTGGGCACGCCTCGGGGTCGACGTGGAGAACGGTTTCAAGCCCCTTTATGTGGTAGCGCCGGAAAAGAAGTCCCAGGTGCAGAAGTTGCGCTCTCTGCTGAAAGAGGCCCGTGAGCTTTATCTGGCGACAGACGAGGACCGCGAGGGGGAGTCGATCGCCTGGCATCTGCTGGAGGTCCTTGCGCCGCGGGTACCCGTCCGGCGCATGGTGTTTCACGAGATAACCCGCACTGCCATCGAGCGGGCGGTGCGGGAGACGCGTGAGTTGGACCGCCGCTTGGTGGATGCCCAGGAAACGCGGCGCATCATCGACCGCCTTTACGGATACGAGGTTTCTCCCGTTCTGTGGCGCAAAGTCATGCCTCGGCTCTCCGCTGGCAGGGTGCAGAGCGTGGCCACCCGGATAGTGGTGGAGCGTGAAAAGGAGCGAATGCGCTTCCGCAGCGGCACCTGGTGGGGGATCACCGGGGCGTTCCAATCTGCTGGCAGCACCTTTTCGGCGGCCCTTGTTTCCCTCGACAACCAGAAGCTGGCGACGGGTCGGGACTTCGACTCCTCGGGTCGGGTTGCCTCCCGTTCCCAGGTGCTGGTGCTGGACGAGGCGAGAGCAACCGATCTTGCCGAACGGCTCTCCGGTCAGAACTTCGATGTGACATCGGTGGAGGAGAAGCCCTTCAGGCGCTCGCCCCACCCGCCCTTTATGACCTCCACCCTGCAACAAGAGGCCGGCCGCAAGCTCCACTTCTCCTCCCAGCGCACCATGTCGGTCGCCCAGCGGCTTTATGAGGCCGGATACATCACCTATATGCGCACAGACTCCGTGGAGCTCTCCGAGGTGGCGGTAAAGGCGGCCCGGGAGGTCGCGAGATCCCTCTATGGCCCTGAGTACGTTCCTGACCGCCCGCGGAAGTACTCCTCCAAGGTGCGCAACGCCCAAGAGGCGCACGAGGCGATAAGGCCCGCCGGAGAGACTTTCCGATCGCCCTCCGAGGTGGCCGCGCTCACCTCTTCGGACGAGGCCAGGCTTTACGAACTGATCTGGAAAAGGACGATCGCGTCCCAGATGGCAGATGCCACAGGCACCACGGCTTCGGTGAAGCTCGAGGGAAGGGCTCGGGAGGCCTCAGAGCTGGCAGTTTTTTCCGCCAGCGGCCGGGTTGTCCGCTTCCCGGGCTTCCTGGCGGCCTATGTTGCCGGCGCAGACGACCCAGATGCCCCCGCAGAGGATGCCGAAGCCCATCTGCCGTCCCTGTCCGTCGGCCAGGCAGCCGAGGCTGGCCAGCTCGAGGCGGCCGGTCACTCCACCCAGCCACCTGCTCGCTACACCGAGGCATCGCTGGTCAAAGCCCTGGAGGAACTGGGGGTCGGGAGACCCTCCACCTATGCCTCCATTATCGCAACCGTGCAGGACCGGGGCTATGTATGGCGCAAGGGGTCGGCCCTGGTCCCCTCCTTCGTGGCCTTTGCCGTGGTCGGGTTGCTCGAACAACATTTCCCGGATCTGGTCGACTACGGGTTCACCGCAGCGATGGAGGACCAGCTCGATGCCATTGCAAGCGGCAGGGAGGACTCCCTCCCCTACCTCCGCCAGTTCTACTTCGGCAACGGCAGAGCCGGGCTCAAAAGTGCCGTCGGGGAGCACTTGGCAGACATTGACCCCCGGGAGGTCAACTCCATCGAGCTGGGCGAGGCCCCGGAACAGGAGGGGGCCTCGCAGGAACCCGGCGACCGTCGCGTTGTCGTGCGGGTAGGTCGCTACGGCCCCTACCTGCAGATGGCCGACCAGCGGGCTCCAATACCCGATGGGACGGCTCCAGATGAGCTCACCCTGCAGCGGGCCCTGGAACTGTTGGCCGCTCCGGCGGGGGACCGGGTGTTGGGGGAGGACCCCGCAACCGCCAAGCCGGTGCTGTTGCGCTCGGGCCGCTTCGGCCCCTATGTCCAGCTGGGAGAGGCCGACGCCGATTCCAAAGCACGCCCCCCGACCTCCTCTCTGCTGCGCTCCATGCTCCCCGAGGAGTTGAGTCTGGAACAGGCGCTGCAACTGCTTTCGCTTCCGAGAACCTTGGGCAAGACTCCCGAGGGTGAGGATGTGATCGTCGCAAACGGACGTTTTGGGCCTTATGTGAAGGCTGGGACGGAGACCCGGAGCCTGGACTCCGAGGATCAGCTTTTCAGCCTTGGCCTGGAGGAGGCCTTGGTGCTGCTGGCCCAACCCAAGACCCGCCGGGGCCGGGCCGCTGCCGCTCCGCTGCGGGAGTTGGGGGAGGATCCAGACACCGCCCGGCCGATCGTCTTGCGATCCGGCCGCTTCGGGCCCTACGTAACCGATGGTGAGACCAACGCTTCCCTTCGCAGTGGGGACGATCCTGACTCCCTCAGCCTGGAGCGTGCCACCGAACTCCTCGCCGCTCGTCGCGCTGCTGGGCCAGCCAAGAAGGGACGTCGGGCCGCTTCTGCCAAGACATCCTCGGCGAAGCCCGCTACGAAAAAGACCAGGGCACCGGCCGCGCCCCGCTCGCGTCGCCGCAGTACGAAAGGCGAAGAAGGCTGACTAGCGAGGGCCCAAAAGGGCGTTTTGTGGTGCTGGAAGGCCCGGAGGCCTCGGGAAAGTCCACCCAGTGCCAGTTATTGGCCCAACGGCTGGGTGCCATGTATACAAAAGAGCCGGGTGGGAGCCCCCTGGGCATACGCCTACGGGAGATCCTCTTGGCCCGGGACGGGGAGGGAGAATGGCTCCCGCTTTCACCCAGGGCCGAGGCACTGCTGATGCTCGCCGATCGTGCCCAGCACGTGGAGGAGGTGGTCATTCCCGCCCTGGCTGCCGGAAAGTGGGTGATATGCGACCGCTTCACGCCCTCCACCCTCGCCTACCAGGGAGCGGCTCGTGGCCTGGATCCCTGGGAACTCGAGCAGATGTCGGACTGGGCGGCAGATCGCTTGGAGCCCGATCTCTATGTCTATCTCGAGGTTGGCGCGGCTGAAGCCCACAAGCGCAGGCCCCGGCCAGCGGACCGCATGGAGGAGCAGGGGGAGGAGTTCTTCGAAAGGGTCCGCTCCTATTACCTCCGAGCCTCCCTGGGGGAGAACTGGATGACCATCGACGGCCTCGGAGACCCTGCGGAGGTTACCGACCGGATCCTGGCAGGTCTCCGGTCCCGCCTAGCGCCCCTGCCCCAGGAACATGATGCAACGGGGTGATCAGCACCTTGCTGCAGTTTGGGAAGCCCTTCAGTATCAACCCCAAGCTGCGGCAAATCTCGCTGCAGCTGCGCAGCGGCCGGTGCATGCCTATCTGATCGTCGGTCCCGAGGGAAGCGGCAAGGCCCAAGCCGCCTCATGCTTCGCTGCGGCCCTGTTGTGCCCCGACGGGGGCTGTGGTGATTGTGGGCACTGCAGGGCGGTGGCTGTTGGCCGTCACGAGGACCTCTATGTCCTCCGGGCCGCAGGGCCGGCCCTTGCCATGGACGAGGTGCGCTCGCTCGGCACCCTGGCCTTCCGGCGTCCACGCACCGGCCAGCGCCAGGTACTGGTGCTGGAGGGCTTGGAGTCGGCGGCCTCGGTCGCTCCGGCCCTCCTGAAGACTATCGAGGAGCCACCGGACTCGACGGTTTTCATCCTTTTGAGTGAGCGCCTCGGCCCGGATCTGGCGACCATTGCATCCCGCTGCGTCCTGGTGCGCTTTCCCCCTCTGACAGAGGCGGCGGTCATGGCCGAGTTGGTGGCCGAGGGAGCTGAAATGCCCGCCGCTCGTGCTGCTGCGGCCAAAGCCGGAGGTAACCTACGCCGGGCGAGGGAGCTGTGTGCCCTTGGCGAGGATGTCGGCAGGGACAGGTGGTCGGAGGTCCCCGAGCGGCTGGACGGCACCGGGGCCACGGTGGTCGAGGTTGTGAAGGATCTGGTTGCCAGCCTCGATGAGTGCGTCGCCCGATTTTCCCGTGCCGAACAGTCACAGGGTCCGTCGAGCGGTTCCACGGCCCCCAAGCGTCAATCGGGGTCTGATGCCCAGAAGCGGGCCGAGCGACGGGTGCGTCGCCAGGAACTGGAGAGAGGCCTGGAGAGCCTTTCCGCCGCCTATGGAGAGCGCCTTCACCGGGCGGTGAACAAGGGCCTGCCGGCCGCGGTGGAGCAGATCTCGCTCGCAAGCGAGGCGATCGAGGCGGCTGGAGCGGCGCTGGTGCGCAACCCGAACGAGGAACTGCTGCTGCAGGCGCTCCTTTGCCGGCTGGACGCCGTTTCCGCCGGGGCGCCGCAGTCCTGATCCTCGGCGATCCCGACGCCGGGAGCTGTGCCCCTTGCAACTGTGCCCCTTCGGATCTGTGCTGAATTAAAAGGCTTTAGCATGGGCTATTGCGCCCGGGTAGCTCAGTGGCAGAGCAGCTCACTCGTAATGAGCAGGTCAGGGGTTCGAATCCCCTCTCGGGCTCGCTGGGATCTCCCCGCCAAGCCTTCCGCGGCAGGGCATGCCGTTTGGGCCACCCTGGGCGAAATGCGGGGGTGCGTACGAAGATGGGTGGGGCCCGTCGAGCGCCACGCCCGTGGCGGAGTAGGGTGGTGGGGTGATCCCTGGGCGCTTGCGTGGCTGATCCCGAACGCTTTGCCGACGAGGCATTGGACTTGATGCCCTCGCTTTACTCCGCGGCCCTGCGGATGACCCGCAACCGGGCCGAGGCAGAGGATCTTGTCCAAGAAACCTACCTCAAAGCTTACCGCGCCTACGGCGGGTTCCAGGAGGGCACAAACCTCAAGGCCTGGATGTATCGCATCCTTACCAACACCTTCATCAACGCCTACCGCGCCCGTAAGCGCCGGCCCGAGGAGTCCGACCTGGACGACGTGGAGGATCTCTACCTCTACCGGCGCCTCGGTGGGGGTCAGGCCCAGGTCGTGGGACGCAGTGCCGAGGAAGAGGTCCTCGAGCGGATCACCGACGACCAGGTGAAAGCCGCCCTGGAGTCGCTGCCAACGAACTTCCGCATTCCAGTGTTGCTGGCCGATGTCGAAGGATTTTCCTACAAAGAGATCGCCGAGATCATGGAGGTGCCTGTCGGAACTGTGATGAGCCGGCTGCACCGCGGAAGAAAGGCTCTGGAAAAGGCGTTATACGACTATGGCGTCGAGCGTGGGCTGGCGACTAGCCAGGATCGGTGAACATGGGAGCGTCGGAACACCAGGAGTGCTGGGAGGCGGTGCACCGCATCTATCACTTCTTGGACGGAGAACTAACGGCGGAACGCCGGGAGGCGATAAGGGAGCATCTGGACAGCTGTGAGCCATGTCTCCATGCCTTTGGCTTCGAGGCCGAGTTACGCAAGGTGGTGGCGTCGAAGTGCAGGGACGAACCTCCCTCTGAACTGCGTGACCGCCTTGCATTCATGTTGCGCAAAGAGGGCTTTGAGCCAAGGCCGGACGGTCCTTTGGACCCAAGTTCCACTTGATCACCTCGGAGATTTTTGTGCCGGGTAACCGCCGTCGGCGGCGGTGTAGCCTTGGGGTGCAGGTGGGCATCGTGACAAGCCTTATCGGAGGTCAATGGCCGATCTGATCTCGTGGGAGATTGCAGAGCGGACCGCGGCGTTGGTCGGCGGCCGGGAACCGTTGTCCCGTTCCTATCACGCGGGGGAACTGCGGGCGGATTTCGACGAACTGACCGCCGAGGCCGAGGAGCTGGTCAAGAGGGAGACCGGCCTGGTGCCCGATGCAGGTCCGGCCCAGGCGGTGGTTATCGACCGCCCCGGCTGGTCCAGGGCGAATATTGGTTCCTTCCGGGCGCTGATTGCACCGCTTTCGGACAAACTTGGCCAGCGCAGGACTATCCCCGCGATCTCTGCGGTGAGCCGGACGGTGGCGGGAGTGCAACTGGGCACGGTGCTGGGCTGGATGTCCACCAGGGTCCTGGGTCAGTATGACCTTCTCCTGGGTGACGAGGCCGCCGGGGAGGGTGGCAGTGTCACCCCCGACGCCGTCTACTACGTGGGTCCCAACATCTTGTCCCTCGAACGCAGGTATGGATTTCCTCCCCGGGAGTTCCGTCTTTGGATCGCCCTTCACGAGGTGACCCACAGGGTCCAGTTCACCGCCGTCCCATGGATGCGTGAGCACTTCACGTCGCTGGCTCGTGAGGCAATTGGATCCTTTGACCCAGATCCCAGGGCCCTGTTCTCCGCGATCGGCAGGTTGGCGGAGGACATCCGTTCGGGAGTCAATCCTCTGGCCGAAGCGGGTCTCGTCGGGGTGATGGCCACACCTGCCCAACGGGAACTGCTCTCGAACCTCCAGGGCCTCATGGGCCTGCTGGAGGGGCATGGAGATGTGACAATGGACCGGGCGGGAGCGGCACTTTTGCCCAGCGCCGAGCGCTTCTCGGCGGTGCTGGGAGAGAGACGTCGTTCCGCCTCGGGCGTTGCAAAAATCCTCCAGCAGCTGTTGGGGATCGAGTCGAAGCTGCGCCAATACGAGGACGGGGAGCGCTTCATCCACGAGGTGGAGACCGCAGGGGGCAAGTCGTTGCTGGCCCGGGTGTGGGAGGGTCCCCAGTGGCTCCCGGACCTGGAGGAGCTGCGCCAGCCGCCGCGGTGGATCGAACGAGTGGCCGCCGGCTGATTCCAACGTGAGAAGTATTTTCCACACTCACGAGGCTGGCAACGAGACGGCGGAGTTGGCCCGCCGGTGCAACTTTCCTCCGCCCGGCAAGGATGTGCCATACCACGTGGCGGTTTCGGGCGGGGCAGACTCTCTGGCTCTGCTTGTCCTCTCCGCCTACTCGCTCACCGGGGTGGTTGCGTGGCACGTGGATCACGGCCTGCGGCCGGAATCGGCCAAAGAGGCCCTGGTGGTAGAGGAGGCGGCCAGGCGATTCGGTGTGGATTTCCGATCCGTCGGGGTGGATGTGAGAGCCGGCCCCAACCTGGAGGAGCGGGCTCGCCTGGCACGTTTCCAAGTCCTGCCGGCCGGCATTGCCACCGGCCATACTGCGGACGACCAGGCGGAAACGGTGCTTTTGAACATGATGCGAGGTGCGGGCAGCAGGGGACTGGCAGCCATGGCACCCGGGCCGGGAAAGCCGATCCTTGGGATCCGAAGACACGAAACCAAGGCGCTATGTGACGCATGGGGCCTTGAGCCGGTGTCGGACCCGACCAACTCGGACCTCTCCTTGCGACGCAATGCCCTGCGCCACCTCGTCGTGCCCAAGTTGGGCGAGATATTCGAACGCGACCCGGTGCCCATCCTTTGCGCCCAGGCGGACCTGCTGAGAGAGGAGTCGGAGTTCCTCGATCAGATGGCGAATGCGGTGGATGCGGCCGACTGCCGGGAGCTTGGGGGGCTTCACCCCGTTTTGGCCAGGCGTGCCTTACGTGGGTGGCTGGAGGCGGCTTCGGAGCGCCGGATCAGTAGGGCGGAGACGGAGCGTGCTTTGGCCGTGGCGAAGGGCAAGGCCGTCGGGGCACAGTTGGGGGGTGGTTGGGAAGTGCGCCGCAGTGGCATGAGGCTGCGTTGCCAGCTGAATGCCAACCCAAGCCGTGATGTCGCACCGGCGGACTAGGGTCCGAAGTGGTGACGGATGGAGTCGGGCTCCCCGCAGAGACTGGTCAATGGCCGGGTAATGACCTGGGACGGGCTGTCGTGCCCGGTGATCGCCTGGCAGAGCGGGTCAGGGAGCTGGGAGCGGAGATCACCCGTGACTACCGCGGTCGCCCCCCGCTGCTGGTGGGGGTGCTCAAAGGGGCAATGGTGTTCATGGCCGACCTGTCCAGGGCCATAGAGCTGCCTGTAGAGATGGATTTCATGGCGGTGGCCTCATATGGCGCCGCCACCAAGAGCAGTGGCGTGGTCCGTATCGTCAAAGACCTCGACATGGACCTGAGCGGACGTCATGTGCTGGTGGTCGAAGACATCGTGGACAGCGGCCTCACCCTCTCCTACCTCAGGCGCAACCTTGCCGCACGCCATCCCGCGACGCTGGAGGTGTGTGCCCTCTTGGTGAAGGAGGGGCTGCAGAGAACATCGTTGGACCTGCGATACGTCGGATTCAGCATCCCCCCGAGGTTTGTGGTCGGCTACGGGTTGGATGTCGCCGAACGCTACCGGAACCTGCCTGAGATCGTGGAGTATTCTGGTCCCCAGGACCCACAGTGAGAGGCCCGTCCCCGCTCGCCCAGCAAAGGCCCAGGCGCCTGCAATCAAAGGGCACCCCCGCGTTGCGCTCTGTCCGCCACGTCGAGGGGGCGGTTAGAGAGAAAGCGGCCGGCCACCAGGACAAGTTGCTCCCCATGGGGGCGGGGATTGCGCTTTTCGGTGCGGCCCTGGAGTGGGTGCGTCCCTCGATGCTCTCTTCGAGGTTGCCTGCTCTGGTGGGGGCGGTTGCCCTTTTGATGGCAGGCACAGGGGCTCTTCGCCGCGCCAAGGGTTTCCTGAGGGCGCCGAGACGCCGGACGGCCACAGCCCGCCCAGTCCGCTTTTCCGATGTGGGGGGCAACACTGCGGCCGTGGCTGAGTTGGCCGACGTGGTGCGCCTGATGCAGGGGCAGGGGAACGCCAAGGCGCTACGCGTGTACCCACCGGCGGGCATCTTGTTGTCGGGCCCCACCGGGTCCGGCAAGACGCTCATGGCAAAGGCGGTCGGCGGCGAGGCCGGTGTCCCGTTCTTTTCTGTCTCTGCAGCCGATCTTCTCTCCTCTCGCCAGGGTGTCTTTCAGTTGAAGGAGATCTTTGCCAAGGCTGCAGAGGTGGCCCCGTCGATCGTGTTTTTGGACGATATCGACGTGATTGGACAGAGGCGGCCTTCGATCCGCAGCGAGGTCGGAGAACAGCGCGAGCAGCTTTTGAACCAACTCCTGGTCGAACTGGAGGCATGGCACCGGGACCGGCCTGTGTTGGTGCTTGCCGCCACCAACCGGCCCGAGGTCATCGATCCGGCCTTGACCCGGCGAGGCCGCTTCGACTGCCACGTTCAGGTGGGACTTCCCGACCTCCAGGGCAGAAAGGAGATCCTGGCTCTCGCCTCCGCCGGCCTGCCTTGGTCGCGAGATGTCGATTTTGGATCGATCGCCAGGAGAAGCGCTGGTTTGTCGGGGGCGGACCTTGCCGCAATCGTGGGAGAGGCGGCGCGCCTGGCAGCCAGGACCGGAGCGGACAAGATCCGCCAACATGACCTCTTTGAGGCACTGGACCGGACCATTGCCGGCCCCCCTGCCGCAAGGGGGGGGACAAATGACCAAGAGCGCCGCATTGTCGCCTACCACGAGGCAGGCCATGCCGTGGTGGCCCATGCCCTGGATGGGGTTGCACCCCTGGAGCGGGTGTCCATCACCGCCCGCACCAAGATCCTGGGCCTCACGACCGCCGCTGGGGAGGACAGGAGCGTTTGGACCAGGGACGAACTGATAGACCAGCTCGCAGTTCTGCTGGCGGGGCGCCTGGCGGAGGAGTTGGTATTCGGGGAACCCACCACGGCAGGCAGTGAGGATCTCCAGCGTGCCGGCAACCTGGCGCATTCGATGGTGGTGCAGCACGCAATGGGAGAACTGACCGGACTGGGTGCGGTTCCCTGGCGGGAGGAGGACGGAGTGGGGATGGCCGACCGCATCTCCCCCGACGACCAGGAGGTCATGGCGGAGGTCGCCAGGGTCCTGGCCTATGCCCGCCACCGAGCCGGTGCGGCAATCGCCACCAGGCGGCGAAGCCTGGAGCGACTGGCGGTTGCACTATTGGAGCGCGAGCAGCTGGACGCCTCGGACCTGGCTGCGCTGCTCGGCCCCAAGCGGCCCTCTGCCAGGCGCGCCGCGGTGCACGACGGTGTCATTCTCCCCCTTCCCGAACTGGCACAGAACCTGCCCCAGCGGGGTGCCCAGGCATCCTGGGATCCCGCTGAACTCGATGGGTCCTATGAATCGCTGTGGGAGCAGGCCTGATGCCCTTTGATGCCGAACGCGTCGCTGCCGCAGTGGAGGAGTTGCTGGCCGCCATCGGGGAGGATCCCGGCAGAGAGGGCCTGAAAGAAACCCCAAGGAGAGTGACCGCCTTCTATCAGGAACTGTTCTCGGGCCTGGAATGTGATCCCGCGGTCCATCTTTCGGTGACCTTCGACGCCGACCATGACGAGATGGTCATGGTCAAAGACATCCCGTTTTCGTCCCTCTGTGAGCACCATTTGGTGCCGTTCATCGGCCGCGCCCATATCGCCTACATCCCAGGTTCCGACGGCCGGGTGACGGGCCTTTCCAAGTTGGCCCGCCTGGTGGACGGTTTCGCCAAGCGCCCCCAGGTGCAAGAACGAATGACCTCCCAGGTGGCCGATAAAAT
>JAKAOS010000051.1 GCA_021823165.1 Actinomycetes bacterium | reverse complement strand
CCTCTTTGTGGCGGCAATCTCCTCGACTGGGCTTCTGGGCCTTCAGGTTCTCCTCGGTGCCATCACGGTCTTTGCCCACAATGCCGGCTGGACCGTGGCGTTGCACCTCGCCGGGGCCTGGTTGCTGGTGGCCAGTATCGTCGTTGTGGCGATGACGGCATGGGATCCGGCTCATGGCACCCAGAACCCCGCTCCAACCTGGGTTGACATAGCGGCCCGGGGATCGGCGGCGATCCTGTTCGGAGTGGCGGTGACAGGCATGGTGGTGCTGCACGATGGCGCCAGCAGGGCTTGTCCCACCTGGCCGGCGTGCACCGACCAGGCGCCCTTGGCGCAGGTGGCGATGCAGTACGCGCATCGCCTCTTTGTGGGGTTGGCCGCCATAGCAACGCTCTCAACGGCGGTGCTGTTCTGGCGCCGACCAGGCGCCAGGATGTTTGACAGAGCCCTTGCCGTACTGTCGACGCTTCTTTTGATTTCAACCGCTATTGCTGGAGCGCTCGTTGCCACAACCGGAGCCGGCCCGCTTCCCGAAGCCGTGCACCTCGCCTTGGCCAGTGGCCTTTGGATGGCAGTGGTGGTGATGGCATCCCGTCATGCCCCTTGGGTTTCTTCCGAGGTGGCCAAGATCCGACCTGGTGAGCCGGTGGTTGCGCGCAAAAACTGACCTGCACCGCAATGGCGCCAGCGCTGGGAGATTCCTCTTTCGCGCTGGGAGTTTCCTCGTTCTGTCCGGCCCCTCGTACTCTGGATTTGCTGGCGCCGCCTCTTCGTCTTGGTGATCGGCAGGCCGGGTCGAGCCATGAGCCGCTTCGGCTTTGAGTTCATGCCAGAATGATGACCACACTGCGTGTCAAGGAAGATCGGCGCCAAGGGAGGGCTAGCCATATCAACGCTGGGAGAGAATGCCTATTCTCTTGCGAGAAGAGGTCGTCTTGCCAAGGGCATCTTTGCGGCCGATACCCAAAGTGCCACCGCTCGAGTTTGTTCGGTAGGTGCTCATAGGCCCGCCTTCTCGGGGGCGTTTTCTCGAGGGATTGGCATTGTTGTCCTAGCCTCGTTGGTGCTGGCGACTCTGGGGATCACGAAGTCGCCGGCGTTCGCATCCTCGGCGCCGACAAATGCCACCACCGTTGTTGTGAGTGGGCCGGTCGTTGCGGCCGCCAAGAATCCCGCGGGGCCCGGCTACTGGGTGCTCACCTCCAATGGCAGCGTCTACAACCTGGGCGGCACCGGATGGTATGGCTCACCGATGCAGCAGTTTCACTGCCCGGTTGGCATTCCCCTTTCAGGCATTGCTGCCACGGCCGACGGCAAGGGCTACTACGTGCTGTCATCCAACGGCAGCGTCTTTGCCTATGGAGATGCAAAGTGGGCCGGCTCCCCCTACCAGAGCTATGACGGCAAGTCGCCCGCCATGGTTGGCATAGCGACAATGGCAGGCGGCGGGTATGTGGTGCTGGGATCCAACGGGGGGGTGTACAACTTCGGGCCGACACAGTGGTATGGCTCGCCCCGGCTCGACTACGGGACCGGGACGATGCCCATGGTCGCCATCGCCTCGACGCCGGACGGCAAGGGCTACATGGTGCTGGCGGCCTATGGCAATGTGTACTCCTTCGGGGATGCGCCTTCTTCATCTGCGGCGACAACCCCGAGCACCTACTCGATGGGTCCACTGGGCTCGATTGCTGCCACGGCCGACGGCAAGGGCTACTACGTGTTGTCCTCAACGGGCAATGTCGCCACCGCCGGAACTGCCACCTCTGCGGGTTCTCTGGCGGGGAATGCGACCTCGGCCGCAGTCGCTCTCCTGCTGACCAACGGCGGCTATCGGATAGTGCAGTCCAACGGCGAGGTTTTTTCCTATCCGACCACTGCGGCGCCCCCCGGAGGGATCCCCCCGGCTGCCACTGCCGATCCCAGCACCAACGCGCCATTGCAGTACTCCTACTGCGTCTCGGACTCCGTTTCCTGTGACAACCTGGCACTCCAGGGGATCAATCTCGCCAGATCCCAGGAGGGGCTTGGTCCCATCATGCTGCCATTCGGATATGAGTCCTTCACCCAACCGGAGCAGATAGCAGCGGTGATAAACGCGGAGCGCGTCGCAAGGGACCTCCCGCCGTTCGTGTTCGACCAGAACTCCCTGGGCTCCTACGCGATGGTCGGGGCCCAGAACCAGACCGACCCGTTGGGGCCGGCAAATATGGCCTGGCTGTCGATAATGGCCGCCAGGACTTCGAATCCCCTGGTGAGCGACTACCTGTGGATGTACAGCGACGGATTTGGTAGCAGCAACCTGGACTGCACCACGGCAACTGCGCCAGGGTGCTGGGGACACAGGCGAAATATCATTTCACCGAGCAACGGCTATATGGGCACAGCGCAGAGTGCCGACGTGGAGACGGCGATCTTCCAGATTTGAGTGCCGGTGAACTGGGACGTCATGCCGCCGGCCAAGCGGCCGCCTCCTCCGGCCGTGGTGTTCCAGACTCGGCGGATCGAGACGCCCCAGAGTCGCCTGCCTCGTTACCGGACGGCGTGAAGTAGGCATGGCACCCGGCGGGATCGAGGCGGATCCGCACCCGGTCCCCGGGGTTGTGCCGCCTCTTGTCGAAAACCCCCACCATGCGCTGCCCGGTCGTGAGCTGGATGACATGGTCGTATCCCCGCCCACGGAAAGCCGCGTCGATGACCTCAGCCTCCAACGTCTCCTCTGCCGATCCGGGCGGGGCTATATGGACGGTGCCATGACGGACCATGACGGTGACCGATGCCCGGGGATCGACCCGGTCTCCAAGGGCGTGGCAACGGGCAGAGAAGTGGGCATCGCCAATGCTTGCCCGCACCATTCCGTTGTCGGGTCTCGCCGATATCTTTGCAGGCAGTTCTCCCGAAAGCCCGGTGAACCGGGCCACGAACGGGGTCTTGGGCGCCGAGTAGATCTCCTCTGCCGGGCCAAGCTGCACCAGCTGTCCTTCGTGCACCACGCCAACGAGGTCTGCAAGGGCGAAGGCCTCGGCCTGATCGTGGGTGATGTAGAGCGCCGTTGACCCCGCCTCGCGCACCAGCGTTGCAATCTCGACCCGCAAGCGGTCACGCAGGTCAGCATCGAGGTTTGAGAGAGGCTCGTCGAACAGTATTAGGCCGGGGCGAGAAACGAGGGCTCTGGCCAAGGCCACGCGCTGCTGCTGGCCGCCCGACAGCTCCGCTGGGTAGCGATCCGCCAGGCCATCCAGGCCGAGCCGCTCCAGCATGTTGCCTACTCGTGCGTGCACCTCGGTGCCGCTTAGGTCAAGCCTCCTAAGGGCGAAGGCGACATTTGCTGAAACCTTCATGTGTGGCCAAAGGGCGTAGTCCTGGAAGACCATGGCAAGTTCCCGCCTTTCGGGTGGACAATGGCGGCGTTTGGCCGCCACCACCTGCCCACCGATCGAGATGGAACCATCCGATATCTGCTCGATGCCGGCCACGCAGCGAAGCAGGGTCGACTTGCCACTTCCCGACGGACCCAGCAGGACGGTGAATGAACCTGCCGGGACCGTCATGGTCACGTCGCGGAGCACCGGCACTGAGCCATAGCGCTTGAAGACGTGATCAAGCTTCACTTCGGGAGAAACTTTCATGGTCAACCTGCCAGCCCTTTCCTCTCCCCGGCCATCGGCGCTCCGAGGCGTTCGGTTTGTGTAGGTCCCCACCAAGTCCTGCCCAGATATCGCCAGCCTGCAGGGGCAACGACTCTCCAGAGCGCAAGCACCGCGGCAATGACCCCCAAGGTCAGCAACACGGCGGTCACAGAGAGGGCCGCCCCCTCTGAGAGGTTGGACTTGTTCAACACCTGGGTCACTGCGACCGAAACCGGCGTCACTCCGGCCGGTGCGAGCATCTCGGAGACCGGCAGTTCCAAAAAGGTGGCAGAGAAGGCAAGGAGCCAGGCCCACATGAGGCTCCGGGCGACGAGGGGGAGGGCGGCTTTGCGCCAGGCGGAGATGGGGCTGGCCCCATGCACCCTCGCGGCTCCGATCAAAGAACCCTGGAGTTGTGCCATGGGTCCGCTCAACAGGCGCGCCGAGGTCGGTAGTGCCGCTCCCACGTAGGCGATTCCCAGCAGGGTCGATGTGCCATACAAAGAGAGCCCCAGGTGATGCCAGAAGCCCAGGTTGTAGGTGAAGACATATCCTGCGGCAAACACGACCCCTGGGATTGCCACTGCAGTGAGCATCGTCAGGTCAACCAGCCTGCCCGCCCAGCCGGCCCTCGGGGAGCCCACCAGCCTTGCGACGATCGCGGCTCCAGCCACAGTTGCCGTGGCCGCCAGGGTTGCCATCCGCATGGAAAACAGCACCGAACCACCGAGGGATTTCGAGTGGGGGATCTGGAGGTAATAGGCAAGGGTCAGATGTGACAGGCCCAATGGCTCAAGGGGAGGAAAAAGGGAAGCCACAAAGCCGCCGAGCACGGGTACGCCCAGGGCAAGTGTGAAAAAGAAGCCGACCGCCAGGGTCGCGGTGAGCTTTGGCAGGAGGCCCAGTCGCCGAACGGCCGCCGGTCGGATTCGCCCACCAATCACCGCATAGGAGCGGCCCTTGGTCAGTCGGGCCTGCAGCATTAGCGCCAAGGCAACCGCCGCCACGAGCAGCCAGCCGACGACCGCGGCAACGCCGAACTGGGCTGGAAAGGTGGAGATCGAGGCGTAGATCTGGTAGGTGGCGACGGGAAAGGAGGAGGCTTGGGCAATGGTGGCAGCCACGCCGAAGTCCCCAATGGACTCGGCAAAGACGATCACCAGAGAGGAGAACAGAGCGGGGGCAAGAAGCCCTATTGCAACCCTTGCCACGTCTCGACGGTTGCCCCCATGGGTCCGTGCCGCATCTTCGACGTCGCGCCCGAGGCCAGCCATGGCCACCGAGATGGCGAAGTAGGCAAATGGGACTCCCCGCAGAGCCAGGACGACTGCCACACCAAACCCGCTGAAAAAGAGGTGAGCAAGCGCCGGGCTTGCAATGCCCGCACTGCGGAGGAGGCCCGCGGGCCCAAGGACGGCCTCCCAACCGGCCCCGACCACATAGGTGGGCACGATCATGATTGCCCACAGGCCAAACGTGAGCGCTGAGCGTCCCGGCAGGTCTCGGCGCTGGACCAGCCACGCAATGCCGACGCCCACCGCGGTCGCTGTTATGGCGGCAAAGCTGGACACGGCAATGGAATCGACCATGCCTCGAAGGGTCACGCCGCCGAGGGCGGTCTTGAGATTCGAAGCCGTAAGCCAGGCGGTTCCCTGACCAAACAGGCGAGGCGAAAACGCCAGCACCAAAAAGCTCATGGTTGGGATGATCAAAAAGGCCCCGAGGGCCACCCAGAGAAGACCCACTGTGGCCTTTGAGGCGATCAGCGATACCACTCCGGACTGCCGGTCGAAAGGGCGTGATGACGCTGGCCTGATGCGCCGGGCCGCAGCAATACTCATATGGCCATCTACCGAGTTGGGCTCAGCCGACGATCTGGTTGGTGAAAAAGGTGTTCACCTGGCTTTCCCGACTACCCCAAACGTAGGGGTTGAGAACCTGGAGCGGAAGGCTGGAAAGGCTGGGTACCGCCTTATGGGGGATGGTGCCGGTTACAACGGGGGAGAACAGCGAGTCACCATGCGGATCGCCCGCCAGCATGGCGGCCTGACCTTGGGGGCTGTAGACGAAGTTGGCGAACTGCTTTGACTCAGCAATCTGGGTGGCGCTGGCATGGGAGTCAATTCCCAAGATGCCCGGGAGGAGGGTCACCTTGGAGGGGTAGGCCACCTTCAGCCCCGGGTTTTTGTAGGCAAAGCCCAACCCGGCCGAGTTCTGCACGACCGCCAGCTTGATGGTCCCCGCCACCAGTGCACCCAGGGTGACCTTGTTGGTGGGAAATACATGCAGCCCGTTGGCCTTCAGGCTTTGGAAGTAGTGTTCGCCTGGGTTGACCCCGCCAAGCATCTGCATCATTCCGGCCACAAAGGGATAGGTCGGCCCCGAGAGTGCGGGGTTGTTCATGCCCACCGCCCCCCGCCATTGGGGCTTTAACAGGTCCTGCCAGCTGGCCGGCGGGGACGACACGACCTTGGAGTTGTAAACCACGGCCCCGGCGACGGTGGTGCCGGTCGGGATGAAGCTCTTGTCAGCCGGCACCAGACGCCGGCCCACCGGGTTCAGGCTCCCCGAGCTGGGGAGAAAACCTTTGAGGAGGTATCCGGCCTTGTCGAGGGAGGCAAATGGCTCATCGCCGTCCACCCACAGCATGTTCCATTGCGGGTTGGACCCCTCGGCCTGGATCTTGGCAAGAAGCGTCCCGGTCGAATGATCCACCACGCGCACCGGTATGCCAGTCTTCGCCGTAAAGGCCTGAGCCACCGACGGACCGTAACCTTCTGCCTCGTAAAGCGTTATGGGAACCTTGGCCTTGCCAGAGGCCGCCTGCGCGGTGGTCGGCGAGGACGCACCGGCCGACCCACAGGCCCCGAGCAGTGCGGCTGCAGCGGTGCCGGCCAAGATGGTGGAGGCCAGCCGGACGCCGCGGCGGGGGGATGCCGCTGCTTTGTTCTGGTCCCAGAGGCGATCGGACATTGTTGAGGCGGCTCCTTATGCAGGCGGCAATGCGGTTGTGCGCCTGTCAGTCTGGGCGGGCAAGGTTGTCCCACGGAGAAGCCGTGGGGAAGAGCCGGCCAACAACGGGTGAACTTATCCTCGCCACGCACCGCCGGAGGGGACGGCACCGCCAGCGCCGATGAGCCAGGCTGGGGTTGCATAGGTGGGCTGTCAGTTGGCTGTCCAAGGCCGATGCGATGCGACCAAATGGGTGCCAGCTAGCGGCCTAGTCTTTGGGCATGGCTGAACTTGATGGTGTTCGTGCCGTGGTGACTGGGGCCACGAGCGGACTCGGGGAGGCAATGGCAAAGGCGCTGGCTGCCAACGGCGCCAAAGTTGCGGTGGCCTCCCGACCCACCGCCCGGCTCGATGCGGCAGTGAAGCGTTTGAGCACCGGCGGACGGATGGTGGAGCCACTGCCCATGGACGTGCGCGATCCGTCGTCGGTGGAATCGGCTGCAGCGTTGATCGGGGAGCGCTGGGGCGGCCTGGATTTACTCGTGAACAACGCCGGGATCGGGATGCGGACGGTGAACCCACGCTTTTTCGAGGACCCCCAGCCCTTTTGGCAGGTCTCCCCCGCGGGGTTTGCCGATGTTGTGGCCACCAACCTCACCGGTTATTTCCTCGTCGCTCGGGCTTTTGTCCCGCTGTTCCTCGCTCAGGGGAGGGGGCGGATTGTAAACATCACGATGAACAGAGAGACAATGCGGCGCCGCGGCTTTGTCCCCTACGGCCCTTCGCGTGCCGGGGCGGAGGCACTGAGTCTCATCATGGCCGAAGACCTCGCTCCTTACGGCGTATCGGTAAATCTGCTATTGCCGGGTGGAGCGACCGACACCGGCATGATCCCTCCCGGCTTGGCTGATGAGAGTCGTGCTGCGCTGCTATCTCCCGAGGTCATGGGCCCACCGATCGTCTATCTCGCCTCTGCTGAGGCAGAAGGCCTCAGCGGGGCCCGGATTGTCGCACGTGACTGGCGGAGCTGGCTCGCTGAGCGCCGTGTGACCGGCAACAGCTGACTACCACAAGCGCGTGACCTGTTCGTCCCCAGCAGGGTACTCGGCGCGGGCCACGGGAGGGGGCGCCCGGGGGAGCGTCTGGGCGGGAGCAACGTTCATCATCGCAGTTGCTGTGGCCGAGCCCGCAGCAGCGAGTTGCCGGGCATGTTGTACCCGGTTGGCAAGACCGGCCCATCTCCTCGTTGGCCCATCTCGGCGCCAGGCCGCAGAGTTTTGCTGGCAGCGGCGGCCCATGCCTGTCCACGACGACAACCTGTCACCGAGGTGCGGCAACCACAGTGACCGGGTTGCTCTCTCCATCATGGTTCTGCTGGCTCTGGTGCAGTTGGCCGCCGGCGCGAGGCTATATGTGGCCGGCCGGTTGAGGCCTGGAGCGGATGCGATGGTGTCCAGGCGCTCGGGTGTCCGCCAAACAACGCTTAGGCCGCCGGCTCCATTACCCGCATCCCCGCGGGCAGGGCATGTAAAACATCCCATGCGAGCGATCCTGAGGGCTGGAAAAATTGTGGCTCGTAGCGAAAGGCGTGCCAACCGAGCTGACTGGCGTGCCCCTACTCCGAGGGGAGCATCGCTGGTACCCAAGGGAATGGGCATGGCGCAGCGGCAGGGCTAACTGGATCGGAGGCGGTAACGGAGACCTCCTCGGAGCCGGCACCGGTGCGACAAGTGGCACGTCGAGCGGCCGCTCGGGCCACTTGCTCGCCCCAGGCATCGCTTTTCGGCGGCTCAGGAGCAACTCGAGGTGGCCGAGGGCTCGAATCCGACCGCTCCGTTCGGCCCCATCAAGCGAGCGCTCGTGCCCGTAGTATTCACAGAGATCCACACCTTCACCGGACCCGATCCTCCAGGGAGTTGGTTCCTCCACCACCGTCCGTCGATGTAATAATTGGTGCAGCTGCCGATAAGCGTGTAGGGGTAGGACTTATCGGGCACCATGCCCGGACCACATGGCGGTGCCTGCTCGGTGCCGATGCATGATCCATCCAGGCCGTAACCGTTTCCTGGTCCCGGAGCCGGGCCGCAGAAGTATCCTCCCACCCACTCCGGGAAGGCGATCGGCGGACAGCTCGGCAGTGCACTCGCCGTGCTCACTCCGGTGGCAGAGTGCCGATGTCCCGGGATCAGTGAGAGGTGAGAATCGATCAGCTCAGAGCCCGCCCACACCGTCCCTGTGAGAACCGGTCCCGACGGCGGCGAGGTTGGGACCGGCAGCGCCGGCAGGTTTGCCCACGACCCGCTGGCCGGGTCGAAGGCGGCGGCGTACCCTCCAAGGAGGTGACCATTGCCGCTCAGATAGGGACTCACCGCAATGAGGCTGCGACCCGTCCAGGCAAACGACGTTGCGTTACTGAGCACTGCGCTCGCAGGCATCGCAATCCAGGTTTCTGTGTCTGTATTCAGAGCGACAAGTTCAGGATGACCACTGATCCGACCTGGACAGCTCATCTCCGGCAAGCACGAAGAACCACCCAGTAGCGCGATTGCCTTCCCCATGGACAGGGCGCTCGCTCGGTAGGCAGGGACGCCGGCAGGTGGCGTCGGCCCCGGGTCCCATCGGAGTGTTACCGGGCTCCAGCGGAGTGGCTGAACTTTGGCGGAGACCGCCATGCAGTTGGCTCCACATGACTGAGATACCTGGCGGGTGACCCAAACGTAGAGGGCGCCCGCCGCCCATGCCGCGGTGACCCCGACGGGTTCCTCTTTTGTCCCTGCCCCGTAGAAAACGTGAGGAACGGCCGGAAGCTCGCTCCATCGGTTGGCACGAAGGTCATAGCTAGCGCCGGTCAACAGAGCTGGGACCGAACTTCTATGGCCGCCGATGATGATGAGCCGCGTGCCGCTCCAGAGGACCTTGGCGCCGGTGCGTAAAGCCATCGGAGGAGCGGTCAGCCGCCTCCATCGCCAGGTTGCCGGGTTCAATGCGAGCAGGACGTTGCGGCCGGATCGCCCCGCCGCCGCGGAACCCCACACAAGAATCTCATGCCCGGTCCAGATCGTAGATTCGACCTTGATATCCACCGGCGCCGGCGGCAGTGACCGCCAACTGCGCGTCGCCGGATCGAAAGCCGCTCCGTGCTCTGAACGCCCCACGCTCTGGCCGCCAGGTCCTGTCGTCGTTGCGGTGCTGCCCCACGCGATGACGTACCTGCCCGTCCACGCCGCAAGATCCCATCTCTTTACGACCCCTGGATGTGGCGGCGGCAGCGTTGTCCACCTCCCGCCCTGAAGCCCCGCACTGGACCCGGCCGGTGTAATGAGGGCACCAGGGAATGGTTCCGGGGAGCCCGGCGGCGCACCGTGCCCGCCGCCCGAAAACCTGAGGCCCAGGGTCGCTGCGGAGCCGACCAACCCAACCAAGCCAATCCCAACCATCCAGCGCCGGCGGCGCCGGCGGCGGGCCTCTGGGAACAGCAGCTCTGCCGCGCCCGGAGCCGACCTCGCCTCCGGCACCACTCGCGGTGGGGCCTCTGCCGCCATGGCTAGGTCGCCTCGATCATGGCAATCAGCTCGCTTTTGTTGTAGCCGTGCCGGCGCGCAAAGCGCACCAGATCTTTCACCTGGACCAACAGAGCGCTCTTGTCCGGCGTACCGGCGACGGTGACCCCACGGCCCCTGCGGAACTCCAAGAGTCCCTCGTCTCTCAGCAGGTGGAGAGAGCGGATGACGGTGTTCTTGTTGACGCCCATGATTGCGGCGAGATCCTTGGCCAATGGGAGGCGGTCACCGGGACCAGCCTCTCCCTCCGCGATGGCACGCCGAATAGCGGCAGCCGCCTGCTCGTGCAGTGGCAGTGGATCCGACCGGTCGACTCGGAACTCCATGGAGCCAATCGTACTAGCACCACTGGTATATGACAAGCTGGGCCCGAAGCAGAACCGGCCAAACTGGTTGCACATGGGCAGTGGCGGCGACCGCAACCATCAGATGGCTGACAGATGGCCAACGCGGGCCGATGTCCGATACTGCTGGATTGAACCTCTGAGCCGTCAGTCTGTTATTTCGAAGGTCACCGCAACTTGGGCAGCGACCTCATCGGAACCGGCTTCCACCGGCATCTGCGCAACAACGCCCGCAGCGGCGAAGGGTCCGGCTCGCCAACCCGGAGGGGACGCCTGCACCTCGCGGATGGCGACCACTCGGCCAAGCCGGACTCCGGCGGCTTCGGCCATTCCCTCGGCCTTCGACCGAGCGTCCTTTACCGCCCGGGCGGCCGCCTCATTGCGGGCCGCCTCGGATCCCGTGCTGAATAGCTGAAAGCCTCCCAGCCTGAGAGCGTCACCTGCAGCCTCGCTGATGGCGGCCACGACGGCAGGGGCAAGATCGAGCGTGCCCAGACGAAGGAGCAATGAGTAGGAGGCTACGTAGCTCACTACACGAGCACCCTCTTTGTCCATCTGTGGATGGACAGCCATGCCTTTGGTCTGGACGTCACCCGAATCAATGCCCTGGTGCCTGGCCGCAGCCAGAACGTCCTGGGTGCGGCGAGCTACCTCTTCCAGCGCCGCCGAGGCGGTATCGGCCCGCTCCTCGATACCGACATGGAGAAGCGCCGCATCGGGCCTCACCATCGTCGATCCGTTCCCGATTACCAGGACCCTATTTGTAGCCAGAGCATCTGGGCGCATCCACAGATGCTATATCCACGCCGGACCAATGCACTGCCCGTCACCGATCGCTGTGCCCCAGGGCCGTGGCGCAATCACAACAGCTCGAAACGTGAAACGGGGCCTCACCGAAACGTGAAGACCTCAAGCGTGCCCCCGGCAGTGTCTGGTTCCACCACATAGTGGACACCATGTTCCAGGACATCGTGGACACTTGCTCGGGTGGTCAACATGCAATGTGCTCGCTATGCCGTCGACGCCGTAGTACTGGAAGGCCGCTCGCTGCGAGCGGTGGCCGACTCGCTTGGCATGTCGAAGTCCTGGGTGGCTAAACAGGTCCTTCGGTTTAAGGGTGGGGGTTATGAAGCACTTATTCCGCTTTGTAAAGCTCCCCATCGGCGTCCGTCTCAGATCTCTGTGGAACTCGAAAACGAGATTGTGACGATACGAAAACATCTAAGCGAGCAAGGCTTTGATGCCGGGCCGCTCACGATCCAATACCACCTACACAAGCGGCATGGGTCATCCCCGGGTAGGTCCACGATCCATCGAGTACTGGCCCGGCGGGGGTTCGTCATCCCCCAGCCCCAAAAGCGGCCACGGACCTCCTGGCGGCGTTTCGAGGCGAGCCTGCCCAACGAGACCTGGCAAGCCGACATGGCACACTGGTCGATCGACGACGGAACCGAACAGGGAGCCAAGGTCGAAATCTTGGACTTCGTGGACGACTACTCACGCCTGGTTGTCGCCGCCGTGGCGCTGGCTGTGGCAACTGCCGCCGATGTGGTCGCCACCTTTTACAAAGGGGCTGAACGCTGGGGGTTTCCCGCATCGATGCTCACGGACAATGGTTGTATTTTTACCGCACAGTTCCGAAACGGGCGTTGCGGGTTCGAGACTGAACTTGCCACCTTGGGCATCGCCATCAAGCACGGCTTGCCCTACCATCCACAGACTCAGGGCAAGATCGAGCGATTCCACAAGACCTTGAAGCGCTGGCTGCGCAAGCAGCCAAGAGCTACGTCCATTGCGCAGCTACAGGGACAGCTCGACTACTTCGTGCGCTACTACAACGAGGAGCGGCCCCACTCCGCCCGGGGGATGGTTCCACCCAGGCAGGCCTTTGACGCACTGCAAAAAGATGCCCCTGATCCGAACAAGTACCCAATGACACCTCACACCCGGGTCCGCCACAACAAGATCGACAAGACCGGCGTATTCACCTTGCGCCATGGGACCAAGCTGCATCACATAGGCGTTGAGAGGCCACACCGTGGACGGCGAATCATCGTCCTTGTGTGCGAACTCGATGTCCGGGTCCTAAGCGAGGATGGCGAACTCCTACGACACCTCACCTTGGACCCCAGCAAGGATTACCAGCCCATAACGAATCCGCCGTGATGGGCTACTCTGTAGGTTCGTCTGTCCACGATGTTCTGAGACATCACAGAGTGCCCCCGGCAGGACTCGAACCTGCGCACCCGGCTCCGGAGGCCGGCGCTCTATCCGCTGAGCTACGGGGGCGGCTCTCCGATGTTAGCTGGCTCAGTCGTTGGGCTGGCTGGCCTGGTTGGGGTCAGGGGTTCCCGAGATCCGTGCAAGGTGCTCGGCCAGTCCCAGGTAGGTGGCGGGAGTCAGTTCCGAAAGCCTTGCCTTTTCCTCTTCCGGGAGGTCCAGGCCTGCTATGAAGCTGCGGATGTCCTTCTCTGTGATGACGTGACCACGGGTCAGTTCCTTGAGTCGCTCGTAGGGTCGCTCCTGGCCATAACGGCGCATGACCGTCTGAATCGCCTCTGCCAGCACTCCCCAGTTTTGTTTCAGGTCCTCAGCCATTGCCTCAGGGTTCGCTTCGATCCGGTCGAGCCCCTTTAGCACCGAGGACAGCGCAAGGCCCGAATAGCCGAGAGCCACGCCGACGTTGCGGATGGCCGAGGAGTCCGAGAGGTCTCTCTGGAGCCGGGAGACCATGAGCTTGGTGGCGAGATGTTCCAAAAGTGCGTTGGACAGCTGGAGGTTGGCCTCTGCGTTTTCGAAGTGGATCGGGTTTACCTTGTGCGGCATGGTGGAGGAGCCGACCTCTCCGGCCACGGTCCGCTGGCGTAGGTAGGAGAGGCTTATGTAGAGAT
>JAKAOS010000050.1 GCA_021823165.1 Actinomycetes bacterium | reverse complement strand
ACTCGACGCGGCCGTCGTGGAGATCAAGGCGATCCAGAGGGCTGCGAGGGAGAGAGGGGAGACCTCACGGCCGACATGGCCGATGATCGTGCTGAAAACGCCCAAGGGTTGGACCGGGCCCAGCGAGGTGGACGGGCTCCCCACGGAGGGCACCTGGCGGGCTCACCAGGTGCCACTCGCCGAGGTGCGCACCAACCCTGCCCACCTGGAACAGTTGGAGGCCTGGCTCCGCTCCTACAGGCCGGAGGAGTTGTTCGACTCCTCTGGAACATTGGTCAAGGATCTCTCCGCGCTACCGCCCGAGGGGGCTTACCGAATGAGCGCCCATCCAACGGCCAACGGAGGCCTGTTGCTGAGAGATCTCGAGCTCCCAGATTTCGCCGACTATGCCATCGAGGTGGACCAGCCAGGAACCACATCCTCCGAGGCGACCAGAGTGCTGGGTGAGTTCCTCAGAGACGTCATAGCAATGAATCCCACCAATTTCCGGATCTTTGGTCCCGACGAGACCGCCTCCAACAGGCTGCAGGCGGTATTCGAGACGACCGAGCGCCAATGGATGGCCGAGCGGCTACCCACCGACGAGCACCTCGCTCCGGAGGGCAGGGTGATGGAGGTGTTGTCCGAACACCAGTGCCAGGGATGGCTCGAGGGCTACCTGTTGAGCGGGCGACACGGGCTTTTCAACTGCTACGAAGCGTTCATCCACATCGTGGACTCGATGTTCAACCAGCACGCCAAGTGGCTGAAGACCACCAAGCAGATCCCCTGGCGGCGGCCGGTTGCCTCGCTCAACTATCTCCTGTCCTCCCATGTCTGGCGGCAGGATCACAACGGCTTCTCCCACCAGGATCCCGGGTTCATCGACCACGTGGTCAACAAGAAGTCCGAGATCATCCGGGTTTATTTGCCACCGGATGCCAACTGTTTATTGTCGGTGGCCGATCACTGCCTTCGCAGCCGCCACTACGTCAATGTCATCGTGGCAGGCAAGCAGCCGGCACTCAACTACCTATCGATCGACGAGGCTGTCGTTCACTGCACACGAGGACTCGGCATCTGGGAGTGGGCCTCCAACGACCAAGGCGATCCCGATGTCGTCATGGCGTGCTGCGGGGACGTGCCGACCCTGGAGACCCTTGCTGCGGTGGAGATCCTGCGCAGGGAGTTGCCAGACTTGAAGGTGCGGGTGGTCAACGTGGTGGACCTCATGCGCCTCCAGCCGGAAAGCGAGCATCCTCACGGCCTATCCGACGCCGAGTTCGACAACCTTTTCACCAGGGATTGCCCCGTCATCTTTGCCTACCACGGGTATCCGTGGCTGATTCACCGACTCACCTACCGCAGGACCAACCACCAGAACCTGCACGTGCGCGGCTACAAAGAGGAGGGGACCACCACTACGCCCTTCGACATGGTGATGCTCAACGACCTCGACCGTTTTCATCTCGTGATCGATGTGATTGATCGGGTGCCTTCACTTGGCTCCAGGGAGGCCCATCTCCGCCAGGCGATGGCAGACGAGGCAATGCGAGCCCGCTCCCACACCCGCCGCTATGGGGAGGACCCGCCGGCGATAAGAGACTGGGTCTGGTCGCTCTGAAAGAGCAGATGAGGGGGCGGGTGCTGGTGGTCAATGCCGGCTCCAGCAGCCTCAAGCTCGGGGTATTGGAGCGGGAGCGGTCCTTGGCGTCGGTGAGTATGGCCTGGGACACTCCCGTGGTGGATGAGGCCGCCCTCGCCGATTTCGTCGCTCGTTGGTCACCAATCGATGCTTCGGGCCACCGCATCGTGCATGGGGGAACTCGCTATTGCGAGCCAGTCATCGTGGATCGCAGTGTCCGCCAAGGCCTGGAGGAACTCCAGGATCTTGCCCCGTTGCACCAGCCGAAGTCCCTTGCGGCCCTGGACGCCGTGATCCGGGTCCTTCCGGGAGTCCCCGCAGTGGCATGTTTCGACACCGCGTTTCACTCTCAAATGCCCGAGTCCGCCTCCACCTACGCTCTTCCCGCCGCCTGGCGGCACAAATGGCATCTGCGCCGCTACGGCTTCCACGGCCTGGCTCACCGATACGTCGCCACCCGGGTGGCCGATCTCATCGGGTCGAAAGGGCCCGGGATCAGGGTGGTCACCTGCCATCTGGGCGCGGGGGCTTCGCTGGCTGCGGTGGCAAAAGGCCGTTCGGTGGACACGACTATGGGATTCACACCTATGGAGGGCCTGGTCATGGCGACGAGATCGGGCAGTGTCGACCCGGGCCTGTTGTTGTGGCTGGAACAACACTGCAAAATCGATCCCTCGGATCTGGCCGACTCCCTTGAGCACCGATCTGGGTTGCTGGGCCTTTCGGGCCACGCAAGGATGGAGGACGTCCTTGCGGCCGAGGCGGACGGAGAGGCCTCGGCGGGCTTGGCGGTGGCCGTTTACCTGCACCGTTTGCGGGCCGGGATTGCCCAGATGGCAGCGGCCATGGGCGGCTTGGAAGCCATTGCCTTTTCCGGCGGTATAGGCGAGGGTGCGCCCCAGATCAGAAGCCGGGCGGCCGATGGCCTCGAGTTCCTGGGCATCGCCTTGGACCCTGGCCGCAATGCGACGGGCGCAGGGGATCGGGAGATCGGCGTCCCAGGCGCCGTAGTGCGATCCTTTGTCATACAGGCTAAAGAGGACGTAGAGATTGCTCGGGGGGTAGGGGGGGCGCTGGGATGGAACCTTGAGTCAGCGCCTCTGGCCTGAACAAGGTTGAGCCGGACCCATGAGGCTTTCCGGCAGGCCCGTTGTCCCTTGTCAGGTGAGTCCCCGGGGCGAGGGAGGCTGCAGGTAGATCAGAACTGCGCCGCAGCGTAGGTGGGTTCGTGAAACTGGGCCGCTACTGGAGCCCAAGCGCTGGCAAAACTGGCTTTTGCCGCTGTTGCCTGGACCGACGCCACCTGGGCCCTTTGGTAGTTGGGGTTTGCCGCCGGGCTGGAGCCGCATCCCTGTTTCGAGTTCCCAAGGTCGCCCATCCAAGCCTGATAACCCCGGTCGGCGGCGAGGGATTGCTGCATTGCCTGGGTGAACTGGGACACGAGGCGCGCCCCGTTCGGGAGGCCCGATGCCGAAAAGGATGCCAGCGACGACAGGATGGCCTGGCGGGTGTCGATCGAACTCTGCAGCGCCTTCACCCCCAGGCTCGGGCTTTCTGCACAGGTGGAGACGGCGTCGATGGCGGCCTGGACCGAGGGTCGCACGGCCGCGCTGCGGGCGAGCCAGGAGGCAATGGCCGCTGCGGCTTTGGCACCGGGACGTGGAGAACTCGCTGTGGCCGCCGTGGCCGCCCTTGTTGTCGTCGGTGCCGTGGTGGTCGTGGCCGTGATGTGTTGTGGCGTGGAAATCCTGGCCGTTGTGGTCGTCGTCGCCAGGGCCAAATAGGTGATCACCGCCGTGGCCGCCCCCAAGAACAGCACCCCGGTGGCTCCGAGCACAACCCGGCCGATTCGTTCGTTGGGCGGGTGGGACTCCTGCGGCCCCGTTGTTGTCTGCTCGTTCGCTAGCGCAGCCCCACAGCCGCTGCAGAAGGCCTGTTCATCTGTTGCCGCAGATCCACAATTTGGACAACTTCTCATTCCTCCAGCCTACCTCGTTCATGGTAAACAACAGAAACTAATGATATGTCAAAGGTCAGGCAAATCCAAAGGCCAGGCAACTTCAAAAGCCACGCAATTCCGGGGCACGGGAACTCCAAAGGCCACGCAATTCCGGGGCACGGGAACTCCAAAGGCCACGCAATTCCGGGGCACGGCAACGATGAACCGGCAACGATGAACCGAAAGCAGGGCTTTCGGTTGGCTCCTTTCCGGTGGCGCCCGAGCTGGGAGTTGCCGGCACAAAGTTGTCCTTGCGTGACCCCTCGGCGGGAAGAACCGGAGGTAGTTTTGTATTTGGCTGGGCCGCTGGTGGCGTTATTGCCAGGGCCGGTAGGCAGGTGGTTTGGGTAAAACTGGAGGCGGGGCCGGGACGGTATGGGGGGGACGACGAGAGCCGGTGGTGGGACTCGAACCCACGACCTGACGATTACAAGTCGCCTGCGCTACCAGCTGCGCCACACCGGCCTGGCACAAGGCTACCTAGCGGCGGGGCCCTGCTCCGTACTTCGAGAGGATGTCCGGGCGCCGGCAGGAGTTTGGCCTAAGGCCAGTGCAGTTCTTGCATTGCTGGCGAGACGTTGGGAAGCTGCACCGATGGGGAATGGCTGGCCGACCGGTGACGGGCTGGATGCTGTGCTGACAGGGAAGGCGGGGTGAGTTCGCAGGTGCGAGACTCGGTCTCGGCCGCTGCGATGCCGCTGCCAAGGGGGGCATCACCCGCAAGGGGCCTTGCGTTCTTGGCAGTGGTGGCAGCACTGGCGGTCGGCGTGCTTTGGAGGATGCCGGCGGGTGTGGCCGCCAATGGCTCCTCGGGACAGGCGCAGATTCGCCGGTCGACCAAGGGCCACCCGGTACGGGCCCAGACAAAGCCCGGGCGGGCCACTGCGACCACGCCGGGCCAACCGCTCAGGCTTCCTGCGACCTCTTCGGTGAGTGTCGCTATTTCAGCGGGTGCTGGCCAGGGCGCCGAGGAGGCGGGCCTGGCCCGGGAGATCTCGGCCCGGGGCTACCGGGTGCTCAAGGGCAATGTTAACGCCTCGGGGCTGTCTCCGGGCGTTTATTTCGCGCCCGGGTACTCCATCGAGGCCGGCATACTCACAAGGGCACTCGGTTTGCCGCCCCAGGATTCTCAGCCGCTTCCCCAGCCGTCGGAATACTCCCCCGATGTGACCGTGGTTGTGGGCGGCTCCGTTGTGCCCGGCGGTTCGGCCGGTGGCTGACCCGGGCGGATCTGGCCATCTTTGGCCGGATGGGTTCCCTTTCGATGTTGGCTCCACTGCGATATGTGTTGACTTCGATGGGACGCTTGCCCCGATAGTCGATGATCCCTCCCAGGCCAGGCCGCTGGAGGGAGTACCCGAACTGTTGGCCTCCCTGGCCGGCCGCTACGGGCGGGTTTGTGTGGTCTCCGGTCGTCCCGCCTCATTTCTCTTGGCAATGCTCGGGACCGATTGTGCCGCCTCCGGTGTATTCATCGCCGGCCTCTACGGGCTCGAGTGGGTAGAGGAGAGTGGCGAGATCAGGCGCAGTCCCCAAGCCCTGCAGTGGGAGGAGGCAATCGAGGCCGTGACGGCCCGGGCGGTCAAAGAGGCCCCCTGCGGGGTGGAGATCGAACCCAAGGGACTCTCGGTCACCCTGCACTGGCGCCGGGCGCAGCGGCTGGAGGAGGCTCGGCGATGGGCGGAGGACTTTGCCTCCGATGCGCTTGCGATGCCGGGCCTCGAGGCCCAACCGGGTCGGATGAGCATCGAGCTGAGGCCCAGGATCGGGGGCGACAAGGGCACCGTCGTCGAAGGCGTCGCCCGGGGAATGACAGCAGCGGTGTTCTTGGGAGACGATATGGGCGACCTGCCGGCTTTTGTGGCCTTGGAGCGCCTTGCTGGGGCTGGCCTCGCGGTCTTGAAGGTCGCCGTATCGAGCCTCGAGTCGCCCAGTCAACTCCTTGCCAGGGCCGATCTCATAGTGGAGGGCCCCGACCAGGCCATGCGCCTGCTCGAGTCCCTTCCCTGACCTGGGCGGTGCGATGAGGTGCCCGAGGCGTGGCCTCCTGGGGAGCGAGATCCCCGCGGTGTCCTTGTCCAGAGCCGGGTCCTTGTCCAGAGCCGGGGTGAGCGGTGCCCAAGTGGACTCGGTGATGGCGCTATGTCGGGTGCCGCCGGAGAATGCGGGCTGCCACGATGTGGCCTTATGCCCCCACTGCTCGGAGCTGGGCATCGAGCCATGTGCGTGGGTTGTGGGTCCTTGCGGCGCTCCGTAGGGCTTCACTGCGCCGCCGCCGCTCAGGGCCTGGCATCTCCAGTGCCGCCTCCAAAGCCCCAGCGGTATTGGTGATGTCGAAGGGGTTCACCCCGAGTGCCCCTTTTTGCAGTTCCGGCCAGGCACCGGCCTGACGGGACAGCACCACCACGCCGTCTTTGTCGTTCAGGAGGGGGCCCTCCTTGGCGACCAGGTTGAGCCCGTCTCGCACCGGGTTGACCAACAGGACGTCGTAGCGGCGCAGGGCGGCAAGTGATCTCGGGTAGTCGTCCTGTGCCAGCAGCTCCACGAGGCGTCCAGAGGAGGTGGACCACTTGGCATTCAGCCGATCCACCAGGGTTTCCAGCTCGGCACGGTAGGCCATATAGGAGGCGAGTGAGTCTCGGGATGGGTAGGCAAGAGCGACGACCACGATCTCGGTTGCCAACTCCGGCCTGCGCTCGAGCAACTCGTCTATGGCGAGCATCCCCCGCAGGAGATTCTTGGAGGGTTCGATCCGATCCACCCTCAGCACGACCTTCCGGCCGGCAATGAGTTCGTCCAGGGTGCCCCCCGCTCCTACCGAGGCATCCGAGGATGCTTCTGATGCCAATGCGGCCTCATCGGGGCCCAATGGGGCCACAAATGTCTGGGGTCGTTCCAGGCCCTCTTCTATGCAACAGGCCTCGAACCTGGCCGCCCAGCGCCGGTCGTGGAAGCCACAGGCCCTCGAGGCGGCCATGGAGCCCAAAAGCTCGGCCCGTACCTCATCGGGAAGGATCGCGCATTCGCCCGGCTCGGGAAAGGGAGTGTGGCTGAAATGTCCGATCGCCAGGTCGGACCGGAGCTCATGGAGCATCGCAGGGACCAGGGCCAAGTGATAGTCCTGGACCAACACCGTGGCGCCTTGGGATGCAGTCTCCGCGGTGGCCTGGGCAAAGGCTTGGTTGACCTGACGGTAGGCGGACCAGGCTTCCCACCACCGCCTGCCGAACAGCGGGCGGCGGGTCAGGTCGAACAACCCGTGGTATAAGAACCAGAGTGTGGCGTTGGAGATGACGTCGTATGCCATCGAATACTGCTCTGTCGGTACTGCGACGAGCCTGGTGCGAAAGCCGTGCGCGTCCGATACCTCAAGCGCCGCCCGCCTGTCCGCCTCGCTCATCGCCGCCGCCAACCACAGCGTGCTGGTGCCCTCTACGAGCGGTGCGAGGCCGGACACGAGGCCGCCCCCGCCTCGTCTGGCTACCAGCTTCCCCGAAGGGTCCTCGGACCACGACAGCGGCCCTCGATTGGATACCACCACAAGTTCGGTCGCTGCCATGGGGCCGACCATAACGGAGGCGGGTGGGCACCGGCCAGTGCAGGCCGACTTGGCGAGCCTTGCACGATGGTGTCATGCACTTGCTCGCGGCGCCCGACAATTTTGGCACCTGGGGGACCGCTCGCCAGGTTGCCTCTGCAATAGCCAGAGGAGCCCGACAGGCGGGTTGGACCGCAGCTGAGGTGCCCCTGTCCGATGGAGGCGAGGGCTTCTGCGAGGTGATCGGCGGCAGGCGGCGTTCGTCGTTGGTAGGCGGGCCGCTGGGCGCCCGGGTCCAAGCGGAGTGGAGGCTGGTGGCAGATTCCAAGCCTGTCGCCGCCGTCCTGGAGGTGGCCAAGGCATCGGGGCTGGCGCTGGCCGGAGGCCGGGAGTTCAACAGGGCCCTGGATGCGACCACCGCGGGAACCGGGGAGTTGATAATGGCGGCTGTGGCCGCCGGGGCAAAGCGGGTCATTGTGGGCTGTGGAGGGTCTGCGAGCACCGACGGGGGATGGGGGGCCGTTCAGGCCATCGCCCCAAGGGGTCGGCTGGCGGGCGTGGAACTCGTGGCAGCGGTGGACGTGCAGACCCGCTTCGAGGATGCGGCCCGGGTGTTCGCGGCCGCCAAGGGGGCTTCGGGGCCCGAGATTGCCCTTTTATCGGCCCGCTTGCGCCGCCTACGCCAGCTCTACAGGGATGACTTCGGCATAGATGTGGGAGAGATCGCAGGCTCGGGGGCCGGCGGCGGGCTCGCCGGGGGGCTTGTCTCTTTGGGGGCGAAAGTCATCCCTGGCTTTGAAGTGGCCGCCGCCATGTGTGGCCTGGCCGAAAAGATTGCAGCCGCCGACCTGGTGATTACTGCCGAGGCTCACCTGGACGAAGAGTCATTCCAGGGAAGGGTTGTCGGTGGGGTTGTCTCCATGGCCAAAGAACTCGGCACCCCCGTCGTCGCTGTGGTTGCCGAGGCCGACCAGGGTGAGTGGTCAGAAGGATTGGAGGTGCTTACTGTTCCTCATGAGTTTGGATCAGGTCCTCATGAGTTTGGATCAGGTCCTCATGAGTTTGGATCAGGAAGTTCTGGCCGGCACCTCGATGAACTGGAGCGGATTGTTGCGGCACGGCTGGAGAGCCCCGGTGTCTGATGGACATCAGTGCCACGCTGGCCTATCCATAGACCGGCCCTTGGCCCGGTTCACGGATCTGTCTGTGTCCGTCGGCTCAGCCCCAGCACCGTGGCGACCACCTCGTCGGCCTGGCGAGCCAGGTCCGATAAGGACCGGTTCCGGTGGATGCGCGTGCCGACGTCGCATTGTGCCACAGACCCGGGCCCGAAGCGGCGTGCCACCTCTATCAACATTGCGACCTCTATCCCATATCCCCTCGGCAGGGGGATATCTCTCACCAGTTCCCGCCTGACGGCGGTCTCCCCGGCGAGGGGCTGGCTAAGCCAGCCAAGTTGTGGCTGCAGGCACCGGAGAAGCGGCTTGGCGCACAGCTCGGTTACCCTCCCGCCTTGATCCCCCAGGACACCGGGGCGCTCGTAGGCGGCTTTGACCATCACGAGATCCGGCCGGGCCAGCAATGGCCCGATGATCCCGCTCACCAACCTGGAGTGGAACTCCTTGATGTCGGCGTCACAGAAGACCACGACATCGGTATCCAGGTTGTCCATGCCGCACCGCATGGCTCCGCCCTTCCCCGGCAATGGCGGGTCCTCCGCCAGCGATACCACCTCCGCTCCGGCCGCGGCCGCTGCGGCTGCGGTGCCGTCCTGGGAGTGGTCGTCCACGACCAGGACGCGGTCGACGATGCTCCTCTGCTCCATCAGGTCGGTTCTGATTGCACCTACGATCGCAGCCACCGTGCCGGCCTCGTTGTGGGCGGGGATGCAAACCCCGATGGTGGTGTCCGCCCTGTGTTCGGCAATCCACTGCAGGGGGAACTGGCGGTGGTTGAAGCTGGCGGTGGCAAACTCTGCGCTGAGGGTCGGGGAATGGGTAGGCCGCCAGGGCGGGGTCCGGGCATCGGTCACCCTTGCCGAAGGTAGCGACAAGGAGCGACTCCTCCCACACCGGCATGGAACAAAGTCGGCTCCTGGTAATACTGATGAGGCCCGCCGTTCTGCGGCGTGGTTGGCCACCGGCCCCATTACCGGGCCGGTGGGTTGACTAATGGTGGCCACGTGGTCCACCATGGCATTGCCATCATCCAGAGCGGTCGAGGGACGGGCCCGTTGACGCCGCGGCAACCAGTCGAGAAGACCAGGTGCCAATGCCCGTGCGATGGAGGAAGAGTGACTTTCGTAAAAGGCCTGCGCTGCCGTGAGTGCGGCCGCCCATACCCCGCCGAAGCCCTTCACGCTTGTGAATGGTGCTTCGGTCCCCTGGAGGTCGTCTACGACTACGAAGCCGTGGCTTCGGTCATGTCGAAGGAATACATTGCGGCGGGTCCGTCGACGCTGTGGCGGTATGCACCGCTGCTACCTGCGGACGCGGAGGGAGCCATTGACCTGGGCGCCGGTTTCACCCCCCTGATCCGGGCGGACCGGCTGGCGGCGGAGCTGGGGCTCTCGGAGCTGTGGATCAAAAACGACGGCCTGCAGCCCACCGGCTCTTTCAAAGACAGGGTCGTGTCCGTCGCCCTCACGGTTGCCTCGAAGCTGGGTTCCAAGGTGGCTGCGTGTGCCTCCACTGGAAACCTTGCCAACTCAGTCGCCGCGCATGCGGCCTGGGCGGGCATGAAGTCGGTGGTGTTCGTGCCCGCCGATGTGGAGCCCGCCAAGCTGACCGCCACCTCGGTATATGGCGGCACCTTGGTTGCGGTCCAGGGCGGCTACGACGATGTCAACAGGCTATGCGCCGAGATCGTCGGGGAGCATCCCGACTGGGCGGTGGTCAATGTCAATATGCGCGCCTATTACTCAGAGGGCTCCAAGACATTGGCCTTTGAGGTGGCCGAGCAGCTTGGCTGGAAGGCGCCCGATCACGTGGTGGTCCCCATCGGCTCGGGCAGCCAGCTCACCAAGATCCACAAGGGATTCGAAGAACTCGGCAAGGTGGGCCTGGTGGACTCCCCGGTCGAGGTGAGGGTCTCGGGGGCCCAGCCGGCGGGCTGCGCTCCCGTTGCCAATGCCTTCTCCGAGGGTTCGGACCGCATCCGGCCGGTCCGGCCAGCGACCGTGGCCAAGTCCTTGGCCATTGGAGACCCGGCGGACGGCGTATATGCGGTGGACGTGGTGCGCAAGACTGGTGGATCGATAGCGGCCGTCACCGATGAGGAGATCGTCGAGGCCATTGGCCTGTTGGCCAGGACCGAGGGAATCTTTACCGAGACCGCCGGCGGGGTCACCATAGGCACCCTTGTGAAGCTGGCCGCCGAGGGCGTCATCCGGGCCGACGAGCGTGTCGTCTGTTATGTAACCGGCACCGGGCTAAAGACCGTCGATGCCCTCTCGTCCCTGCGGCCCACGGTAACCATCCCGCCGACCCTTGAAGCGTTCAACCAGGCAGTGGAGGTCGAATGAGCGTAGTAGTCCGTATCCCAACCCAGCTCCGTAGCCTGACCGGCGGCGCCTCGGAGGCGAAGGTCGACGGCGCTACCGTCGGAGAGGCACTCTCGGCCCTCGAGAAGCTGCACCCAGGTGTGGGCGAGCGGCTTTTCGACGAGGGTGGACAGCTGCGACGGTTTGTCAACGTCTTTGTGGCCGAAGAGGACGTCCGCTTCCTCGATGGCCTTGCCACCCCACTCTCAGATGGCCAGACCCTCTCGATCGTCCCCGCGGTGGCCGGCGGCTGATTTTCCAATGGCCAGGCGGCCCGAAGTGCTTTAGCAGGGTCGCCATCCAGCGCGGTTGGTTGGCTTTGGACCTTGCATGGCCCATCGGGAGAGAGAGGGCCTCTGCGGCGGCGGGGTTGGGAAGTTGCTCCCGGGAGCCCAGCGTTGGGTTGCAGGTTGGGGGCCGCTCATGCATATGCTGTTAGCAGTCACCAGTCGTGAGTGCTAAAGGCAGACCCAACGGAGGGACCGCATGCCCAAGTTGATCGTGTTCGACGAGCAGGCTCGTCGAGCCCTCGAGAGCGGTATGAACCAGTTGGCCGACGCAGTGAGGGTCACTCTGGGACCCAAGGGCCGCAATGTCGTGCTCGACAAGAAGTGGGGCGCCCCGACCATCACAAATGACGGGGTTTCCATTGCCAAAGAGATCGAGCTCGAAGACCCCTACGAGAGAGTCGGCGCGGAACTCGTCAAGGAAGTGGCGAAGAAGACCGACGATGTAGCGGGAGACGGGACGACCACTGCGACCGTGCTTGCCTGGTCGATGGTGCGCCACGGCCTTCGCAACGTCGCGGCCGGCGCGAACCCGATGGTCCTCAAGCGTGGCATAGAGGCAGCGGTGGAGGAAGCCATCTCCTACCTGCGCTCCAACGCCAAAGAGGTGGACACCAAGGAGCAGATTGCCCAGGTTGCCTCTATCTCCGCCGCCGACACCGAGGTCGGGGGGATCATCTCCGAGGCCATCGACAAGGTTGGCAAGGACGGCGTGATCACCGTCGAGGAGTCGCGTACCTTTGGCATGGAGTTGGATCTCGTCGAAGGGATGCGCTTCGACAAGGGCTACATCTCCCCCTACTTCGTCACCGACCCCGAGAGCATGGAGGCCGTTCTCGAACAGCCTTACATCCTGTTCACCTCGGGCAAGGTGAGCTCCGCCCGGGACCTGCACGTCCTGGAGCAGGTTCTGCAGGTCAAGCGCCCCGTTGTGGTCATTGCCGAGGACGTGGATGGCGACGCTTTGGCAACCCTGGTGGTGAACAACATCCGGGGTATCGTGAAGAGCGTTGCCATCAAGGCACCCGGATTCGGGGAGCGGCGCAAGGCGATGCTGCAGGACATGGCGGTTCTCACCGGCGGCCAGGTGGTATCGGAGGAACTGGGCCTCAAGCTCGAGAGCATCGGTATCGAGATGTTGGGCCAGGCTCGCAAGGTCGTCGTCACCAAAGACGAGACCACCATCGTCGAGGGTGCCGGCAGCGCCGACGAGGTGAAGGGGCGCATCGAGCAGATCAAGGCCGAGATCGAGAACACCGACTCGGACTATGACCGGGAGAAGCTGCAGGAGCGCCTTGCCAAGCTTTCCGGAGGCGTAGCCATCATCCGGGTGGGTGCGGCAACCGAGGTTGAGCTGAAAGAGAAGAAGCACCGCATCGAGGACGCGGTGTCCACCACCAAGGCCGCCATCGAAGAGGGAGTCGTGCCCGGTGGTGGCGTGGCCCTGCTGCGGGCACAGTCCAAGGTGGCGGATTTGGCCGACAAGCGCGAGGGTGACGAAGCGCTCGGCGTGCGGATCGTCGCCTCCGCCCTGGAGGAGCCGATCAAGCAGATCGCAACCAATGCCGGCCAGGAGGGCGGTATCGTCATCGACCAGGTTCGCGCTCTCTCCTCGCCCAACGAGGGCTACAACGCCGCAACCGGCGAGTACGAGGACCTGGTCAAAGCAGGTGTCATCGACGCTGCCAAGGTGACCAGGTCTGCCCTGCAGAATGCCGCATCCATCGCGGCGATGTTCCTCACCACCGAGGCGGTTGTTGTGGACAAGCCCGAAGAAGAGGCGGCTCCCGCTCCCGGTGGGGGCATGGAGGACTTCTGATTGTCCCTTGCCAGCTAGCAAACGCTAGCCAGGCGGGCCGAGCAGGATAAAGCAGTCAAGGAATGAAAGGGGCGCTGCGGCGCCCCTTTCTCCATTTCCGCTTCCGCTTCCGCAGCCCTCTTTTACCCCTGTGGCCAGCGGCGGTGTAAATACTGCGCCCAAGGGGCCATACTGTGGTATGGCAGTGAGGGTGACCTGGGCGAGCCGAGTTGTGCCATGGGCGTCGCTTGTTCTCGTTGGAGTGGTCCTCTCGGGATGCAACCGGTCTCTCAGTTACTACAGCCACACCAGTTCTTCGGGGGTGGACAACTATTTCGCCGTTCCGGCGGGATGGCACTCCTTGAGCACGGCGGATGTTCTTCACATCGTCGACCCTCGCATGTCTGCGGTGCAGGTGCGCCAGGTCGAGTCACAGATATGGCTCAGGGCGTTCCTAGGTAATCCCAAGCAAGGGGTTGGTAACCTGTCGTTGTTGGCAAAAAATCTTTTCGGGGAGGCCATAGCAAGGCCACTGGGGAAATCGGCGTCGAGCTACAAGGCAAAGGATCTGCGGTCCGCTTTACTCAATGTGGATCCGGTTGCAGCAGCCCGATCCGGGAACCCCTACTTCCGAGTTGTTTCCTATCGCAGCATCTCGAGGCCGGGGGGCCTCACGGGGAGCCGCTTCGTGGTTGACATCACCTACAAGGGACATACCTATACCGTGGCCCAAGAGGGTCTTTTTGATCATGCGAATGGCTCGATCTATCTCATCGGCTAGATC
>JAKAOS010000049.1 GCA_021823165.1 Actinomycetes bacterium | reverse complement strand
GCGGCGGACTGGAACATATCCCGTCAGCGCTACTTCGGGGTCCCCTTCCCCCTGTGGTATGAGGCGGGCGAGGAAGGCCAGCCCCTCTACGACCGGCCGCTAATCCCCAAAGAGGACCGGCTGCCGGTCGATCCCTCGGTGGACGTCCCCGACGGCTACGAAGAATCCTCCCGCGCCCGGCCCGGGGGTTTCGTGGGTGAAGCCGATGTCATGGACACCTGGGCCACCTCCTCGCTCACCCCACAGATCGCCGGCGGTTGGGTCGAGGACCAGGACCTCTTCGAACGGGTATTCCCGATGGACCTCCGGCCCCAGGGCCAGGACATCATTCGCACATGGCTCTTTTACACCGTGGCCAGGGCTCACCTGGAACACCAAAGCCTGCCCTGGAGCAATACCCAGGTGTCTGGGTTCATAGTCGACCCCGACCGCAAAAAGATGTCCAAGTCCAAAGGCAACGTCGTGACACCAGCGGCGTTGTTGGACGACCATGGCACCGACGCCGTCCGCTACTGGGCCTCCATGGGCCGGCCCGGCATGGACACCATTGCAGACCCAGGCCAGATGAAAGTCGGCCGCCGCCTTGCAATAAAGCTCTTGAACGCGTGCCGCTTCACTTTGGGAGTGGCCGGCGAAGAGGCCGCCGATTTGGCAAAAGAAACCCTGGAGGCGGCCGATGGGGGTGAACCCGTTGCCCTCGAGCCGATCGACCGGGCGATGCTGGCGAAGCTTGCCTCGGTTGTCAAAGAGGCGACCGAGGCCCTCGACTCCTATGACTACACCAGGGCCCTGGAGCGCACCGAGACCTTCTTCTGGATGTTCTGCGACGACTACCTGGAACTGGTGAAGGTGAGGGGTTATGGAACCGGGGACCGGCCCGTCACCGACGCGGCGCGCAACTCCGCCCGCCGGGCCCTGGCGACGGCCCTGTCTGCACTACTACGGCTCTTTGCACCCTTTCTGCCTTTTGTGACAGAGGAGTGCTGGTCGTGGTGGCAAAAGGGATCCATACACCGTTCACAGTGGCCGGAATCTGCGCCCCTCGCGGCGGCTGCCGGGCCGGATGCCGATGCCGGGGTGCTGGAGATCACGGCCGAAGTCCTGGGACAGATCCGGCGGGCGAAGACCGCCGCTCGCAAGTCGCCCAAGGCGGCGGTACAACGCCTGGAGCTCACCGATTCATCCCATCGACTTGCCCTGCTCGACCAGGGGCTGGGGGATCTCATCGACGCCGGGTCGCTGCGGGAAATCGCAGCCGTCCCGGGGACCGAGGCGTCCGTGGTGGTCCATCTGGCAGACTGACAAGGACCGTCGCCCTGTGCAGCTCACGGTGACGGGCTCAAAGCTCACCCAGGTCAACCACGGCATGCAACCGCTCGAGGCGAGCCACACGGCAGGCAACCTCCGCCTCGGCGGGGTCGATTGCCCCGAGGGCAACTGCGTCTCCGGGACGGAGCTGGGAGGCCACGGCAAGGTCGGCTCCACAGAGCCTGGCCACCACCTTGTAGCCACCGGTGGTGGCATGATTTGCCCGGAGAATGATGGGCATTCCCCCCTCGGGCAGTTGGACGACTCCCTCTGCCACCCCAACCGGAGCGGTCTCTCCGCCGCCTCCCACGCCCCCCTCGGGGCGCCAGAGGCGCATCCCGGCTCGATCGGAGTCTGAAGCCACCTCCCAGGAGCTTGCGGCCATGGCATCGACGATGGCTCCCGTGTCTCTCATCCCGAAGCCAACCAATCTGAGCGGAGCCTGCGACCTCGTCGCTCCGGGATAGCCGGGTGGAAGGGCCTCCCTCCTGAGCCACCTGCCGGGACGGACCAAGCCGGAGGGCTTGCCGAGGGCGAAGGACGATCCCGCCGCCAGCGGAGCTGGCCCGATGCCGGCCATGGTGTCCCGGCTGCGGCTCCCCATCACCAGCTCCGCCGCAATGCCACCCCCGAAGGCCACATAGCTGACAATCCCGGCCTCTGGCGCACCCAGGCGGAGATGCTGGCCGCGGCGGAGGACGAAGCCACATCCGTGGGGAAGGGGAAAACCCCGCCCCTCTTCCATAAGCCGTGCCGGCCTGGGCGCCCCCGTCAGGGACACCACCACGTCGCGGTGGGCGGTTAGGGTCAGCGATCCCATAACCAACTCCAGGGAGGCACGATCCTCTGGGTTGCCTACGAGCCGGTTGGCCATAGCCGCCGCAAACCAATCCAGCGCGCCGGCCCGAGCCACCCCCACCGCAGCCCAGCCGAAACGGCCGGCATCCTGCACTGTCAGCATGCCCGAAGCATCGGTGACCGAGATCGCGGGGGATGTCTTCGGCGTCTTTGTCACATGCCGGCTTCCCTTCGGCTTCCCAGCAAGGTGCTCTACGGCTCTGAAGTGAACCTTTGTGCCTGGTGACAGCAGTGTCGGCTTTTGTTTCCGAGGATCGAACAATACGGCATCGGTCCTGGCTATGATCCTCCACCCCCCGGGGGAGGCGGTGGGGTAGATGCAGCTGCGGCCTGCGGCTATACCAACCGCTCCAGGGAACACCCTGGGGCGCGGGGAGGCCAGCCGGGCCACCCTCAATGCCGGATCAAGACCGCCAAGATAACCAAAACCGGGAGCGAACCCCATGAAGTCAACGACGTGGGGGCTTTGCTGGTGGCGCCGGACAACCTCCGACACCTCCATTGAGCACTCCCTGGCCACCTCTTGGAGATCCGGCCCGTCATAAAGGACGGGGATCTCGACCACTTCTGGCTCTCCCAAAGCCGAACCGGCAGCGGGCCGGGACGCCAGGGCCTCCAGGCAGGCCACTTCCAAAAGCTCCATCTGCTGGGGGTCGGGACAACACATCCTTGCCTGCCCCGCCAAGCGCACCAGGGCCGTCCCCTCCCCCGCCACCACCTCGGCCTTTAGCCCCATCGCCCTGCATGACACCGCCAAGGCGGCAGAAAAGGCCGAGGGGCCAAGTTCGCCAAGCCAGACGACCAACCCGTCATCGCCCATCCTCGCCAGGCCGCCGCCAAGCTCAGCGCTCATGGGATCGTTGCTCAGCAGAAGGGCCTGACAGCCACTCCACGGGATTCCATCGCAGAGCGCACGGCCTGGGCCATGGACACCGCAGCCGGGGTGTCCCCATGGACACAGATGGTTTCCGCCTGCAACCTCAGCTCTCTTCCATCGACGGCCATCACCACGCCCTCGGAGGCAAGGCGGGCTGCTCTGGCGGCCACCTCGGCTATATCGGTGAGCACGGCCCCGGGCACGGAACGCTCCACCAGCCGCCCGTCGCTCTCATAAGAGCGATCGGCAAAGGCCTCGGGCACCAGCCGGAGATCCGACCTCGGCCACGAGAGACCGGAGGGCACCACGACGGGAAGACTCGGGTCGAAGGCGGCCACGGCTTCGAATAACGCGTCCGCCACGCCCGGGTCGGATCCGAGCGCGTGATAGAGCGCCCCGTGGGGCTTGACGTAGCGGACCCTGGTGCCCTGCGCTCGGCAGATGGCTTCCAAGCCGCCAAGCTGATACAGCGTGTCGGAGCGGACCTGGTCGGGGGACACCCCCATCTTCCTGCGACCGAAGCCGACCAGATCGGGATAAGAGACGTGTGCTCCCACATGTACGCCGGCCGACACCGCAGCCGCAACGGTCCTCATCATCCCAGCTGGGTCACCGGCATGAAATCCACACGCCACATTGGCACTTGTCACGATCTTGACGAGTGCCTCGTCGTCGCCCATTCGCCAGACGCCGAAGGACTCGCCCATGTCCGAGTTCAAATCCACCGGGCCACCTTTACAACGTCGCGTCCCGGAGCGCAACGACAGCCTCTCGCCAAAGAACGCCCCAGGCGCTACGATAGGAGAACCCTTTGTTCGGTTGGTGCCTCGGCACCGCTCTCGCCCCCCCCAAAGCATCCCTTACTTTCACCCCATGGAGTGCCGATGCCGGGAGATATCGAAGAGCTGGCACACCTGCTTCACCAAGTCGAGTCGGAGATCTCCGCAGCTGCCTTGCAGCTGGGCAGGACCATCCACCGCCTGAGGGCCGGGGCGAAAGGGGATCGGACCAGCGGAGGGGCCGGCGTCCTGGCCGAAGTCGTTGCAAGATCCAGCGGGGACCCTCGCATCAAGGCGGCCTTGGCCGCAGTTGTGGCCACTACGGGATGCACTGCGGCAGAGGCATTCGAAATGCTTCTCCGGGCCACGAGCCGGCGCGGGATATCGGTCCGGGACCTGGCAGGGGAGCTGCTGCGGAACAGGACCTTCGCCTCGGCCCTGCAAAGAGCCACAGACCGGGCTGGCCAGGCTCCCAGCACTGCCGCCTAGGACCGCCGGAGGATGCTCAACGGCGTCATTTCACTCGATCCCGGGGCAGGCGTCGAGAGTTCCCGGCTCAGGCCCCAAGGGCCACAGATCCAATGACAGCAGCGCTGCTCGGTTGGAATACCTCAGTCGGGCTCGGAGCGCTTTTCGTCAACAACGCCCCGATCCGCCTCCTCCTCTGCCAGGGCGGCCAGTACTCGTTGGGCCACCTCCTCGACGACCCGCAGCTGGTCCGCGTCGAGGATGTCCACAAAGAAGCGCCTCACGCATGCGACATGGCCCGGGGCGGCATTTTGTATCTCCTGGCGGCCAAGTGGGGAAACCGATACGACTGCGCCGCGGCGATCGGTCCCGCAGCGCTCCTTTCGCACCAAGCCTCGCTGTTGCATCCTGGCCAGCTGGTGAGAAAGCCGGCTCTTCTCCCATCCCAGTTGCGAAGCGAGTTCGAACAGCCGGAGCGACCCGGCCGGGTCGTCGGTGAGGGCGACCAGTACCACGTAATCGGCGTAGGAAAGGCCGGAACTCTCCGCAAGATCCCGCGCCAGCCTGGCGGTGAGCCGCATCTGCATCAGCTGCAGAGAACGCCAGGAGGTTTCTTCGGATCTCCCCAGCCACCGGATTTCTTGCACCGCTAGCAACCTAACGGGAATAACATATGAGATGTCGTGTTGGATGATATGTCATCTATTTAGGAGGCACCGATGGATAGCTCTCTGAGCGGGAAGTACGACCTGGACCCCAACCACTCGAGCATTGGCTTTGTCGCACGACATGCCATGGTCACCAAGGTGCGGGGCACCTTCAACGAGGTCACGGGGTCCGGCCACCTCGACGCCGAGGACCCTTCCAAATCCAATGTTTCCCTCGTCATCAAGGCGGCCAGCATCGACACCCGAAACGAGCAGCGCGACGCGCACCTTCGGGGCAACGACTTTTTCGACATGGAGACCTACCCCGAGATCACCTTCGCTTCGACCTCAATATCGCCAGCCGGTGACGACCACTTCACCGTCATTGGGGATCTCACCATGAAAGGTGCCACCAACCCCGTCACCATTGACTTCGAGTTCACCGGGGCGGCCACCGACCCCTTTGGGAACCAGAGGATCGGCCTCGAGGGCACCGCGGTGATCAACCGCAAGGATTGGGGCATCACCTGGAATGCGGCTCTGGAAGCCGGCGGGATGCTCGTAAGCGACAAGGTCACCTTGGAACTCGAGGTGTCCGCCATCAAGACAGCCTGAGCGTCTCTTTGCTAGGGCACGGCCACGACTTGGCGCGCGGCCGTGCCTACAGAGGAGGAAATATGTCACCGTCTCCTGTTCGCCTGAACCACGCCGTGCTGTTCGTCACGGACGTGTCCCGTTCGCTCCGCTTCTACCAAGAGGTCTTTGGCATGGAGCTGATCGGTCCGTCCTTCGGAGACCGGGCCGCCTTTTTGCGCCTCCCCAAGTCGGCCAACCATCACGACCTCGGGCTTTTCGCCGCTCCTCCCCTCGACCGGCCTTCCTGGCGGCGGGCCCCCGGCCTCTACCACCTGGCCTGGCAGGTCGACACCATAGATGAGCTGGCAGAATGCCTCCAGGTGCTCTCCTCCGCCGGTGCTCTCGTCGGCAGCTCCGACCACGGGGCGACCAAGAGCCTCTACGGTGCCGACCCCGACGGCAACGAGTTCGAAATCCTCTGGATGCTGCCCCAGGCCGACTGGGGGGAATACGGCACTGCGGCCGTGGTGGAACCGCTCAATCTGGAAGCCGAAATAAAGCGGTGGTCCGGGGTCCACACCGCCTGGACCTAGCCAGCACGACAACTGCCACATAGTGTCCTGAACCCGAGGTTCGGGGAATTGCCGACATCAGGGCTCTTTCACCGCGGAGGCGGCGGCGTGCACCAGCTTGCAGCGGCGAGCGAGGCGAGGATCTGGGACTTCTGGTCGAGGTAGGGAACCACGTGAACGAGGCGGCTGGAGCCCGAACGCACTCCAGATCCGGTTGATCGTGGTGCGGCTCATCCCCATCTCCTTCGCCATGGACCGGGTCGAGCGGTGGGTGGCGTCCTCGGGCTTCTCTTGCAGGGTTCTCAAGACCACCGCCTCGACCCGATCGTCGGTGACCGTTCTCGGCGCACTCGGGCGCGGGTCGTCACTGAGGCCATCGAGTCGGTGGTCGACGAACCGGTGGCACCACTTGCCGCCCATCGCCTCGCTCACTCTGAGGCCTGCGGCCACCTCCCGGTTGGTGTCGCCCTTGGCGCAGTTGATAACGATTCAGGCTCTCAGGTCCATCGCCTGGGCCCTCTCGCGCCGGTTGGCCAGGCGCTCGAGCACGAGCCGCTACACGGTGCTCAACACCAACTCGGCCTGCGGCCATCCTCCGTGTCCCAAAGGTGTCTCCCATCGTTGCGACAATGGGCAGAACGCACCCCGCGAGCGGGAAATTGCCGGTTCCCGAAGAATTCTCCCGAACCTCGGGTTCGCTACATTGGTGGCGGTGGCCACAACAACCGTGGATGGCCCGGCATCTTTGGCCAACCCGGTGTCCGGTTGGCCCTGACTACAGGGCCACCAGCGCGGTGATGAGATAGCCCAGGCACAAAGCCAGGGTCACTCCGGCGCCGGCCGCCTCCGCCGGAGGGTCACCTGCGCGCCGGTGGTAGCCAAGCGCTCCGATCATGAGGATCCCAGACCCGACCACGGCGGCCAGGCCAAAGGGGCGCCAGGCCAGCCCGGCCCCGATTCCCAGCACCGCTGCAAGCTCGGCTACTCCGATCAATCGGTAGCGGGGCCAGGGAATGCCGAAGCGCTCGGCACCAACACGCATCTGTGCCACCCCGGCGAGCTTGGCAATGCCGGCCGCTGCCAGGATCAGGGCCAAGAGCCCCGACAGGATGTCGAATGCAATCATCATGATGCGCCCCAGTTCGTTGCCAGGATCATTTGGCTCCTCCACGTATGTCAAGCATGATCTCAATGTTGAAGTATACTGTGCGCTGCATTCAGTTCAAGCTTGAGTTAAGCTGGCATGGGATGGCCGGGCGCGGGGAAGGCAGGCGTCATGAACCAACGGCAGCCACAATCTTCTGGATCGGGGCCCAGGCCTCCTGGCCCGCAGTGGCTCGACGAGGAGGAGCAGGCGGCGTGGAGAGCAGTTGTCGCAATGCTGCTGCTGCTGCCCCCGGTCCTCGATGGCCAGCTCCAGCACGACTCGGGCATCACGATGTTCGATTACCTCGTCTTGAGCGCCCTATCGATGTCAGAGGATCAACAACTTCACATGACCGAGCTCGCCGCTTTGGCAAACGGATCGATGTCACGGCTGTCCAACGTGGTAAAGCGGCTAGAAAAACAGGGCTTGATGGCTCGCGAGCCCGACCCAGCAGACGGCCGCTTCACCTTTGCACAGCTCACCCCGGCTGGCCTCAGCCTTGTCAAGGCCGCCGCCCCAGGACATGTAGCTGCGGTGCGTCGGTACGTGATAGGCCCTCTCACCAAGGACGAACTGCGCTCTCTGAGCACCATTGGGACGCGAATCCGCCAAGGGATCGGCCGCCAACACGGCAAATCCGGGTTATTCAGATAAGACATGCCAGCTAATCAGCGGTATTTGGCCTCCTGTTGTGATGCCCACCCCTGGACCTCAACAAAGCCTCGGGGCGAGTGATGTGGTCTTTGGATTGACCGATGGTGGGCATGAGTACCCATTACGGGACAGTCGCCCCCAGGGGCCGGGCCTTGGGATGGTGCTGGCTGCCCGGGAGTGCCAGCCGCCGCACGCCGTGCTCGCCGCCCTGGCACCGGAGGAACGCAGTGCGGACTCAGAACCTTTCACTCGGTGGAGCCTGGTTGCAAAGTGGAGCCCACCGGCACCTGGGAGTGGACTTCTACACTGAGCGGGTGCGAATCTGGGCGCCACTGGCCTGTGCGGTGTTACTGGCCTCCTGCTCGTCGGTGTCAGCCCATCCCAAGGCCGGCTCTCCCTCCCATTCTTCACCGAGTGGGGAGAACGCCTCCAAGGGGAAAGTCCTCCCTGGTGCCACAACCTCGGCCCCTACGACTGCCGCCCCGACCACCACCGTCCCACCGACCACCACCACAACCGCTCCGGCGCCCTCCGCTCTTGCTGCGCCTGCGCCCCTCGCCTCCTTCGGCGCTCCTTCACCGGGCGAGGGGGCTTGGCAACCTGCCGGGCGAGGGGTCGGGGGCAACCCAGCCGTCTATGAGACCTGGCTGGTGCCACCGGGCGGCAGCCAGCCGGCGGGAGTTGCATGGATGGATACCCGCCTGCTTTCGGCCCGCCTTTACTCGGGGAGCATGAGCCCCGGTGGAGGGCCTTGGCAGTTCACCGCCCCGATCCAGCCGGCTCAGGCCTCGAGCCTGGTTGCGGCCTTCAACGGTGGCTTCGTCATGAATGTGGCCGGCGGCGGCTACTACACCCAGGGGCGGGTAGTCGACCCGCTGGTGAATGGGGCCGCTTCCTTTGTGATCTACTCAAACGGGGCGGTGAACATAGGCGCGTGGGGCTCCGATGTCTCGATGACCCCAACGGTCACCGATGTCCGCCAGAACCTAGTGCCCCTGGTCGCCAACGGCGCGCCGACGGCTGCTGCTTCGAACCCGAACTGGGCCTCTTGGGGGGCCACCATCGGGGGCGTGGAAAACCAGTGGCGCTCGGGGGTCGGCATCACCTCCGACGGAGCGCTTTTATATGTGACCGGCCCGCAGCTTTCCCCTCTCCAACTCGCTCAGCTCCTCGTCCAGGCCGGGGCGGTGAGGGGGATGCAGATGGACATAAATCCCGACTGGACGGTCATGGCAACCTACAACCCAGCCCCCGGGACCCTTGCATCACCGGCCAACGGCTCAAAGCTGCTGGCCAGCACCGTGCAGGGACCGTGGACCTTCTTCGAGTCGTGGTGGCCACGGGACTTCATCACCATGTCGTCCCGCGTTGGCTAACTCTGCTGGCTCCGCTGCAGAGGAGACCTCAGGGCGTAAGCCTGTTGGGTCCGCGATAGAGGTAGGTGGCCTCCCTGACATTGGATAGGCCCAAAAGGATCATGAGCACCCGGGTGAGGCCCAGGCCGAATCCCCCGTGCGGCGGGCATCCGAACCGGAAGAAGTCGAGGTAGAAGGAGAGACCCTCCGGCTCGAGGCCCTTCTCCAGGACCTGACGGTGCAGCTCTGAGTAGCGGTGTTCTCGCTGGGCCCCCGTCGTTATCTCCAGGCCCTTCCAGATCAGATCGAAGCTCTTTGTCAAAGAGGGATCGGCCTCGTGGCGCATGTGGTAGAAGGGGCGGACCGAGGAGGGGTAATCGGTCACGAACACGAACTCGTGGTTTTGACTCTCGGCGATGGCTGCGGCCAAGCGGCGTTCCGCCTCTGGGTCCAGGTCGCCGTCGGCACGGGGGATCCGGTAGCCGGTGCGCTCCACCGCAGAAATCGCCTCGGAATGCGCGATGCGCGGGAAGGGCAGGGAGGGCACTACCACCTCCACCCCGAACAACTCCTCGATCTGGCTCCCAAAACGCTCTTTTACGCCCCCGAGCACCTGAGCAAGGAGGCGCTCTTCGAATCTCATGACGTCCTCGTGGGAGGAGACCCATGCAAACTCGACGTCCACGCTGGTGAACTCGGTGTCGTGTCGGGATGTAAAAGACGGGTTGGCTCGGAAGACCGGACCGGTCTCGAATACCCCGTCGAATCCAGAAGCAATGCCCATTTGCTTGTAGAACTGGGGCGACTGGGCGAGATAGGCGCTGCGATCGAAGTACTTCACCTCAAAGAGTTCCGAGCGTGACTCGCTGGGGGAGGCCATCAGCTTGGGGGAGTTGATCTCGACAAATCCCGAGTCGATACAAAAACCCCTGAATATCTCCTCTACGAGGGTTTGCACCCTAAAGAGCAGCTGGTTCCGGGGGCTCCTCAGGTCGATGAACCGCCAGTCGAGCCGCACGTCCAAACTCGAGTTGTTGTTGAGCGGAAGGTCCTCTGCCTGGCTGAGAACCTCCAGGCTCTCCAGCTTGACCTCGATCCCGCCAAGCCGAACCCTCTCGTTCTTTTCCACCCGGCCCTGGGCCACCACCACCGAGTCCTGGTGGAGGCCGTCAATGACCTCGGCAATGCCGGGAGAGGACTCCCTTTCGTTTACGAGTTGCACCTCTCCGGAGCGGTCGCGGATGACAACGAACTGGACCGCCTTCTGCTTACGAGCAACCGACACCCAGCCGGCCAGCAAGACGACCTCACCTACGTGGTCTGCCAGTTCGGAAACGAGAACCCGACTCTCGGCTATGTTCGCATGGGCGCTGATCTCGGTCACTATCCATCCTCGGAGCAAAATTTTCCAACCCAAACCGCCACTCCACCAGGTTCGGGTTGAACCCGGGGACACGTTGGGTGCCGGCGGCCAAGCGGCCACCCAAGCAGGGTAATCGCCCGAAGCGGGCCCATGTGGTGAGGGCTCCCACAAGGCCGCCGATGGAAGCTCAGAGCTATGGCTGTGACAAAGGGCCGGCAAGTTCCAACCGGGCGACCGGGCAATCCTGCAGCAACGACCAGCCGGCAGCAACCATCACATGGCAGCAACCATCACCTGGTGCCCGGGGCGGGACTCGAACCCGCACGGCCTTGCGGCCAGGGGGGTTTAAGCCCCCCGCGACTGCCGATTTCGCCACCCGGGCCACGACAGAACCTATCGGATAAGCAAACCTTCCAGCCCCGGAGTAGTGCAGCTTCTGGCTGAGACACACAAGGAGCCGGCACGGCAAAATCCCAACACCACCACACCAACCGAGGCCTACGACACGGGACAACATGCCGCCCGCCTAGTGAACCACGGACACGGCAAGGGCAGGCAACCGCCCTTTGACCAAAAAGGGCAATTCGCTGCCTAGATGGTCAAAGGGCGTCGCCCAGCCACCTCTCATGAAGCTCCTCGCGACGTTCGAACCACTCCTCAGCCGTAATTGCGTAGCGCACGTGGTCTTCCCAAACGCCGTTTATCTCCAGATAACGCAAAGCCACGCCCTCCTCGCGGAGGCCAAGCTTGGCCACCACCCGCCGGCTTGGGGAGTTCCGCGGAATGATGGAGATCTGGAGGCGGTGCAGACCAAGTTCTTCAAAGGCGAAGCGGAAAAGGACCACGACGGCTTCGGGGACATATCCGTTCCCCGCAAGCGCCTGGTCGATCCAGTAGCCGATGTACGCGTTCTGGAATGGACCCCGCTGCACCGAGGAGATATTGGCCTCACCTGCAAAGCGATTGCCCACGAAGATTCCGAATGCGAAACCGCTCCCCAGTTGACGCTCGCGCTCCCTGCCACCGCAGCGAGCGGCAAAGCCACGGCGGTCGGCATCGAGGAAGCGCTGATCGGCTGGTGGCCTCGGCTCCCAGGGAACCAACCAATCCCGGCAACGCCGGCGCACCTCGGCCCACTGATCGAAGTCGTCGGCCCGTAGTGGGCGCAAAAGAACCCGCCGGCCGCCAAGCTCCAACGACATTCCCCAATGAAGCCTCATAGGCCATTCTCCGCCATAACCCGGGAAGGAGTCCAAAAAGGCTCAGGCCTTCCGGAGTCGATCCACCATGCCATCCAAAATGTCCGACTCCGAGACCAGCATCTCCTCGGCGCGCAACACCCTCAACATCGCAGCGACGGCCAAAGCTCCGCCCAGGATCACGGGGGCCCTCTTGGGCTCCAACCCAGGTTGAGCCGCTCTCTCCTCCACGCTCTGGGCGGAAAGAACCTCAACCCAACGCTCGACCTGTGCCCGGGTCAGAATGCTGCGATGTATCCGGCCCGGGTCATAATGCTCAAGTCTTTGTTCCATAGCGGAAAGCGACGTGACCGTCCCGGCGAGCCCGACGACCCTCGCCCCGAGGCCCACCGCCCCTGCGCTTGCCACGGCCTGTTCGGCAAGCTGTTCCGCCTCGTCAGACGCCTCCACCAAAGCCTTGAAGCTAACCGGCTCTCTCAGGTACCGCTCGGTCAGGCGCACACAGCCCAGGGGGACCGACCTCACGGACCGGGGCGGGCTGCCCGGCTCCCCCACCATCAACTCTGTCGACCCACCGCCGACGTCGAACACTACACAGGTGCCGACCTGGGACTCCAGGGCCGCCGTTGCCCCCGCAAAGGACAGCCGCCCCTCCTCCTCGCCCGACAGCACCTGAGGGCGGAATCCCAGGATCTTGGCAGCAGGACCCAGGAAGGCTTCTGCATTCGTTGCCTCACGGGCCGCCTGGGTGGCCGATGCCATCCCAATCTCGGCACCATTGGCGTCCATTAACTCCCGGTATCGACCGAGAGCTTCCAAAGTCCGCTCGATGCCCTGCTCCGAAAGGCGCCCCGAGGCATCCACCCCCTCACCCAGCCGGGTGATGACCGCCTCGCGTGCCAGGGTCTCCCCGGTGGGACCGGCAATCAACAGACGAGTGGAGTTGGTCCCGCAATCGATTGCGGCAACGGTTGCGTTCATCGGGGCCTTGCCAAGCTGGGCATCTGCGCCACCACCCACTCTCCGACCGGATCATCGCCTCCCGCCAGCCACCAGGCGAAGTGGGCATGGAGGCATTTGATGCCCCGTTTGGTGCCACCGACGCCCCCGGTGGGGCGGGGGCCGGCCCAATCGGCCGGAATGGCCCGGTCTCTCTCGGCCGCATAGCGGAGATGAGCACGGTGGATGGCGTCGGCATCCAAATCGCTCCCCGCCTGTGAAACTCCCCCCGCGGCCTCCAGCCGGCTTACCTGAAGGACCTCCTCCTTGCCCACCAGCCACCAGCGGGTGGGCATGGGAAGACCGGCATAGGTGAGCGGCTCGTTGCGTATGACGACGGGCAGGCCGGACTTGGAGCGCAATACCACCTCGAAAGACGCAAGCGGAGGGCGCCCCAACAACTGTTCAACCACCTCGGTATCGTCGTACTGCTCCACTGTGGCTGACATCTCAGCGCGCTCCACGCAACCGCCTGGCGATAAACCAGCCCACGATTCCCGCAGCGGCCAGTACCAGGCCAACAGGTCCCCATTTACGCAGTTCATCCCCGCTGTGAATCTCCACCAACTCCGGGGTGTGGTCGTGGGGGGGCAAATCGACTGGTGCTGCATGAAGCGATGCTCCCGCCGCTGCCACCTCGCTCTGTTGGGACTCACCGCTGGCCAGATCGTGCCGTAGTCCGATAGTCGCTCCGGTCGGCTCGGGTGTGGCATCGGCCGGCTCGGGTGTGGCCGAGGTGGCAAAGTCGGGCTCCTGGCTGGCCCCTTCCTCTTCCTCGGTGG
>JAKAOS010000187.1 GCA_021823165.1 Actinomycetes bacterium | reverse complement strand
AGGCCCCGGTTCGTCGTCGAGAGGCGGCGGGCTGAGCGGGGCGTCAAGAGCCTCTTTAGAGGGAGCAAGCGTGCGGGCCGTAGGGCTACCAAGCCCGAGTCCTGCAGCCTCGTCACATTCACAACGGGGGAGCCGAGCCGCTCATGTCACGGCGAAGGCAGCATTCGACCAACTGGCGTTCCGGACATGCCCCTGGTTGGATCCCTCCGGGGTAGGGGGAGCGGCACGTACGCAAGGGATGGTTCGGGACAGGAGAGACCCGTCTGTGCAGCCTCGTCAGCAAAGACCGCTCGTATAAGCCAATGGTGAAGCCGAGCGGAGCACAGCGGGAGTCCGACGGGGTCGTAGTACCGCCGATCGCCGGGAGGAACCCGGCGGGAGGGAAGGGCCCCGACTTCGGTCACACCGGTAATGGGGGTAAGCGCGAGGGCATGCCGGGGACCGCCCCGGACATCTACCCCGGGGGGAAGCATCTTCCTCCTGTCAAAGTGCGACGACTCCAGAACCAGCTATGGGCTGCGGCCAAGCAGTCTTCGGGTCGGCGTTTCCACGCCCTGTACGACCGCATCTACAGAGGTGACATCCTGTGGGAGGCGTGGGAGCGGGTCCGGGCAAACCGTGGTGCTGCTGGGGTCGATCGTGTGACCCTGGCGGCGGTGGAGGCCTATGGAGCGGATCGGATGATCGCAGAGCTCCAGGAAAGCCTTCGTTCAGGCATCTACCGCCCTGCGCCCCTGCGCCGGGTGGAGATCCCCAAACCCGACGGGTCCAAACGCCCGCTCGGGATCCCCACGGTGAAGGACAGGGTGTGCCAGCAGGCAGCCAAGATCATCCTCGAACCAATCTTCGAGGCGGACTTCCTGCCCTGCAGCTTCGGGTTCCGCCCGAAGCGCTCGGCCACCGATGCCATGGAGAGGATCAGGGTCGGCTTCGCCAAAGGCAACCAGTTTGTCTTTGAGGCCGACATCGCGAACTTCTTTGGCGAGATCGACCACGAGAGGCTTCTCTCGCTGGTCGGTGAGCGGGTGTCGGACCGCCGGGTGCTCAAGCTCCTCCGCCAGTGGCTGCAAGCGGGTGTGTTGGCAGATGGGGTCGTCTCCGAGACGGTCTCGGGAACTCCCCAGGGCGGGGTTATCTCTCCGCTGCTCGCCAACATCTACCTGCATGCCTTCGACCGGGCCTGGGTCGAGCATGGCATCGGAGAAGTCATCCGCTACGCGGACGACTTCGTGGTGCTGTGCACCTCTCAGGAGCAGGCCACACAAGCCCAGCGGCAGGCAACTGCCATCTTGGGTGAGCTGGGTCTGTCGCTCCATCCGGACAAGACCCGAGTGGTCGACCTCCGGCTCGGGCGCCAAGGCTTTGACTTTCTCGGGTGTCACTTCCATGCCCGCATGTCCGGCAAACTCTGGGAGCAGCGGAGGATCATCCGCTACTACCTGCAGCGCTGGCCCTCTGCGCGTTCCATGAAGCGTGCCCGGGAGAGGATCAAGGCCATCACCGATCGAAGCCAGGTCGGACAGGCGTTGCCGGTCGTCATTGGACGGCTGAACCAGTTCCTCCGGGGCTGGGGCAATTACTTCCGCACCGGGAACGCGTCCTCCAAGTTCTCCGAGATCGACAACTACGTATGGTGGCGGCTCCTCCGCTTGCTCGTAAAGAAGCGGGGCCGCAACCTGCGTGCCGGTCAAGCAGATCGGTGGACCTCGGCCTGGTTCTACGACCAGGGCCTGTACCACTTGCACGGCACCGTCTGCTACCCGAAGGCAGCGTAACCATGTCCAGAAGACCGTCGGTAAGCCGTATGCGGGAAAACTGCACGTACGGATGTGTGTCCTGAAAGCGAAGTGATGGCGAGGTAGAAGATCGGCAGCACGAAGCGTGCTGTGCCAGTGATGGAGGAGGACCCTCCGGGCTCGCCGTGCAGGCGGAGAGCCCAAACCACCGCAAGCGGCGTCGGTTAAGAGCCGGGGTCGTGAGCGTTGCGGAAAAGTCCCGACGAGATTGGGGCAGGTAGGCGACGAGAAGACGAGCATGAGCGAACCACTGCTGACGCATCGAAATGCGAAACGATGGCATCGAAACCGGGGGCGATCCGTAACTCCGGGACAAAGGCGCGCTGATGGCGCGTCCTCAGCCAGGGAGCGGCCTGCATGCTGCTCTGGCGGTGCCCGGTGTAAAGGTGGCGTGAGCTCGTCGCAGGCGCTGGCATGGAACAGGAGAACCTGTCGTCCCGATAGCGACGGCCAGTCGAAAGGGGTGAAGTCGGCCCCCTGGTCGCAAGAGGGAGGACCCCAAGCGGTGGACACCGCAAGGGGCAGAGTACCGATGCGGGGCACAGGGGCGGACCGGTCCGTAGTAGCGAAGAAGGCCCTGTAATGGGGCTGGAGCCAAGGGGCCGGGCAGGCCAGGTCGTGTCGAGGTCAACCCCAGTGGGGGAGGAGCCGAGGGACAGACCAACGTTGAAAGTGAAGTCGTTTGACATCCCCAAGCGTCTCGTTCTCGAGGCGTGGAAGAAGGTGCAAGCCAACAAGGGCGCACCGGGTGTGGACGCCGTCAGCATCACCGAGTTTGCCGCCAAGGAGAGGGACAACCTCTACAAGGTGTGGAACCGGATGTCGTCGGGGAGCTACCTCCCTGGACCCGTGCGGGCGGTGGAGATACCGAAGGATCATGGGGCGGGGGTCAGGACGCTCGGGGTGCCGAACACGGCCGACCGGGTGGCCCAGACCGCAGTAGCGATGCTGCTGGAAGAGAAGCTGGAGCCGATCTTCCACCCTGACAGTTATGGCTATCGCCCTGGGCGTTCCGCTCACGACGCTCTGGCCGTGACCCGAAAGCGTTGTTGGGAGCGGGACTGGGGAGCGCCGG
>JAKAOS010000048.1 GCA_021823165.1 Actinomycetes bacterium | reverse complement strand
ACTCCCCTCGGCCTCAGCCGTCCTTGGAGGAGGTCTTCTGCTGATCGGTGGAGGAGGTCTTCTGCTGATCGGTAGACGAGGTCTTCTGCTGGTCTGGTGCGTCCATGGAGTCAGGTGACTTCGTGGGGCTTGGAGATGTGGTCGGGGTCGGGGTAGTTGAAGTGGTGGTGGGGGCGGCCACGGTGGTGGTCGGGGCAACCTGGCCCTCGGCGGCATTCGCCCACAGCACCGCATCGCTGGCCTGGCTCACGTGGACCACATAGATGGTGCCGTTGGGTGCCATGGTGCGCACGTCGAAGACCGCGGTTCCCTTCTCGACATCGGGTTCGTTCTTCAACACCTGTGCCGTCCCAGATCCTGGGTAATGGGCGGTGACATATCCGAGTGCCGCCTGGGCCGCCAACTGTGCAGGGCTGAGCGTGGGTGCGGCAGTAGTGGTAGGGGCGGGCGCTGTAGTGGTCGGGGCGGCCACGGTGGTGGTCGGGGCGGGCGCTGTGGTGGTCGGGGCGGGCGCTGTGGTGGTGGTGGAGGAGTTCGGCACCGCCGAAGCGGGCACCGAAGCCACCTTTGGCGTAGCCGGCACTGAGGCCGATGCCAGGTTCCCCAAGCCGCCTCCCGTCCCCCAGATCCCAAGTGCGGCCCCGCCCGCGGTCATCGCCGCCGAAGCGGTGAACACAGCGATCGCCTTCCAGCTGGGAATGTTCGGGTGTCTCACAACCGTACCTCCTTGTGGCGAGCTTCCACTGAGCCCTCTTCACCAGAGTGCTACGAGCGGCTAAATCACCCCTAAATCCGCCATTAGAATCTTCTAATTCATGAGCTATAGCGCAGTGCCGTGTAATTCTTGGTGAAGTCTTGCTAAAGCTCTATACAGGGCCAAATCCCTCCCGAAGAGCGATTCGGGCCCGACCTGCTTTAGTGTGTGACTGTGGCTGTCGCAAGACCATCGCACCAAGACAGCGAAGTGGCTCTCGGCTCGCCGCGACTCGAAGCAGCGTGGGAGACCATTCTGGCCTCTGTCGAAGCCGCAACCCGGCTGGAGGAACAACGGGCGTGGTCCTCGACCCAGGGTTTGGCGGTCCCCAGGACAAAGGACCTGGGCATCACCCCATACCCCTGGGAGACAATCTCGGCTGACCACCAGCGGGACGACGTTGCGGCAGATGCCGTTACCTACCAGCGCTGGTATCAGGCCCACTACGGCAATCCCGGGCCGCCCGGGAGCGTGGCGGTCACCGAGGACTCCCCCACTTTCAGCATCCTCGTGCCGGTGTTCCGGCCCGAGAGGTGGCACATCGAGCGCTGCGTGGCGTCGGTGCTGGCGCAGACCTATCCAAAGTGGGAGCTGTGCCTCTGTGACGATGCCTCTGGGGATGCATCGCTTTCGGCCTATTTGCTTGCCCTGCAGTCCGATCCCCGGATAAAGGTGGTGACCCGCACTGCCAACGGCGGGATCTCCGCAGCCACAAACGACGCCCTGGAGGTCGCCCAGGGCGACTTTGTGGCTCTTTTGGACAACGATGACGAGTTGGTCGAGGTTGCCTTGGAGAAGATGGCCCAGGCAATTGCGGAGAATCCAACCGTAGACCTCCTCTATTCCGACGAGGACAAGCTGGATGCTGCAGGACGGCTCTGCTACCCGGCGATGAAGCCGGCGTGGTCACCCGACTACCTGCTCTCCTCCGCCTATACCTGCCATCTGACGGTTTTGCGGACCTCGGTCACAAAAGAGATCGGGGGTTTCCGGAGCCAATTCGACGGCAGCCAGGACTACGACATCACGCTGCGGGTATCCGAGGTTGCGCGCCAGATACTGCATGTCCCCGAGGTCCTCTACCACTGGCGGATACGACAAGGTTCGGCCGCCGACGATCCCCAGGCAAAGCCGTGGGCACATCTGGCAAGCGAAGCCGCCCTCAACGATGCCCTCCGCCGGAGGGGCGAGGCGGCGCATGTCCTTCGAGGCCCCCAGTTCGGCGTCTACCACATACGCCGTTCCCTGCCACCTGAGACCACGACCAGCATCGTGATGATGCTCGAAGAGTCGCCCCGGGCGATGGGCAGGGCGCTCCGTTCCCTCCGGCACTCCCCGGCCATGGCGGATCCCGAGGTCGTTGTGGTGGACACCAGGCTCGAGGCACCCGACAGCCGCCATCTGGGAGCGGCCCTCGGCCAAGATGGCACCATCTATCTACGTGCTCCGGGTGCCAGCTGGGCCGAGGCGGCAAACCTCGGGGCGTCTGCAACCGAGGGCGACTGCATCGCTTTTGTTTCCGAACGCCTCATGGGGGCCTCCACCAGCTGGCTGAGGGTGATGGTCGAGCATGCCCTCCGGCCAGGCATAGCAGCCGTCGGGCCACGGATAGCGACTCCCGATGCCAAAGTCTTTTCTGCAGGGGCAGTCGTGGGCCTGCGCGGCGCGGTGGGCCCTTTGTTCCAGGGGCTCGACCCATCCAGCCACGGCTATCTCACAGCCGCTGAGTTGACCCGGAACTGCTCTGCGATCCCACGGTGGTGCCTCGTCATCGGTCGGGCGGGGTGGGAGTCCTCTGGTGGTTTCGGAGCGGAAATGGGGGCCTTTACAGAGATAGACCTTTGCCTGCGCCTGGGCGAAGAGGGCATGCGTTGTCTGTACACCCCGCTGGCACGCTTTGTGATTGCTCCTTGCACCACCCCCTACGAAGCAGCTGGTGAAGAGGTCGCTACCTTTGCAAACCGTTGGTCAGTGCTCATAGCGGACGGCGACCCCTTCTGGAGCCGGCACCTGAGTAGGTCAAGCTCTCTTGGAGCACTGGACAGCTGCGACAGGTCCGGCGAGGACGCCACGTGATGACCCAAGCTTGGAATGCCGGCGCCTGCACAGCTCAGACGACCCGGAAAGAGGGAGGCCCTTATGTCCGATGATCCCCTTGTTGCCCCCTCGATCGAGGCTGCGCCGGCCACCAATGGCTCCGAAGGCGGCGGCCTGGCCGCCCTGTCGCCAGCGGCGCTGGCCGAGGCCATCCGGCGCTCTGCCTTCGGGGCCTCCAAGGCGCCTTCCAAGAGGTGGCGGGGCAGCCATCGGATGGTGCAGAACGCCGAGTTGAGCTGGCTGCACCGCAACTGGCAACTTCCCCTGGGCTTCCAGCCGGTCCTGACCAGAGGGGGCCTCGCGCGGCTCAGGAACATGATCCGCAACCGCCTGGCGCGGATCTCCTACTCATACATCGAACGCTATCTGTCCCAGAACCAGGACATCGTGGCAAACTCCGTCCGGGTTATGGACGCTTTGGCAAAAAGCCTCGACCGCGTCGCAGAAGCGGAGGAGCTGCATTACCACGAACTCCGGGACGAGTTGGACGAGGTCGTCACCCACCTCCGGCTCCTGGGCAACCTGAGGCCCGAGGGCCTGGGCGCACCCGAACCAACCAAGCGTGGCGAGCCGCGGCCCACCGACGGCCAGCATCGGTGAACCAGGAAGCCAACCTTCGTTGAGCACAGTTCTGGCCCGGGCAGAGTGGCAAGACCCAGGACGTCTCATCGACGAACCCGATGAACAGGCGCTGTCTCGCCACGCTCTCCACAGCATCTCCACCGAGGATGACGCCCTGGTATTGGCGGGCACACCTGCCATGGGGGATCCGAGCGATCCCCGCGGCGTGACGGCAGGGGAAAGGCTACTTGATGGTGGTCTTTTTATTCTGCGGGAGCACATAGAGCCCGGGTGGCCACAGCGAGCCCAGCTCGTGGAGAGCGCCGCCGAAGAGGTATGCGGCAGGGGGATGCTTTCGGCCGATGAGGCCGAGACCCTGCGTATGACTGCGGCGGCATGGGCCAGGACGCTGCGTCACCCTCCCTCAGCAGCCTTCTCCCATCGCCTAGTGGAGCTTGGCCCGAACCAGTTGGTCGTAGATCACCGTGCCCAGTCGCTCGCGGCTGACGCAGCAAAGAAGCTGGCCGGGTCCTGTCGCATCTCCATCATCGGCTACGGCGCCTTCCATCCCTCGGCGCTCGATGGCGACCTGGCGAAAGCCAGCGACGAGATCATTTGGTTTGAACCTGCGCCATCAGACAAAGATCCGGGGTCGCCAGGCGTCCGCAGGTTCTGTTTGCCCTGGGAGCCCCACGAACCAGAGCGAGGCTTGAGTGCGAACCTGGAGGAGCCCTATGCGGTAATCCTGGCCGACTGGCCCTCGGGAAGGAACCTGTTGTGGCCCAGGGTCACCGGGCGAGCTTTGCTGGGGCGGTTCGAATCGCAATCCTTGGTCTTTGTCTCTGGCTCCTCCCTTGTCGCCTGGAGGGGAGGCAAACCCAACTACGTAACGGCTCCTCCCTCCCGGGCACAGCTTTGGGGCCTCATGGAAACAGCGGTGGCGGTGCTGGACATGCGTGTCGACACCGGCCTGGGGCGGGAGGCCTGGGAGGCGGTGCAGCTTGGCACACCCGTCATAGCACCAGCCACACACCCGCTGGCCACCAGCTTCATTCTTCCCTATGCCAGCACCGCAGAGATGGTTGGGACCCTCGCTGCACTGTTCGCCGACGCGCGGGCCGCTTCAGAAATTTCCAAGCGCTTCGCCGAGCTGGCCACCGAGATGAAAGGCCGCTTTGAGCCATCTGCGCTTTCCCGCGATACCGGCTCAGAGGCCCCGGTTCTCTAACCTCCACAACTCCCTTTATGGTCAAAGCCCCGTCCGCAAAGGCGGGGGAAGCCAATCACCTGCCGAGGCGGGCCTGTTCCAGGTGAGTTACCTTTCTCCGTAGCATTCTCACCGCGGCTCCTGCTGCAGAACCCAACCCTTGCTCACGAGCCCGAGAGGCCCCTCGGCGAACAAGATCTGCGGCCCGGCTCGAAAGGCGTGGCCCGGGGCCGGCGGAGGGCGGAGCGGAGGGTGCTGCGACCTCGACCCCTGAGGCTGGGACCTGCCAGGGATAGGGCTCGAGGTGGACTCCCTGCTGTGGAGGTTCGTCGAGTGCTACGACCTCCCAGGTGCTCTTTCGCTCCCACAGCGGGCCGGTTGCCACCGCTTGTTCCAAAATGGCACGGTAGCGCTCGCCCTGGAGATGAAAGGACCAGGCCACGAGCGCGTCCCTGCGGGCCGCGGAACCGAGCCGGCGGCGGAGGCCGGGATGTTCCACCAAGGCATCGATGCCAGAGAACCACTCATCCTCGCTGGAGGCCAAGAGGCCATTGCGGCCCTCCTCGATCGCCTGTTGGAACGGCACGGTGCGCGAGGCAACCGTGGGGGTCTCCACCAAAGCCGCCTCCAGCCATTTGATCGCGCTCTTGGCATGGTTGAAGCGGGAGGACTCGACCACCGGAGCCAGGTTCACGTCCAGGTCGGCCAGGACGCCGAAGAGTTCCCGCCACGGCATCATCCCGATCCGGCGCACCCGGTGGGAAAAGGGAGCCAGCGCCTCGCCGGGCTCGATGTGGCCAACCAGCCACAACTCGGCCTCGGGGTGGCGGCCAAGGACCCTTGCCACCGCCGGCTCCACCATCGCCCAGTCCTGTCCATGGGTATTGGTCCCACTCAGGTAGCCGATCCTCACCGGGCCGGGGCTCCGGCCTCTGGCGAGTGCGGCATCGGCGTCCCGGGCTGCGACCATACCCACGCCGTTGTCGAAGCGGTAGACGGGGAGGCCGGTCGCTGCCCTCGCATGATCAGCCAGCGCGTCGGTACTGGCTATGAAGCCATCACAGGCCTCCATTGTGCTGCGGTAGCGGCGGACTCCCTGCATCCACAGCTCCGCCTCCTCCGCAGGGAGCAGGGAGAGCGCCGGGATCTCCGAGGCAAGTTCCGGCTCGAATATAAGGTCGTCTACGTCGAAAAGAACCACAATCCCAAGCGACCTGCAGCGGGCAAAGGTCTCCAGTATCTGCCATGTCGCCGGGACGCGGTAGGCGACTACGACGTCGGCTCCGAAGGCAAGCCTTGGGACCTCGGGATCACGGTAGTGCCGGACCTCAGTCGAGATCCCGGCCAATGCAAGCCCCTCGGCGGGAAGCCAGGCACGGTAGCGGAGGGGCGCTCCGTCGATCCCGCATACGAACAGGACCCTCTTTATCCCTGCCCCGCCGGCAGGACTCACCGAACGGGCCTTGTCGGGCAAAAGAACCTCTGCCCCGCCCTTGCCAACCCTGGCCACCAGGCGCGCATAGCTGTCCAGCAGGCGGGACACCTGCTCCTCGGCGCTCGGAGGGGATGGCGTCTGAGCCGCACCCTCCCAGAGCCGTTCCAGTAGCCCTTCTTCGGTGCTGAGAGCGGCTATCGCATCCGCCAGGGCGCCCGGGTCACCCGCCGGGACCACCAGGCCGTTGTAGCCCTGCACCACCACCTCCTCGGGCCCGATGCTGTCGGTGCAGATGACCGCCACTCCCGCCGCAAGAGCCTCCCTGGTGGCCAGGGAAAAGGTCTCTCTCATGATCGAGGGGACCACGACGGCATCGACGGAGGCCAGGACCCGGGCCAGATCCGAGGGAGGGAAAGCCGGCCTGGTCACTATCCCGAGGGTGGCGAGCCTGGCCTCATCCTCGGGAGATTCCCCTATGGCCCCATAGGCCCAGATCTCGAACCGGCGACAATGAGAGAGCCGCCTGGCGGCCTCCACGAGCACGTCCCAACCCTTGAGGGGTTCGCGACCACCGAGGTAGGCAATGCGCATCTGGCCTCGCCGGGTGCGGGTAAGGCGAGAGGGGAGATCGCCCACGCCATTTTCGTCCACTTCCAGCCGCCCTGGAGCGACCCCGTTTGCGGCCAGGACCGAAGCGGCGGGAGCCGAAGGCGCCAGGACCAAATCGGCATGGTCCAGTGCCCGGCGCATGAATGCGGCCCGCTCCTGTCTCCATCCGACCCCGGCCTCGCACTCGCAGTTTCCGCCGTCCACGACCACCGAGCACGGCCGGAGAGCCTTGTCCACCAGGAACAACCTCGTGCACAACCACCAGAAGTCGTGCATTGTCACAACGGTGGCGGCACCGCTGCGTTTGGCCACCGGGACCAGGGCGGCGCCCATGGTTTGCAGGACCTGGAAGTGCACGAGGTCCGGTTTGACCTCTGCCAAATAGCGCCCGAAATCATCTGCCACCCTGGGGTTGTCAAAGTTCGCCTGGTCCTCCCAACCGAGCCAGGGATGGGTGGCAACCCAGCGAATCCTCACCCCCGCCTCGTCGACCTCCTCCCAGGACTCCATGGGCTTCCTCTCGGCCGCATCGGGACGACCGCCGCCGATCCAACCGGCGTAGAGATGCACCTCATGGCCGGCCCTGGCGGCCCCGCGAGCAGTCCTCTGGGCAACCAGGGTGGCACCGCTTGTGAAGTCGGGCGGGTAATGGGCACTCACTATGACCAGGCGCACAGCTCCTCACCCTAACCATCGTGGTGAGGGCCGGCACTGTCGCAGGCGACCAGAGCCAACGCCACCCAGGTTTGGCTGGGCCGGGCCGGGTTTGGCTGGGCCGGCTCTCAGGCCGGTGCAAGCACGCTGGCCATGGCTAGTGCTTGATCAGAACCATCGTCCAGCTCGGCGGATTTATTGGGATGCGGACGACGCTGCCGGGAGCCGCCTTGGCGAACTGCAGAGCGTAATGGCCGAAGTGCAGATTTGGCAGGGGCTCGTAGACCCAGTCAAGCCTCATCCCCACCCCCAGCATCGTCGCTACCGCAGCCGCCGCGAGCACTCGGGCGAACCAGACCCGCTCCCGACCAAGCATCCAGGTCAAACAGGCGGCCAGGGCGAGCATGGGGATCAGCCAGTAACGGGAGCCATACCCCGGGATCGCAAGCCGCCCGGGGCCGCCCAGGCTTGCCGGGGCAAGCAGCGCCCCGCCCAGCACGAAGATGGCAAAAAGAGTGAACACCCTCAACCCAGCGGTGCCTCTTATCAAGCAGTAAACCACCGCGACGGCGGCAACCCCGGAAGTGGCGAAGGCCGCATCGGGCCACCACGCATGTGGCTGGAGCCACGCATATCCCTTCTCCCCCACCAACAGCCCGGCACCCACCTGACCCGCCAGGACCCTGAGGGTCTGTGGCACGCTGGTATTGAAGATGCTGGCGGCAAGCGGGCGATGCTGTTGGCCGCTGAACAGCGCATAGACCTGGATGCCCCCGAAGCCGCTTATGGCTGTGGCCAAAAGGAGTCGCCAACCCGAACGCTGCCACAGCCACGAAAGCCATGCCGGAATAGCCAGTGCTATGGCGAACGGACCCGTCAGTCCCGAGAGCGCCAGGACAAAGAAGTCCGCGGCCTTGCCCACCCTGGACAAAGCCGGTGCCACCACCAGAAGGACAGCAGCCAGAGCCAGGTGCCACTGGGCGTTGGTCAGGTTCACATTCAGTTCATAGGAGTTGGGGATCGCCAGATAGACCCCGGCCAACCACAGCCTCACCCATCGTCTGGGAATCAGTTGGCCAAAGCGCCGGGAGGCGATCATCAATGCAGGAAGCAACTGCACTGCCGCCGCCACATAGCAGTCCAGCATCGGCAGTTGGCTTAGGGGGAGGGTGAGGCCAATGTCGGACACGAGCCTTGGGAACGTCTGGAAGTAGCCGGTGTGTGGCCACAGCAGCGGCCGCCACGGGCCCACGTTGTAAGCGTCCTGAAACCACACGCCACCGTCCTCGGCCCAGAGCTGGGGATTCAGAAAGGCATCCGGGCGCCTGGAGAAGATGACTGCCATCCCAACCGCCGCCACGGCCAGGATCCATACGAACTCGCCCACCCGCTGCCAAGCACCGCGTGACGGAGCCCCGTATTGCCCCACCGTCCCCTTCCGAACCCGGCCGGCTCCTTGGCGCCTGGGCTTGTGCAGCCCCTTGGCAGAGGGCCTGGCGAGCATCTTCACGCCCGGTTCAGCCTGACAACCTGGCTGTGAGCTCCTTTGCCAAGGAGTCGATGGGGATGCGGTCCTGTTGGGTGGTGTCGCGCTCGCGAATGGTGACCCGGCGGTCATCGATGCTTTCGAAGTCCACCGTGACCACATATGGGGTCCCGATCTCGTCCTGGCGACGGTAGCGGCGGCCGATGGATTGCGTCTCGTCGTAGTCGCAAACGAAATACGGCTGGATAAGCGAGAGGACCTCCTTGGCCAGAGCGGGCAGCGGCTCCTTTTTCGAAAGCGGCAGCACCGCCACCGAATAGGGGGCCAGCCGGGGATGCAACCGGAGCACCGTGCGCTGCTCCCCCCCGATGCTGTCCTCGTCGTAGGCGTCGATCAAAAAGGCCATCATCGCACGGGTGGCACCTGCGGCGGGCTCTATCACATAGGGGTAATACCTTGCACCGCTGGCCTGATCGAAGTATTCGAGCTTCTCGCCCGATGCTTTGGCGTGCGCTCGCAGGTCGAAGTCGGTGCGATTGGCTATTCCCTCTAGTTCCCCCCAACCCCAGGGGAACAGGTACTCGACGTCGGTGGTGGCCGTGGAGTAGTGGGAAAGCTCGTCTTTGTCATGGGGTCGCAGGCGCAGGTTCTCCTCTTTCATCCCCAGGCCCACATACCACCTGTGCCGTTCTGAGATCCAGTGCTCGTGCCAGTGGTCTGCCTGGTCCGGGGGAACGAAGAACTCCATCTCCATCTGTTCGAACTCCCTGGTCCGGAAGACGAAGTTGCCCGGGGTTATCTCGTTACGGAAGGACTTTCCTATCTGGGCAATGCCGAAGGGAGGGGCCTTACGCGAGGTCTGGAGGACGTTTGCGAAGTTGATGAACATCCCCTGGGCGGTCTCGGGACGGAGATATGCCGCAGAGGAAGCATCGGAGACGGGCCCGACGTGGGTCTCGAACATCAGATTGAAGGCCCTGGCTGAGGTGAGGTCTGTCGAGCCGCACTTGGGGCAGTGATCGCCGATGTGGTCGGCACGCCAACGCTCCTTGCAGCTGCGGCAGTCGACCAGCGGATCGGTGAAGTTGGCCAAATGCCCAGAGGCCTGCCATATCCGGGGCGAGGAAAGTATGGCTGCATCGATCCCCACGACGTCGTGGCGCATCTGCACGACCTCTCTCCACCAGGCGTCTTTGACGTGCCGCAGCATCTCGACCCCGAGGGGCCCGTAGTCATAGGTGGAGCGAAAACCGCCGTAGATCTCGGCAGATTGGAAAATAAAGCCTCGGCGTTTGCAAAGGCTCACAACCTTGTCCATCAGGTCTGGGATCCGCTCTTGGGCCATAAGGGCAGGATAGGGCGTCGGGAGTTCCACCTGTGGCCAACCGGCTTCGGCTTCAGCGCTCCAGCACGCCCAGGCTCCAAAGCCTTCGTTCCAAATGGTGCTCCATCGCGGCCGCTGCCAGGCGTTCCATCTCAGATGCGGTACGCGAATCACATTCGCGTAACACCGAGTTCAGCCGACCGCCAAGCACTCCTGCAATCGCATCGGCGGCCCCGGGTGACAACGGCCGCCCGCCACGACAGGATCCACAGGTAGCGCCGCCCGCCGCCGGGTCGAAGTAGCGGAGTGGTCCCTCTCCCCCACAACCTGCACATATTTCCAGCACCGGGGCAGCACCCTCTTGAGCCAAAAGCTTCCACAAAAATGCCCCCACGATCGCCGGGGAGTCTGCGGAGTCCAAAGACGCCAAGGCACCCCGCAGCATGCGATAGGGGGCGGGGTCGTCGCTTTGGTCGTGGCAGAGCCGGTCCACCACCTCGGCCATCACAGCCGCCTTGGCCATGCGGTTCAGGTCCTCCCGGACGCATTTGAAAACCTCGACCACCTCGGCCTGGGTGACGGTATCCAGCTCACGCCCGTTCCAGGCCATGAGAGAGACGTGCATGAGCGGCTCCATGCGCCCCCCCCAACGACTTGCGGTCCGGCGCACCCCCTTCACCACCGCACGGACCTTGCCCCGGTCCTCGGTCACCAGGTTCACGATGCGGTCGGCCTCGCCAAGTCGTGTTGTGCGGAGCACGATTCCCCTGGTGCGATAAAGGCTCACGAGGCGGCCAGGAAAAGGATCCGCACCAAAGCGGCCATCCTCAGCGCCTTTGCATCCTTGCGCCAATGGCCACCAGCGCCGCCACCACCAAGACGCTGACCAGCATGTCACGCATGCCGGGAGCATTGAGGAACGCAAGCACGGCCGCAGAGGCGATCATTACCCCTACCCCAAGGGTCGCCACGTTTGCCAAACCCGTCCGCCGCCTATATGTCCGGCGGCCGCCGGAGCCGTCGCTCATCGCGGCACCATCAAGCTTTGAGTTCCCCTCGGAGTTGGACTGGTTCAAGATTCCACCCCCCCATACCTGCGATCTCTGGCCTGGTACTCCCTCACGGCCTCGAAAAGGTGCTGGCGGCGGAAGTCCGGCCATAGCACCTCGGTAAAGACCAGCTCCGCGTAAGCCAGTTCCCAAAGTAAGAAGTTCGATATCCGGTACTCGCCCGATGTCCTGACCACGAGATCGGGATCTGGCATATCGGGGAAGTAGAGGTGCTGAGCTATCGAGCGCTCACTCACCTTTTCGGGACGAATCCCGCTTTTCATCAACGAACGGACGGCGTCGACGATCTCGGCCCGTCCCCCGTAGTTGAAGGCAAAGGTGAGGGTCAGGCGCCTGTTGGCCTGGGTCAGGGAGGTAGTGGCGTCCATCTGGCGGACGATCCGGCGGGGCACCCTCCAGTCCCGCCGGCCGGCGAAGCGGATACGCACTCCTTCGGCGGAGAGTTCCTCACGGCGGCGAACCATAATGCCCTCGTTGAAGCCCATGAGAAAACGCACCTCGTCCTGCGGGCGCTTCCAGTTCTCGGTAGAGAAGGCATAGACGGTAAGCCAGCTGATCCCGAGATCCAGTGCGCCATAGACCGCATCCATGAGCGCTTCTTCGCCCGCGGCATGGCCCTCGGTGCGAGCAAGGCCCCGCTTGGCGGCCCAGCGCCCGTTGCCATCCATAACGCAGCCGACGTGACGGGGGATCCGCCTCGAATCGATGCCGTCAAGCTCCACGGCATTGAACTTAGTGCCACTGCGGCCCAGAAGTCTTTACGCCGCCGGCACCGGCACGGATTGGCACCAGGGACAACACCGCCCGAAGCGGGCGCCTGACCATATGGGCAACGACCACCTAGCCTGGACGAAGCGATTGGCGCCGGCTCGATGCAGCCTCCCCAACGAAACTGCGTCACGCGAGGGAACTTCCGTAAGCGAAAGCTGGGTCAATGAAACTCTTAGCAAACGGCACTGTGCCATGGGAACCCTGAACAGCCTCGAGCACGGTGCCACCCCAGATGGGCAAACCGGCCGCGGTGCGCGGGCCGGGCGGACAGCCAGCAGGCACCGAAGGTCTTTGCGATGGGCGCTAGCTGTTGGATATCTGGGCGCCCTTGTGTTGGCCGCAGGCGTCGTTGGGTGGACTTCCCTACCCAGTGTTTCCAATGCCCCAGCACTTGCCGAGGGCGTCATTTCCGAAAACCACGGACTGCCAACCCCCTACCCACCCCCCGTCCGGGTGTCGCGTTCTTTGGTGGCAATCGAGGACCATGCCTTTGGTGCCCCGCCGCTGTTGGACATCGGCTATGGCGTTGCCCGCTGGTCCTGGGGCCACCTGCAGGGCGGCGGAGCCCAGGGGGGCAGCACCCTTGCCCAACAGCTCGCCAAGCGCATCTACACCGGCAACGGCTCTTCGGTCCTGGTCAAGCTGGAACAGGTGGGCATTGCCGCCAAGCTGGAGATTCGCTTTCCCAAAACAAAGATCATGCAGATGTACCTAGATGCCGCCTACTTCGGCGATGGCTCCTGGGGCGTAGAGCAGGCCAGCCTCCGCTACTTCGGCAAGCGGGCCGGGGCGATCGACTGGCAGCAGGCGGCCCTTTTGGCGGGCCTCGTGCAATCCCCCACCGGCTACGACCCACTGCGGCACCCGCATGCGGCCCTGATACGCCGGAACGAGGTTTTGGCTCAGCTTGCCGAGATAGGTGCCATCAGCCACGGCCGGTCTCGGGTGCTCCAGGCGACGGGTTTGGGCCTGAAGGCGACCTGAGGCCTCACAAACCCAGGCTGTCCAGCTCCTTTGGCCTTCGCTGCCAGTCGCGGCTGACTTTTACGAACAGATCCAAATAGGTGCCCTTGGGCATCTGTTCGCGGGCTGCGATGCCGACGGCTTTGAGGTTGGCACCGCCCTTGCCGACCACTATTGCCTTTTGACTGCTCCGCTCCACCAGGATCTCGACCCGGACCACCGGGGGCTCCCACTCGGTCACCCTGCAAGCAATGGAGTGGGGAAGCTCGTCCTTTACCAGGGCAAGCAACTGCTCTCTCACCAGCTCGGCCACCCACTCCCCCTCGCTCATCTCAGCCAGCGCCTCGGGGGGATACAACGGTGGTCCCTCGGGCATGCAGGAGGCCACCTTGGCCGCCAGGGCGTCCACCCCCTGGCCGGTGAGGCCCGAGACCGCCAACGGCTCGGATGCAAAGAACTCCGCCAGTTCCCTCGACCGGGCGGCCAACTGGGACGCGGAGGCGGCATCTGCCTTGTTCAGAACTGCTAACCCCTCCCGCCCAACCTGGCGGGCAACCATGGCATCGCCCTTGCCCACCGCGCAGGTGGCATCGAAGACGGCAATCGCCACGTCGATACCGTCCATGGCCGCCCGGGCGGAATCATTAAGCCGCTCGCCGAGCAGCGTGCGGGGACGGTGAAGCCCCGGGGTGTCCACGAATATCACCTGGGCGCCCTCCAGGTGCGCAACCGCCCTGATCGCA
>JAKAOS010000186.1 GCA_021823165.1 Actinomycetes bacterium | reverse complement strand
TCCGATCATCACCGAAGCCGAAGCGCGGGTCCGCTGGGTGAAGTCTTAGACCGTTGGAGGTCCGATGGTCCTCCAGGGCCTCGCGGGACATGGACCGGTTGGAAGTCGATGTGCCACGGGTCGTCGCCGTCATCGTCGAGTTCGTCTACGGCGCCCTCTCCGCCGACCCCTACCGGTTGGGAAAGCCACTTCGGGACGAGCTGGGCGGGATGTACTCGGCTCGGCGGGCCGAGTACCGCGTCATCTACCGGGTCGATGACGCCAAGGGCGAGGTGATGATCGTCCGGGTAGGCACCTGCCGAACGATCTATCGGCCCGGGTGAACCCGGCACACTCACGGAGCACCCGGCGGTTTTAGGAAGTGTTAGGAAGTGGCCGACCGAGAGCCATCAGGGACGTATTCCCACACGTAAGGGGCCATTTAGGAATCATTAGGAATCTTGTGATTCTCACATGGCAGCGACCGATGTGGACGGCCTCACGGAGCGGTTGGTTTGGTGATAGCTGCCCTCGCCGCCTATGTGCGCCTGGCGGGGCAGTCCCACGATCGAGGCTGAGCCGAGCCCCCTCGGTTCGCTGGGGAGTCGTAAGGATTGGAAGGCATCAGTGACCGGTGCAGCAACCGGTCCAGCAGCAAGTGCGGTCACCAGAGCACGAGTGGCAAAAGGACAGGTGATCAGAGCACGGTGCGACGCCTGAAGCCGGCCCGGCCGACCAGGAGCAGTGCCGGCACCCAGCCAGCCAGGGCAGCCAGACAGACCCATGCCGGCATGTGGGGAACGTAGGGAACCATGGCAGCCCGGAGGCCCTCGCTCACATAGGTCATGGGGTTGGCCGCCGTCAGGATCTGGAACCACCTGATGCGGGAGAGGGAAGGCCAGGGATACTGGCTGCAGCCGGTGAACAACAGGGGGGTGAAGATCAGCGAGAAGACGATGTTGATCATGGTGGGCGTTACCAGCGTCCCGACCACCATGCCGATAGAGGAGCCCAGGACGGCCCCGAATAACAGCATGCCGACGAAAAGAGGAAACCCCTCCCAGCGCCAGGGAATGCCGCCGAGGACGACGATCCCGACTGGGATCATGATGAGCGCCGCCACGAGGGCCCGCATGGTGGCAAAGACCACTTTTTCGGCAGCAACCAGCCAGTGGGGCATCGGGGCCAAGAGCCGGTCCTCTATCTCCATGGTCCAACCGAACTCGGCGACGAGGGGGAACGCAAGGGACTGCATTCCGGTCATCACCACCGTGAGGGCCACCAACCCCGGGAAGAGGAGCTGGGCATAGTTGCCCTGGGTGTAGCCCAGTGAACCGAGCACCTTGCCAAAGACGAACAACAGGAAAAGGGGTTGGAGGATGACCTGGGCCAAGAAGGCCGGCAGTTCGTGGGCGGTGACGGTCACATCGCGGTGAAGCACCGAGAGGCCTGCCTTCAGCTGGCTGCTCATGGTGGGGGTGCTGGCTTGTGCAGCCTCGAGCGTCTCCAGGTTCATCGCAGGGTCCTCCCCGTGAGGTGGATGAAGACGTCCTCCAAGGTGGCGGTCCCGAGACGAACGTCTTTCACGCCCAGGCCGGCTTCGGATGCAAGTGAGGCCGCGGGCGCCACCAGCGCCGTTGCCTCTCCCCTTACCGAGAGCCGTATGCGGATCGGGCTGCCGAACTCGCCCCGAAGCACCTCGACCGCCTCCACTCCCTCCAGGGACCTCAGCCGTGTGGTGAAACTCTCTAATGAAGAGGCATCTGGCGGCTGGATTGCAAGCTCGACGGTGGCGCTGCCTGGCAGGGAACGGACGAGGTTGGTGGGGCTATCCAGTGCAAGTAGGTGACCCCGGTCCATGATCCCCACCCTGTCGCACAACGCAGAGGCCTCCTCCATCGAGTGCGTCGTGAGAATGATGGTGACCCCTGCTCGGCTCATTGCCCGGATTCGCTCCCATACAAAAAGACGTGCTGCGGGGTCTAGGCCCGTGGTCGGCTCGTCCAGGAAGAGCACCTCGGGTGAGTGCATGAGAGCACGGGCGATCATGACCCGCTGGGACTGTCCACCGGAGAAGAAATCCGGCCTGTCCTTGGCCCGATCTGCAAGGCCGAACTCGGCCAGCAGGGCATCTGCGCGCTTTGACCTATCCGAAGCAGCCACGCCGTGATAGGCGGCGTGAAAGATCAGGTTGTCGCGGATGGAGAGCGAGCGGTCCAGATTTGAACGCTGTGGCACCACCGCCAGCCGAGCCCGTGCCGCAACGGGTTGTGCAACGACGTCCACACCCGCCACAACGGCCTTGCCTGATGTGGGTCGGGCCCGGGTGGTGAGCACGGCCACAGTCGTCGTCTTCCCCGCTCCGTTGGGCCCCAACAGGCCGAATACTTCCCTGCGAGCAACCCTGAAGGACACGTTGTCTACAGCATTGACCAAGGAGCCGGGATACCGCTTCACGAGTTCATCCACCTCGACGGCAGTTCGCTCCACGGCGCCGGCAAACTGCACCGCGGTCTGCTCGGCCTCCCTCATCCCGACCACACTCCCACCCGCGTGCCACCCCACACTGCCGCCCAATACGGCCGGGGAGTCATGAGCCAGGCACCCTCGAAGACGACCCATTGGCCAGGGGGACCACCTCAAGGCCAGGTTGGGCCCTCCTGCCCCCATGGGAACACACGCCCTGGTGGGAACACGCACGGCGGTATCCCAAGATCGCCTCCGAAGCTATTCGACGCTCAGCATAGTGGCACCCCACAGACGCAAAATGACACACGACCGCCTGGCCGTCACGATGGGACGCCCGTGCTCTTCAACGAGACTTGGTCGAGCTCAGCCCGACTCGATCAAAAAGCGCATGGCAGACAAATTCGCCGCCCGAGGTGAGCTGGTCACTGCGCTTCTGTACCATTTCGGAAGG